>JALOQD010000088.1 GCA_025453525.1 Myxococcota bacterium
CTGCTTCCCACGCTCCACTCCCTGATCCATCCCGATCGAGACTGGTTCAATTTGAGATGTACTTCCGGTTTACGGGGATTTTATCCTGAGACCCGACAAACCAGCCGATTGGGGTCTGTGCCGCCGAAGAACGCCGTGAGCAGCTCCCGAGTCTCTTCGATCATATGGCCCGCATCGAGGCAGAGGTCGAAACCACTACGGCCAGGGTTGACCCCGGCCCGGCGGTAGAAATGGTCCATGAACGCATAGACCTCTTCCGGCTTGGGAAAGGAGGTGGCGCCGTTGTCGAGGTAGATCGTCTCGACCTCGGGAGGGATGGGCAGATGCAGAAAGACATCTCGGTCGTTGCCAGCTTCCATGGGAAAAGCCTCCTACACGCAACCATCGGGTCTGGACAAACCGGCCACCTTGCAAGCGCCCTTGGCCGGACCGCTCGGGAAGAGCTCGTACACTCGCTTGAGGCGCAGGCCCGTGGCCAGGCACAGCGCACGCACCTTGGGCGCAAAGCGGTGCGACAGATAGTGCTGACGGATGAAGCGGATCACGGCCCAGTGCTCGTCGGAAAGCTCCGTGATTCCCTCAGATGAAAGGGCGAGTAGGGCAGCGATTTCTTCGTTCCATTCCCTGGGATGGACGAGGAAGCCCTCGTCGCTGAGCTGCACGAGACGACCGGCGTATTCCAAAACAGGCATGAATCCTCCCGAGGCGCTAGGCAGCCGTCAGTGTCTCGATGATCTTTTGGCAGCCTCCGGCACACAAGTGACAGGCATGGTCGCTGACGCTTGCGAACTTTTTTCCGACGATGTTCACACATTCGAACTCGTAGTCGCTGCTCTTCAGGAAACGCTCGATGAGATCCGCAACCGCGGGCGCTTTGTAATCGAGCTTCACACCCTGCTCGAGGCTCCGGATTCCCACGAGCCATATCGCAGCTCCCAAGGCGCCGCAGGCACCACCGAGCAGACCGATACCGCCTCCGAGGGCAGCGGCCATGACCACCTGGATGTCGCTCGCACCCATCTTCTGCGCCACGAGGGCAGCGCAATTGACAGGTGGGTCAGGCACCTCGGGAGCGGGCGCCTCGAAGGCTTCGCTGATGGCGCGAAAAGCGACAGGAGCAAAGGTCGCGGCCATGCTAAAGCACTTGATGGTCCCGCCCTTGAGCAAAAAGTACGTCATCATCTGCAGGGTCGTCGAGGATTTGCTCATCTGCGTGATTTCGAGGCAGTTGGTGTGGCTCGTCTGTGCCTGAAACGACTCCACGAGCCGTTGCCCAGCTAAAAGGGCCCTCGTCTGGGCGAGAGGACCTGCGCCAAACAGTCGGTACGCCTGCGCCCCGGCAGCGAGAGAGGCGCCCCACAGCATGCCGCACTGGTAACCGTGCTGCATGATCCCGCCCGCGAGCGGCATGGCCGCGCGCTCTTCGTTTTTCATCGGCTGACCATAGGCGCAACTGAGGACATGAAACAGGGTATCTGAGCACGCCCTGCCGTTCATGAAGACGCCCACCGTTCTCATTTTGGAAATCTTGGCCGCTGCGTCGCTCATGGCTTTCGTTCTCCTGCCACGGGCGACGATATCGCACCGTGGGGCTATTGGGACAGTTCGCTCAACAGATTCTTGAGGCTCACGGCTCGACCCAGATGGGCGCAGAGACCAAGATGTCGCCGTCTCTCTGCGTCGCTCGAGCGAGCACGTAGACTCCTTTACCCACTTGCACAGTGGCGGATAGAACACAAGCGCCTGCCCGTTCGCAGATGCGTTTCGCCACCAAGGTTCCTCGGTTCCCGTGCAGCGAAAGAGACTCTATCCTGTCCGTAGGGTCTGGATCCTCGGCCGAGGCGCGCAGGGTCACTGTGGCGCGTCCCTTGAGGATCGAGCCCATTGGGCATCCATCCTCGCTGTGCAACGAAATGCTGGCATTGCGATCCCAGGAAGCAAAGGTGCGGCGTGCAGACAGTGCCTCGCGCAGCTCCGGCAGGGTCAGGTTTTGGAGGAGCACGCCCGTACGCCCTTCGTTCTTGGTTCCCCAGTCTTTCTCGTGGTTGTCCTGACCAAAGGCGGGGCCAACGTGCCAGCCCGCGTCGAGAACTCGAAAAAGCTCGCTCCACGTATCGGCTCCTCCGCTCATCTCGAACAGCGACATCTGTCGCGCTGCATCCTCATGATACTCGTAGTCGTTCCAATCCTGAACGTCGCTCTCCCGCGCCGGGTGGTTGAACTGCCCGATGCATTCCTCACACGCGGCCAGCGTCGCGTAGAACTGTCGAAAGTCGGTTTGAATGCGGGGAAACAGACCCCTATTGAAGTACACGTTATTGTGGCCAGTGGAGCGCAGAAAGCGGTAGCCAGTTCCGTATTCGAATCCGCACAGCGCGAGGAAGGCTCCGGGCTCGCTGGCGCTGCGGGCTGCTTGCTCGCAGTTTTCGAGCTCGTCGCTGGGAGCGCCCTTCCAATCGTAGAGCTGCTCCAGATGATCGGTGACGGCCAGAAAATCGAGCTTTGCCGCGTTTCGGGCGTAGGCAAAAGCCTCGCTCGGGGTTCCCTGGCCGTCCGAGTGACCGGTATGACCATGGAGGTTTCCCCGAAAGACACGCCGCTGTCCCGGGATACAGCTGGTGGAAGTCGAGGACCCTGGAACAGAAAGCTCCGCTCGCAGCACAGGCTCGAGATTGTTGGGCTCACAGCGCGCGCACGAAACCATGGCGAAGCCAGCGAAGCCCAGGAGGACGCTCCTCACGGCATCAGGCCCAGCGCACGAGACCCGTCTCTTGGGAATGAACCAGCAGGGCGTGCACGGGCACGACGCGCAGGGCGTACATGTACAAGCCGCTCGTGTCGACCTTGTGAGTGATGCGGAACCGTAGGTTGGTCGAGCCGGACATGGGCTCAGGCGAATCCGAGGCAATGACGACCGGAGGACTGAGGAACCGCTCGCCATCCCCATGCCCGATGAGCAACTCGGCGCGCAACTCCGCGGGTTCGAGGCGGCCCGGATTGACCATCATCTCCACCTCCAGGGTCGTGTTGGCCGCCAGCACATCGCCCTCGATGCCGCCCAAGCGCAACCGCTCGATGCGCACGGTGGAAAAACGAGCGCCGAGCTTGCGCTTCCAATCCGTCAGTGCGCGAATGCCGGCGAAGTCGTCCGCCATGAGCAAGAGGCCCCGTTGAGCAGAGGGCAGGTACATCTGGGAGGTGTACTCCGAGACCATGCGCATGGTGGTGAAGTGAGGCGCGAGCTTCTTGAGCCCCTGCTTCATCATCCTCACCCAGTCCCGCGGCAGATTTTTGTTATCGCGGGAGAAGTAGCATTGCACGATCTCCTTTTCGAGCAGCTGCAGGAGCGCCATGTTGTCGAGCTCGTCCTGGTGATCGAGGCCTAGGGTGGGGATGGGCGCCCGAATGGCCCAGCCCGCACCTTCCTCGAAACCCTCGTCCCACCAGCCGTCGAGAACAGAGCAGTTGAGCCCGCCGTTGGCCAGAACCTTCATGCCGCTCGTACCGCTCGCTTCGTGGGGTCGCAGGGGGGTGTTGAGCCACAGATCCACGCCTTGGGTGAGAAACCGTCCCAGCGCCATGTCGTAATTCTCGAGGTAAACGAGGCGACCGCGCAGCTCTGGGGTGCGTGACTGCTCGACGATGTAACGGATGAGATCCTTGCCCATGCCGTCGGCCGGATGGGCCTTGCCAGCGAACAGGAACATCATCGGTTTTTCCGGGTCGTTGAGCAAACGCACCAGAGCCGGTCGATCCTTGAACAGGAGCGCGGCGCGCTTGTACGTCGCGAACCTGCGGGCAAAGCCCACGGTCAGCGCGTTGGCATCGAGGCTCTCCACCACGTCGCGGATGAGCCGCGGATCCTCGCCTCGGCGAGAGTAGTCGCGCAGGACTCGCTGGCGAACCTCGTCGTAAAGCCTTCGTTTCTGGGCCGTGTGCTCGTACCACAGCATCTCGTCCGGGATGCCGTCGACCCCGGCCCACGCATCGGAATCGTCGTGGTTTGTGTCCCAATCAATGTCGGTGTACTGGCCGAGCAGCCTCTGCATGTTGGGGCCGATCCAACTCGTCAGGTGAATGCCGTTGGTGATCGCCGTGATAGGCACTTCCTCGACGGCAACGTCCTTCCACACGTCTTTCCACATCTGACGGCACACCACGCCATGCAACTTCGACACGGCATTGGCATGGCTCGTGAGCTTGAGGGCGAGCACGGTCATGGAGAACGACTCGGTCGCCGTGCCCGAACGGGACAGGCCGAGCTCCACGAGCTCGTCGAAGGAGATCCCGAGCTTGGGCGCCAGGCTCGTGAAGTACTGTTCCATGAGGCTCAGCTCGAACGACTCGTTTCCGGCCGGCACCGGAGTGTGGGTGGTGAAGACGCTCGTGGCCTTGACCGCCTCTCGGGCCTCGCCGAACGACATGCCCCTCTCCATGAACCGACGGATGCGATCGAAGAGCAGGAAGCCGCAGTGCCCCTCGTTGAGGTGGAACACCGCGGGGTGCATCCCCAGGACATCCTCGATGACCTTGGTCCCGCCGATGCCCAGTACGATTTCTTGCTCGATCCGAGTGCGGCGATCGCCGCCGTAGAGCTGCCAAGTGATCTGTCGGTCCCTCGGCGAGTTCTCATCCACGTCGCAATCGAGCAGGTACAAGCTGACTCGGCCCACGGCCACACGCCATATTCGCGCCTGCACCTGGCGACCTGCGATCTCCATGGAAACTCGCGCCTCTCGGCCATCGCTGCGGCGCACGGCCGAAATGGGCAAGGTCGAGGCGTCGAGGAACGGGTACTGCTCGACCTGGTTGCCTTTGCTGTCGAGGCTCTGCTTGAAATAGCCCTGACGGTAGAACAGGCCCACGGCCACGAGAGGAATCCCGAGGTCCGACGCTGCCTTGAGGTGATCGCCGGAGAGCACGCCGAGGCCGCCGGAGTAGATGGGCAGGCACTCGTGCAGACAGAACTCCATGGAAAAGTAGGCGATGGGCCGCTCGAGAGAGACGCACTGCGCGCTTTCGAAACGGCGCATGGGCCGCGCCAAGTACGCGTCGAGATCGCTCAGCACTCGTTCGTATTTTTTTAAAAATGCTTTGTCCCGACTCTTTGCGAATAGTATTTCGGGACGGCCGCGACCCAGGGTGCGCACTGGATTGTGATTGCTCTCGATCCACAAGTTCTCGTCGAGCTCCTCGAACAGCTCCATGGCATCGGTATGCCACGACCACCACAGGTTGTGAGCCAGCTCGCTGAGCCGTGACAGAGAGGCAGGCAGGGCTGGCACCACGGTGAACGAACGGTAATGAGGGCCCGGGCCTTCGGCGCCGTGAAACGCGGTAAAGAGATCATCGGAAAAGGCGCTCGTATCCAGGGTATTGACTCTTCGAGACGACTTCATGGCCGCGGTCTCGTAAGCCGCGAGATAGCCCTTGAAGAACTCCCCCCAGTCTGCGTGCTCGGCCACGGCCCGGGCATTGCGCCGGAGGTCCTCGAGCTTCTTGGGCTCCAACGAGGCCCTTTGCTCGAGCACAGAATACAAATCTATGAGCACGTTTTCGTCTGTGCGACCCGCTCTATCGATGACGATCACGCCCTCGCCTCCGTGCTCGGGAACCTGGCGCGCCCAGCGGCCGAACCCGGCGAGATCGGTCGTCAGGGTCGGCACGGTCGCGGCGATGCTCTCGAGCGGCGTGTATCCCCACGGTTCGTAGTAGGACGGGAACACTCCCAGGTCGAACCCGGGCAGCACGTCGTAGTAGGGAAGGTCGATGACGCCGTCGTCGCCGTCGAGGTAGGCGGGCGTAAAGATCACGAGAACCTTGTTCTCCTTGGCGTTGCGCAAGCCGAGTTTCTGACAGGCGCGCAGGATGGAGTCGTTGCTCTCGTCCCACAGCTTGTGCGTCGCGACGCTGAGCGGGCCAAAGTCCTTGGGACCGCCTTCGCTCATGCGCCGCCGCACGTCGTCTGGCACGCCCTTGTGGCCCGAGGCCACGAGGAACCAAGCCACCACCTCGGGAGCCTGCGGCGTCTCGACGAGCTTGCGCTCCAGTCGCGCCAGCGCCTCGAGAAAGACGTCGAAGCCCTTGTTGTGGAACTCGTAGCGACCAGAGGAAACCCACAGCCGCGCCTCTTCGGACAGCTCACGCTGCAGGAACGTCGAAGCCTTGCTCAGGAGCTGCTTGCGCACGACCTTGCCGCGCTTGCGCATCTCCGCGGCTGGAGGCAATCCCGACACGTCGACGCCGTTGTACACCACATGGCTGGGCCGCACGCCGAGGATGACCTCTGACTCGTCCGCCGTCACCTCGCTCACGGTCGTAAAGGCGTCGGCCTCCCGCGCACACGCCGACTCCATGGAATGTTTGGCCGAAACGCCAAAGCGTTTGGAATCAGCAGAGGGATCGATGCGAATGTCCGGGGAGTACACGTTCAGTCCCTGACCAGACATGGAGCGACCGAGGATGGTCGCGTGGGTGGTGAACACCGTGCCTATCTCCGGCACATTCTGCTTGAGGTACAACAGACCGCCGCCGCACATCCACTCGTGGAAGTGGGCTACGGCGCGATCGTTCTCCGCGACGAGCGCTTCGTGGATGGCCTCGATCACCTCGCCGCAGGTCGAGGAGAACAGCACAGGCTCTATGTAATCCCAACCGCCCTCGAGGGACTCCACGCCGAACTGCTGCCAGTAGGAAAACAGGATCTTGTCGGTTTCGCCCCGACCCTTGAAGTCCACGAGGATGACCCTCGGCCGACCGGCGATGGCCCACCGGCCGATCCGCACCTTGAGCCCCCGAGCGGCGAGTGTGTGGACGAGCGCGGCGGCGCTTTCTTCCTTGCTCTCCTCGAACTCCGGGTTGCTGTCGAGCCAAGGGCCGAGCAAGGTGTAACCGTCGGCGAACGCCCGCACCGCATGGGGTGCCTTGGAGCGCAGCACGGTGTTGATCCCGCCGACCTTGTTGCAGACCTCCCAGCTCACCTCGAAAAGATAGTTCATGGAACCTCCACTGCTCGCAAGACGTGCGATAGCCGCCGCATGTCAGCCGAATAAATCGGTATACCCCGAGGAAGGGGACAGACAAGCCAGCCTTGTGCATCCCGCTGTTTATCGGAGACCGATCGCACTCTACCCTTTGACCGTCTCTTCGAAATCCGCGAGCACGTTCTGGTAGTTGATGTAGGCATCGTAGGGGTTGGAGTAGGGATTGAAGTACTTGTGCACGTCTCCGTCGGCAAACCACTTCGTGCACATGTAATAGAAATGATCCGAGGTCTGCAGAGACCGCCACGCATGAGTCAGATCTGGATCGTTCTTGGCGATGACCAGATTCTCGAGACCAAAGACCGCGCTGAGCGCATCCTCTTGCATGTGGTTGCCCTTCCACGCCGTGAGGTCGCGCTCGATATCGGCCCAGGACACGAAGTGGGGCACATCGAGCTTGGCCACGGGATAGAGCTTCGAGGAGGTCTCGGCCGGGGTCGCGAAGGCGAAGTCGGGATGCGCGAGCACTTTCTCTGGCAGAGAGCGCAGAAAGTCGAAGATGCCGGTCTCTTCCCATTGGTGCTCGCCAAAGGTTTCGTAGTCCATGAACAGGTTCACGGTCTCTCCGGCGCCAGCCACCGCGTGCACCCAGGACGCGAACTTCTCGGCGGTCATCGGCCACTCGGCCCAGTCGCGGTTCGAAAAGCGGAAGGCGATGTCGTCGGAGAGCCTGTAGTTCTTGAGCAGGAGCTTCATCTTGGTGCACGGCTCGGGCTGATAGGCGAAGTTGGGGCTGCGCCAACCGAGCACGCGATCCGCACCCTCGGCTAGGATGGTGCGGAATCCGAGCGCCTCGGCCTCCTCCGCCACGTCGTTGTTGTAGATGAGCTCCGTATTGCGGAAGGTGGTAGGGGTCTGGCCGAACTCCTGCTGGACGAGCTCCTTGTGCAGGGCCACCTGCCTTCTCCACTCCTCCCGCGAATAGAGAAAGGCCAGAGAGTGGTTGAACGTCTCGCAAATGAACTCCACGCAACCCGTGTCCGCGAGCGCCTTGAACGAGTCGAGCACCTCTGGCGCGAACTTGCGGAACTGCTCTACAGCCGTCCCGCTGATGGAATAGGAGATGCGAAAGCGACCCTCGTGGCGCTTGATCTGCTCGAGCATGAGCCCGTTGGTGGGCAGATAGCACTTTCCCGCCACCTTGCGCAGGATTTCGCCGTTCTTTTGATCGTCCTCATAGAAATGGCTGCGGCCAATGTCGAAGAACTTGTAGTGCCGCAGCCGGTTGGGCTGGTGAACCTGAAAGTAAAAAGTAACGTAAATCATGAAGTCTCCACCTACCTTGTGATACTCAAAGTTCGCGCTTCTCTTAAGCGACTCGCGAAATCTGGTCGTACACGGCGCCGAGCTTGCGTGCCGCGTTGCTCCACTGGATGCTCTCCAGCTCCTTGGCCCCTTGTTCCACGAGCTCCTGGCGCAGTGGCCCATGGTCGAGCAAGGCGATGATTTTGCTCGCCAACTCACTCACATCCCAGAAGTCGACCTTGAGCGCGTGACGCAGGACCTCCGCCACTCCCGACTGCTTCGAAATGATCACAGGTACGTCGTAGGCCATGGCCTCGAGCGGCGAAATGCCAAAGGGCTCGGACACAGAGGGCATGACGTAGATATCGCTTTCGCGGAACATCTGCTCCACCGCTGCGCCGCCCAAAAAGCCGGTAAAGTGGAACCTGCGCCCCAACTTCAGCTCAGCCACCCGTTCGATCATCCGAGGCGCCATATCGCCACTGCCGGCCATGACGAACCGCACGTCCTTGCGGTGCCGCAAGACCTTGGCCGCCGCCTCGACGAAGTAATCCGGGCCCTTTTGGAACGTGATGCGGCCCAGGAACAGCACCACCTTCTCTCGCCGGGCAAGCTCGGCCGGGCTCTCTTGGCCGTTGCGGATGCGCGTCACGGCGTTGTGCACCACCTCGACCTTGCCGGCCGGAATTCCGTAGCGCCGAACGATGATGTCTTTTGTGTAGTGGCTCACGGCCACGACTCTGTCGGCGCGCTCCATGCCCAATCGCTCGATGTCATAGACAACCTGATTCACGTTCTCGCCGCTGCGATCGAATTCCGTGGCGTGGACATGCACGACCAGGGGCTTGCCGCTGACCCTCTTGGCTTCGACACCGGCGAGCATGGTCAGCCAGTCGTGGGCATGGATCACGTCATGGGGAGCGCTGCGGGCGATAGCGCCAGCCACGCGTGCGTACCGAACGATCTCCATGAGAAGGTTGGGTCCGTACTCACCGGTCACCTCGAGATTGAAGCTCTCGGCTGACCCACCCTCCAAAGCCGAGCTCTCGCGCATTCGCTGCGCAAGGTCTCTCTGCTCGTCGGCGAGTTTTTGATACTGCGAATCGGACATGTAAGGTGACGACAAGAGCGTATCGACGGTCTCGATACGCACACCATCGGCGATGCGGCGGATCTCCTTCTCGAGGTTCTCTGGGGAGTTAAGGAACTCGAGCGAGCGGACTGGAAACTGCGACACGCCGATGAGCTCTACATGGGAGTCGTCCGACATGCCGGCTTTGAGGCGCGGCAAAACGAACGTCACCTTGTGACCCTTCTCGGCCAGCGCCTGCGTCATCCAATAACACGCAACCCCTAGTCCCCCGGCGATATGAGGAGGGAACTCCCAACCGTACATGAGTACCCGCATGGCAAACTCCCTTATTTACTTTCTGCCAGCAGTGCTGGCCTTGCCTTTGATCTCTTTCAGGAGCCCGATGAGCCGCAGAGTCTCGGCCACGCTCCACGCCTGGCTGATACAGCCCTTGCCCAAGGGCGGGGGATCACCGTCGAACACCTCGGAAATGGTGCCGAGCCCCGTCTCTTTCATGTGCCCGGCCAAATGCTCGAGAACGTGCTCGACCTCGCGAATCGCCTCTTCCTTGTGCAAAACGACCTTGAGCAGGGCCTCGCCATAGGCGCCGAGCAGCCAAGGCCAGACCGTGCCGTTGTGATAGGCCGCGTCCCGTGCGTCTTGGGAACCCTCGTATCTGGGGCAATACGCAGGATCAGCCGGAGACAGAGTGCGCAAACCATAGGGCGTCATCAGCGTAGCGCGCACAGCGTCCAAGACAGACCGCTGACGCTCCGGCTCGAGGGGGGAAAACGGCAGGCTCACGGCGAAGATCTGGTTGGGTCGCAGCGCCTCGTCGCGATAATCATCGCGCACCACGTCCGCCAGGTGCTCTGCCCCTGCCAACCAGAACTCGTCGTTGAAGGATTTCTTGGCCCGCGCTGCGAGCTGCGCAGCCTGGCGCCCCACGGACCAACCATACCGCTCGCCCATGTCGGCGAGCATCTCGAGCAGGTTGTACCACAGCGCGTTGATCTCGACCGGGCAGCCCCAGCGAGGAGTCACGGGCTTGCCACCGACGTTTGCGTCCATCCATGTGAGCTGATGGTGCTCCGAGCCGCAGGTGAGCAAGCCGTTTTCGAGCATGCGAATGCCCATGCGGGTGCCGTCCCGGTAGCGCTCGAAAATGCGCAACAACACCGCGCGCAGATCCTCGGGGAGATCCTGTCGCGTGTGGCGCTCCCACATCTGCGCGGCCCAGGCAAACCACAGCGCCGCGTCCACGGAATTATACGCGTGCTCCTTCGGGTCTGGCGACAGGAAGTTGGGGATGAGCCCCTCTTGCTCGGCAGCGGCGAAGGTGCGCATGACCTCGAGATAAACCGACTCGTCCACGGCCGGATTGCGCAGCACGAGGCCAGGCAGCGAGATCATCGAGTCGCGGCCCCATGAGAGAAACCACGGATAGCCGGCGATGATCGCCGCGCTGCGATCGAGCTCGCGCACCAAAAATTGCTCGGCAGACAAGCACAGACGCCGATGCATGGGTTCTTTGGGACAACGCTCGGCGAGCTCCGCTCTGCGTTTGGCCTCTGTGTTCCACAATTCGCGCAGATCCCCGTCGATCTCGCGGGTGGAGGCCGACACGATGATCTCTTGACCCTCGAGGAGGGGCAGCTCGAACATGCCTGGGCTAAACAGATCCTCGTTCGCCTCGTAGCCGCGTTCCTGCTCGCGGAAGTACTCGAAATTCCGATACCAGGTGGGAGAGGGAAAGAATTCGAACGGCCCACTCACCTGGAAGTACAGCTGCGGAATGCCGTCGTAGGGAGCGATCTTGAAGCCCTTGTGCACGGGAAAGGTGCGCGGCCTCAAAAAGAGATTCTCCTGTGCGAGGTGATGGAAGCCACGACAGGCGAGCAAGGGCCGCAGCCGAAGGGCCGCTCCCTCGCCGTTGCGGCGCGCCGTATAGCGCACGAGCACCGTATCCTCGCCGTGGATCATGCCGATCTCTTTCACCACCGTCGTTTGCCCAATTTCGTAAACAAACGTTGGGAAACACTCGAGGCGAAACTCGGTCTGATACCTGTGACCCCGTGGATAAAAAATGCGCGGTGCATAGCGATGCACGGACAGGACGTGCTCATCGCCCTGGCAAACCAAGGCGTCCTCGTACTTGGAGAGCAGTACGAACTTGCCCGCTGGGGCGTACTGATTGCTCACGAGCAGACCGTGGTACTTGCGCGTATGGCATCCCAGAATCGTGCTCGAGGCATACCCGCCCCGGCCATTTGTCTCTAGCCACTCGAGCTCCACGGACTTCCCGATGTTCAAGCAAGTATCCTTGCCAAACTGAATGGACACAGCGTGAGCCTCCATCGTTGCCTCACCCGTTGGTGCAATTTTCGAACACAAAGGGGCTATCACTTACCCAGTCAGTGTCAATGAAAACCAGCCAATAATGCGATATTTTTCACTAGCGTCACTTTTTTACGACAAAAACGTGAACAACTTTTCAGTGCCACGAGCCCCGAAAAAACGCGTCACAGCACTGTCATAAATCGATAACGATGACGTTATCCACCGCGATCGCAAGGGCGACTTCGAGGTCCACGCGACTCTCGAGATCGCGGATATGACCCAGGTGGGCCTTGGTCTCTGGATGGCGCGGCACGAACAGGGAGCAGCAGTCATCGTGCGGCGAGGTCGAGATGTCGAAGGTACCGATCTTTTGGGCCAATTCAACCACCTCGCGCTTGTCGAAGCCGATGAGCGGACGCAGAACTGGCATCTGCGCCGCGTCGTCGATCGCGCACAAATTATGCAGAGTCTGGCTCGCCACCTGTCCGAGACTCTCACCCGTGACCAGAGCCAGGGCGTGCCTGGTCTTGGCGATGCGCTCGGCGATTCGGATCATCGCTCGCCGGTACAGCACGACGAGGTGCTTGCCCTCCACCTGGTCGCGCAGCGCCTCCTGGATCGCGGTGAACGGAACGACGTGCAACCGAAACGCGGCCTGACGGCGGGCCAGCACAGAGGCGAGGCGCACCACCTTGTCCTTGGCCCCATCCGAGGTGTAGGGAAAGGAGTGAAAATAGACCGCGTCCAGCTCGAGTCCGCGCTTCTGGATATAGTGTCCGGCCACGGGGGAGTCGATGCCGCCCGACAGCAGCAGCATGGCCTTGCCGCCCGTGCCCGTGGGCAGACCACCGGCGCCCCGCAGGTTGCGGCTCCACAAGAAGGTGCCGTAGGGCCCGATCTCGACTCCGATGTCGAGGTCTGGCTCCTCCAGATCGACGCGCCAGCCGGTCGCCAGGAACACCGCACCTCCCACTTCGCAGTTGAGCTCTACGGAGGTGAGCTCGAAGGTCTTGTCCGCCCTGCGAGCAGAGATGCGAAACGTCTCAATCCCGGGGTGATCCTTGGCGAGCTCCACGGCCGCGGCCTGGATGGCGCTCCGCTTCTTTTCGCAAAAGAGCACTGGGGAAAGGGAAGCCACGCCAAACACCGCGCTCAATCGGGCAATGACGTCTTCGTCGTCGGCGCCCAGAACGAACAGGCGCCCATGAGACGGCACGAGCTCCACGTCGGAGCGGCCAGCCAGACTGCGCCGCAGGTTGTGCTCCAAGGCCTTCTCGAAAAGGAAGCGGTTCTTTCCCTTGAGGAACAACTCCCCGACCCGCAGGGCCACGCCCCTGCCCGTATACGTAACCTCTCTCATGGCCTTGCGACTCCGCCGCCGCGGGACTCTTCCACGGCGCTCTCAAACGCGATGACCGTTAGTTCGACTTCTTGCAACGTTGTATGCTCCGACAGGCTAAACCGCACCGCGCCCTCGCTCGCCAGGAGGCCAGCGGCCACGAGACTCGCCGGAGGTTCCTTGCGCCGAGAGTGGCACGCCGAGCTCGACGCGGCCAGCACTCCTTTGGCCTCCAAGGCATGGAGCAGCACCTCGCTGCGCACTCCGGACGCGGCCAAAACAGCCATGCCCGGCGCTCTGGCTGTCGGATCACCGAGCAAGCGCACGCCCTCCACGGCGGCGAGCACAGAGCCGACGAGCCTTTCGGTGAGCCTCGCCATCTGCGCGCTCGCCTGCGCGCGATGCTGTGCCCAAATCCGGGCAGCCACCCCAAACCCGACGATGCCCGGAAGGTTGTAGGTGCCCGGGCGAAGGCCATCTTCCTGATCGCCACCCCTCACCAGGGGTCGCAGGGATACACCGGGTCGCAGAAGAAGCGCGCCCACACCCTGTGGGCCGTGGAGCTTGTGCGCCGAAAGCGCCACGCTGTCCACCTCAGAGGAGTAATTCAAGCGAGGGAGCTGAGCCGCGGCCTGCACCGCATCGACGTGAACGCGGATCTTGCCGGAAACGGCCTTGGCAGCCTTGGAAAGGGCGCGCACCGGCTGCACTGTGCCGAGCTCAGGGGCGACATGGGGGATGCAGAGGAGAGCCGTGCGCTCGTCTATGAGCCCTGCGACGGCGTGAGGGTCGAGAACACCGGTTTGCGGCAAAGGCAGCTCGCGAATCACGGCGCCCTTTTCTCCGGCAGCCTGGGCCGATTCCCTCACGGCCGCGTGCTCCAAGGCGCCCACGAGCAAGACATCTCTTTTGCCCCTTTGGGCAGAGAAGACGGCCAGCGAGTCTGCCTCGGAGCCGCCTGAGGTGAACACCACCTTCCAGGCCGCGCCATCCACGAGTCCAGCCACTGCCTGCCTCGCCTCTTCGATGAGGCGCATGGCCCGCACCCCTCGGCCATGGAGGGATGAAGCATTGCCAAAGCCGTCGGACATGGCGTGGATCACGGCCTCGACGACTTCGGGGTATGGCCGAGTCGTGGCGGCGTTGTCGAGGTAGATCTCGGGCAAGCGAGAAGGGGCTACTGCTGCTCGACGGGCTCGATGCAGATATAGCGGCGACCCATGCGGGTCTTGAACCGGACCAATCCGTCGCAAACGGCGAACACGGTGTAGTCGCGGCCGAGGCCTGCTCCCTTGCCAGCGTGGAACGTCGTGCCCCGCTGGCGGACCAGGATGTTGCCGGCCACTGCCGACTCGCCGTCGAACATCTTCACGCCGAGGTGTTTACCTGCGGTATCGCGCCCGTTCCTGGAGGAACCCTGTCCTTTTTTATGTGCCATGACTTGTCCTCCGTTCCTTTAACCGATGATTTTGGTGATCTTCAGCTCAGTGAACGGCTGACGATGACCCTGTTTGCGACGAAGGTTCTTGCGGTGCTTCATCTTGAAAACCACGATTTTCTTGGCGCGATCCTGGGCCATGACCTCGGCCTCGACGGCAATGCCGCCCAGGAAGGGCCGACCGATTTGGATTCTCTCGCCGCCCACCATGAGAACCTTGTCCATGACCAGCTTGGCCCCGACCTCGCTGTCGAGCTTTTCGACGCGGATCAGGTCGCCCTCGCTGACCTTGTACTGTTTGCCGCCTGTGGCGATGACTGCGAACATCTGCACATCCTTTCGGCGTCTTGGCTGCGGGATCTGTTTGGATCGCCGCGCGCCGCCCCGGGGAGCTGTCCCGGGGAAAGTAGTCGGCGTATTCTACTCAGGGCTTTTCAGGAAGCAAGAGGATTCAACATCCAATGGGCCAGCCCCACAACATTCAAGGCTCTGTGACCTATATCATCCCCAAAGAGTCGGAGATAGGGCAACGTGCAAGGTGTAATGACAACGCCAACAGTGAGGTGTCAGCATCATGAGTGAGAAGCATGTGAGGATACTCGACGAAGGGATTGCGCCGCTCATCCAGCCGTTCGATCTCGACGAGTTCCGCGCCCACAACAGGGCCAAGGAAAAGGCGCTCGTCGACAAACGCATGAGCGAGTCAGAGGCCATCTCCAAATTCGTCACCGAAGGCTGCTACGTCGGCATCGAGTTGTACGGCACGGTGCGCTGCCCCATGTCCCTGACCCGCGAGCTCATCCGCAAGGGATACAAGAAACTGCGCGGCGTGGGCCAGGGCGTCTTCGAGGCAGACCTCCTCGCTGCGGCCAATTGCATGAAGGAGTTGGACTGGACCTACATCGGCCTCGAGGTCTACGGTGTGTCCAGCAGCCTTCGGCGCGGCGTGGAATCCGGGTACATCGAGCGCGTGGTGGAGTGGTCCAACGCGGCCATCGCTTGGCGGTTCAAGGCAGCGGCCATGGGCGTGCCGTTCGTACCGGCGCGAACCATGCTCGGCACCGACACCTTCAAGTACTCCAGCGCCAAGGCCATCGAGTGTCCGTTCACCGGCAAGCCCGTGGCCCTCATCCCCGCGCTCGTCCTCGACGTGGGCATCATCCACGTCCATCGCGCCGACAAGCACGGCAATTGCCAGATCGACGGCATTACCGGCTTCGCCGCCGAGATGGCCGCGGCCAGCAAAAACGTCATCATCTCCGCCGAAGAGATCGTCGACACCGACGAAATCCGCAAGGCGCCGGATCAGACGGTCATTCCTTACTACCTCGTGGACGCGGTGATACACGCTCCGTTTGGCTCCCATCCAGGCGAGATGGGCGGTTTGTACGAGCGCGACGAAGAACATATTAAAAATTATTTTGATAACTCCAGCGATCCGACGAAAACAAAAGACTACCTCGACAAATGGATTTATGGCGTGGGAAGTCACGAAGAGTATCTGCGACTCGTCGGCACTGACAGGCTCGAGAGCCTGCGCATCAAGGAGCGTTGAACATGGCAGAGTGTCGCTACAACGGAACAGAGCTCATGATCTGCCTCGCCGCTCGGGCCATGGTCGATCGCACCACCGCGTTCATTGGCACTGGCGTGCCGATGCTCGCCGCGTCCCTGGCTCAGCGCATGCACGCGCCGAGCCTCATGCCCGTGTTCGAATTCGGGGGCACTGGAGCCATCCTGGAAAAGCTGCCGCTCGCCGTGGGCGACATGCGCACCTACAACAAAGGTCTGTACGCTTCGGGCATCTGCGACATCATGGAGGCCGCTCAACGCGGCTTCATCGAGTACGGCTTCCTGGGCGGCGCCCAAATCGATCCATTCGGCAATCTCAACACGACGGTCATCGGCAACCACGACAAGCCCAAAGTACGCCTGCCTGGCTCGGGCGGCGGCAACGACGTGGGCTCGACCTGTTGGCGCACCATCATGATCATGCGCCAGACGAACCGCTCGTTCGTGCCCAAGGTCGACTTTGTCACGACGCCGGGATTCCTCACTGGCCCAGGCTCTCGCGAAAAGGCGGGTCTTCCGGCCGGGACTGGCCCGTACCGGGTGGTCACCAATCTCGCCACTTTGGACTTCGAGCCCGAATCCAAACGCATGCGAGTCCTCGCGCTCAACCCTCAAGCGACCCTCGACGAAGTAAAGGCCGCCACTGGCTTTGAGCTCATCATCCCCCCCCAGATCGGCCGCAACGAAGAACCGACGGACGAAGAGTTGCGCATTTTGCGAGAAGAAGTCGACAAGGAAAAACTGTACATTTGATATTGATTGGTTTGATCAGCAGTAACTCATCCGAAACTCACCCGCCTCCCGAGATTCTGTTCGTCATACGGCTTTCTTGATCTCGACGCTATAGCCAAGCTTTTCGAGGCGTTGGAC
>JALOQD010000089.1 GCA_025453525.1 Myxococcota bacterium
GCTATGTTGACCTTGGTTCCTGGGGCTACGCTGAAGTGTGACATCCTGACCATAAGATCAGTCCCCAGATCCCCTGTCCAGTTTTCGGCTCGTAAGCGGATCGTTGTATTTTTTTAGGAAGACCCTACATGCCCAAGGGGACGCCGTCCTTGAACTCCTCGGAGACGAGGAGCCACAATCGGTCTTTCGCTTCCCAGCGTTGGAGCACAATCGTGTCGTGCGCTTCCATGCGATCGAGGCGATACCAGGAAAACTTCACTCCGATTTGCGCCGTGTTCGTCTCGGCATCGAGCCGCGTGCTCACCACGTCGTAGCCCGTGATCTGAATCTCGGCGCCCACCCCTTTGTGCGATTCGAGGTAGTGGCTTTGGCTGTCTGGAGAAATGTACGCCAGAACGTCTTGGAGTCGGCCCCAGCGAACGCCTTCGTTGAGGGTGAAGACCGCCTCTTTCAACTTTTCGGATGACCCCTGCGCGGCAGCGGCGCAGCCGCCCAGAAAAACGAGAAGAACCCCGATGGGAAAGTACCGTAAGCGCCTATTCATCCGCGAGCTCGGTGAGCACCACGGTGACGTTGTCCTCGCCGCCGTGGTCGTTGGCCGCCTTTATCAGCGCCGCGGCTGCACGGTCGAGATCTCCTTGGTTGTCCAGGACGGTCTGCAGGATCATCGCGTCTTCGAGCATCCCGTTGAGTCCGTCGGAGCACAGGATGTTGATATCGCCCACCTGGGGCTTGTGTGTTTGGAAGTCCACGAGCACCGACTCCTGCATGCCCAAAGCTCGTGTAATCACGTTGCGCGGCAACTCAGAGAGCTGCTCTTCCGTGAGATCCGGGGCAGCGCGCAGGTAGTCGTTGATGAGCGAGTGATCGGTGGTCACGAGCTCGATGGCCTTGTCGCGGATGCGGTAACAGCGGGAGTCCCCAACATGGGCGATGTGGCAGGTTCGACCCTGCTCGACGAAGTGAATCGCCACGACCGTGGTGCCCATGCCCTGCTGGTCCGGGTTTCGCATACTCTGTTGATAGATCCGACTGTTGGCCACCTGGACCGAGGTGACCAGGCGATTGACCGCAAAGGGTAAATTGGGGTCGAAGTGAAATGGCCAGGTAATATCTTCCTTTTCCGTGGCGAGGAAGAACTCGCTGACCGCTTCGATGGCTGTCTTCGAAGCGACGTCACCTGCACGGTGGCCGCCCATACCGTCGGCAACGAGGAAGAGGTTGTACTGTGGCAACAGTCCAAAACTGTCCTCGTTGTGTTCACGCTCTTGGCCGACATCGGTCAAGCCGGCGACCCGCAGGAATCTGCCCATGGCCTTGTTCCTCTTTTTCAAGCCGGCCACAATGGGGCCGTTCAACGGTTCTGCGTCCTCGTTAGGGTTTGCTGCTTGCGAAAATTATCATAAGCCAAGATATGCGGGTCGTCCAAATCTGACCAGAAGGTATCTCCACCTTTGGGTGTCGAGCGTCAAGATACCCAGCCCTTGATGTACGCGACAACTCCGGCTGCAATAGCCGTGAGCGCACCGAGGACAATAAATGCCAAGACCAGTCGATGGTTGCGTCGAACGCTCTCTGGCTCGGCGCCCATGCGCAGCACTTCTCCACCTTCGAGCATATGCGCCAAGGGAGACAGCTCGGGAGAGACCGGATTCCCGCTTGTCGCGGCCGGGACAGGCACTTGCGAAAGCCCGCGAGATGGGGTGGAAATCCTCGCAGAGCCGGCTTCTATCCATGCGCTGCTTTCGCCTGTGTCCTCCAGAGGGCTGAGGGTCTCCACGCCACTGACTTCTTCGGCCCATTCGCGCGGGTCCTCTAGGTTGCCTTGGCCCGCTGCCGAACCATCGATCCCTTCGAGAAACGCAAAGCCGTGTGGGTCGAGAGGAACAGAGCCGGTTTCATCGTCGCGCGTGGCTCGGCCGATGAGCCCTCGAGGGCTTTCGAGAGAGGAAAAACGGCCGAGCTCTTCTTGAATGAGTTGGTCGATAATCGATGGTTTGGCCGTCTGCTGCCTGGGCCGCGATTCGAGCACCTTTCGAACGAGCCGCTGCAGATCGAAGGAGCTGACTTTCTTGCCGTGCTCGAATAGGAAGCCGGCCAAAGCCTCTGCGAACTCGCTGGCGGTCTGAAACCGACGCTCTAGGGGCGCGGCAAGCGCCTTGCGCACGATGTTCTCGAGCTTGAACGGCACCTCGGGGTTGATGGACTGAAGGGAGGGCACCTCGGCCCGTCGCACGAGCTCGATGGTTTCGACATCGGTTTGCCCGAGAAACAGTCGCTGGCTGGTGAGGAGCTCCCACAGGATGATGCCGCCAGCGAATACGTCGGTGCGCTGGTCTGGGGCCTGGGCCCAGGCCGACTCAGGCGACAGGTAGGCGAACTTGCCCTTGACCACGCCTGGATCGGTCGTTTCGAGTTGGCTCGTGGCCTTTGCTAGACCAAAGTCCACGAGCTTTACCTCTCCCTCTTTGGACAGAAGGATGTTGGGAGGGCTCACGTCCCTGTGGACAATGCCGAGCATTTTGCCGTCCGAGTCCTCGAGGCCATGGGCGTACGAGAGCCCGCGGCAGACCTCGGTCATGATGAAGCACGCCAGTTCCATGGGCATGAAATGGCCTATGTGGCGCATGTGCTCCATCACGGTCCGAAGATTACACCCGTCGACGTATTCCATGACGATGAAATACGTGTTGGCAGAGTGCCCGATATCGAAAACCTGAACGACATTAGCGTGATTTAGTCGAAGCGAGAGTCTCGCCTCGTCGAGGAACATCGCGAGGAACTTCTTGTTCTCTGCCAGATGCGGCAAAACTCGCTTGATGGCAACGCGCTTTTTGAATCCTTCGAGGCTCTCGGCTTCGCCGACGAACACCTCGGCCATGCCGCCGGAATCCAGCTTGCGCAGAACGCGATATTTTTCGCGAGGCGTCATCGAAACGATGTCTTTTGGTAGGGATAACCCCTTTATTTCCTTTTTGTTGTGCCGCCCTAACCCCAATACTATCCGCGTTTCTACCCCTGTCGTCAACTTCCTTGGGTCGCACTTCCATCGTGCGGCTATTGCTTCTATAGATTCCGCGACAGCGGCAGACTTGGCAAACGATGAACTTGCCAACCCCGCGATGATTCCTTAAGTATTCTAAAGTTGCGGTTGGGTCTCGCGACGATTCGCGCCGCAAGATGCTTAGAAGGAAATGGGGACGCCATGGATTTCCGATACGATGAGCTCAAGAACGCCTCTGACTGGGTGTTCCGGCACTTCGAGAGCCTGGGAAAACGACGCGGGGATCCCGCATTGCCAAAGGAGTGGCGCCGCCATGCGCTGGCTGTCGCTTCGGATGTCAGCGGATTGGCCGATGACCTCGGGCTGCAGGACCGCGAGCGGGAGCTCGTCGCTTTCATGGGTCTCGTTCACGAGGTTGGCGCACTTGTCCTTCCCGAAGACTCGGGAGAAAGCGCATCCAAGCCCGAACTAACCCATCGAATCCTCGAATCCTCTGGCTTGCTCGAGGATCTGCGCCAGGAGGACGCGGAGCTCATCGAGGCGGTCATGCTCTATCACGACACGCCGTCCTTGCCCGGCACCTTGAGCCCTCGAGCGCTCTTCTTCTGCCAACTCGTGCGAGATGCCAACCAGCTCGACGAATGGAGCTGCGCTCTCCCGCGCTTTGCAGACTATCCGTTCTCGGGCGCGTTGAGCACTCAGGCTGTGGCTGAGCTGCTCAGCGGCTCAGCCCCCAAGAGGGTGGAAAGGCACCACCGAGAGGATGCGGTCCTGGCCGAGTTGGGTCGGGTGCTGCTTTTTCACTTCGCCGTATCCCTGCGGCAGGTCTTGGGACGAGAGCTCATCGAGCGAAGCTGCGACGAGCTGACCGCCGACCCCCTTGTCACCGTCATCCGTGAACACCTTTGCACCTACGTCCGAAATCGAATAGCCGCCGACTCTGTGACACCTCGACGTTCTTGAGAGTCGCGGGCGGATGAATTTTTCCTTATAGCCGGCAGGCGAACCGTGCTTTAAAAGCGTGGTATGGAACGCATCTACCTCGGCCTGGACGTTGGCTCGGTTTCCACCGATGTCGTGGCGATCGACAGCTCCTATCGCATCATCGCGGCAGACTACCGCTATACGGCCGGCGCTCCGATTGCGGCCACTGCGACGGCTCTTTCGAGCGTGCTTCGTCCGCTCGGGGCCGAGGTGGCTGGGGTGGGTGTCACGGGCTCGGGTCGCAATCTCATCGGCTCGGTCGTGGGAGCCGATGAGCGGCGCGAAGGGATGGTCGCGGACTTTGCCATGAACTCCATCTGCGCCGCGGGCACAGGTGCCTTTCTCGACTCCCAGGCTCGGCGGCTCGGTCTCGAGGTCGACGCCATAGGACCGCTCGCGCTTTCGGCCCGCCGCGCCGCGCCCATCAGCGGAAGGTGTACGGTGTTCGCAGAGTCCGACATGATTCACAGGCAGCAGCAGGGGTTTTCCCAAGGTGAGATCCTGGCGGGCCTCTGTCGTTCTCTCGTGAAAAACTACCTTTCGAGCTGCGCCAAGGGAAAGCCAATCGAGGAGGACATCCTGTTTTGCGGGGGTGTCTCGAGCAACCCCGGTATCGTCCGTGCCTTCGAAGAGGAGTTGGGGCGAAAGGTGATCGTCCCAGAGCACAATACGGTGATGGGCGCTCTGGGGATGGCACTCTATGCAGCCTCCACGCAAGAGCCCACGCGATTCAAAGGCTTGCAGGCCATACTCGACGCCACCTACGAGACGCGAACCTTCGGCTGCGAGGCGTGCGATAGCCGCTGCGAGATCGTCGAGGTGCGGGAAAACGGCAGGCCCATCGCCTATTGGGGCGGTGCCTGCGACCGTTGGAATGCAAGCGCCGCGCAGTTTGCGCTTCTCAAAGACGAAAAGGCACTCCTAGGGGTCGATGGCCAGACATAATGTCAATCTCGAGCTCCTTCCAGTGCAGGCCAGTGCAGGGAGAGCATCTAAGCAATTTTCATTCATTACGGCAAGTTAAGATGTTTCGAAGAGCTGTGGCACGAAAGCTTCATAGGCATTACCTCGCAACCCTTTTGAGCCGGCTTTTTAAACCGGCCCTTCTTAAGGAAACCGAAGCGAGGAGAGAGCCATGTGCGAAACAATGCCAAAGAGAATACTGGTGAATGAGCTTCAGGGAACTCTATCTTTCATCGAGCTTTCAGGTGAGTGTGCTGCGGCTTTGGTCGCCCGAGTCGTTCGTCGGCAGGGACGGTGGCGCCGCAGCATGAACGCGGAAAGCCGACATGCGCCGGCCCGCCTTTCCGAGGCCGCATAAAGGAGCGCGTACCTTACGAAAACTTGCTAGTCTGCGCCCCGCGGCGATAGGCTCGTTTGCGAGATGACGATGGAATACCATGGAAAAGAGCGACGGGACGCGATCGCACCGCTCCTGCGCCTCGGGCATGTGCTCGTCGAGATTCGCCGAAAAGGATCGAGCGGCCTGCTCGAGCTGCACGCCGGGGGGCAGGAACACAGCCTGGAGATCGCACGGGGCACCATTTCCCTCGTGCGAGGACCAGGGCTCTCTGCCTCGTGCTCGCAGCGCGCTGGCTCGGTGATATTGAGGCTCGCGCGAGACCTGTTTCTCCTCGAGCGACCCCTCGTGGAGTTCAAACCGCTCGAGCTCGGCCAGGGGATCGGCTACGTAGACCCCGAATCTGTGGTGCTCAGCGGCGTGCTCGCACGGCGAGAGGTGTTTGACCCAGTGGCGCTCGCCGAGCGCATCCCTGCAGAGGTTTTACGACTGCCCTTTGCGCAATTCCAGCGAATGCGGCACTTGCCCCTTTCTCTCGAGGAACGGGAGTTCATGCGCTCTCTTTCCACACCCACGCCAGTGACGCTCGCGCTTTGGAAGAGAGGGCTGCATCCACAGCATGCCGCGGCCTTGCTGATCGCCCTCAACCTGCTGTGCGCCTTCGAGGACCGTTGGGCCTGCGCGGATCTTCCTCGGTGCGGCGCGGTTCGACGCCTCAAGGCCGTAGTGGAAAGTCGCCGGCCGGACCACGAGATTCTCGATGTCGACCCCGAGGCGCAGGAGCCGGAGCTCGACTTGGCGTATCGCCGCATCGCCCTTAGGTTGCATCCAGATCGCAGCGGGGAGCTCCCCGAGGCAGAGCGGCGCGATGCTGCGGAAACTCTTGCCCGCATCAGCGAGGCCTACAGCCGGCTCAAAAGCTCTCGCAGAAGTCGGAGAGTGCGTGAGGATGCCACGGCCCTTGGACGAGTGACTCTGGTGCGACAGGCGGGCCATTCCTGGGAACCGCTCGTTGAGCAAGCGCAGGCGGCGGCCTTGGCTGGAAGCCGTGAGCGCGCGCGGACCTATGCCCTCAAGGCGATGTCCCACAACCCTCCCGACCACATCAAGAAGTGGCTGATCGGCATCCTGGCTGCATAACGGTCCACTTGTAAAACCGGGGAGCTCTTGATGAAGCTTGCGCACAGGGCGACACCCCTGTATTTGTCCCATATATGCTCATGAATGCCTCGTCACAAGATTTGGCCGACCCAGCCTCGCCATCTCGATTTCGAGTTCGACTCGATGCCAGGTTGTACGCGGCTTTTCTGTGCTTCGGCGTGGCTCTTGGGTCTACGTTGCTCGCCTTGGTTCTCTCGGTGATCTTCTTTAGCAGGCAGTGCGATCGAGCAGCTCGAGTCGAGTCTGAGACCACGAGCCTCTGGCTCGCCGAGCTCGTCTCTTCTGCTCCCCTCCTGCAGCGCGATGCCCTAGTGGACCATGTGGCGAGCGAGCTCGATAGTCTGGTGGGGCTCTATCGTTCGGACGGCGCTCCAGTGAGAGGGGAGCGCATCTTCGCCATGAGCCCGTCGGAGATCGGCCAGGCGATCTCCGGCCTTTTGAGCGAGGTGTACGCCGAGGGCCGGGTCCATGTCGTCGCTGCCGCAAAGGTTCCAGGTGTGTCCAACTTGGCAGTGGTCGTGGCCACTCCCATGCCGCTGCTGCGGTGGCACTGGCGTTGGGGGGGGCCCCTTCTGTGGATCGTCGGCGTGGCGCTGGGCAGTGTGTGGGTGCTTGGGTGGACAGCTGGCGGAGGGGTTCGGGCGTACACCCAGCAGGTGGGGGATCGACTGCTGGCCATGGTCGGCGACCTGTCGAGCAATGAGCGCCGAGCGCCATCCTCCTCTGCCTTCCTACCCAAGGACAACGAGCTCGAGCGGGCTGCACTGGATCTCGAGACCCGGTTTCGCGGTGAGCTCGCGCTGTACCGGGACGCCTTGGACGAAGTGCAGATCCTCGATGAGCAGCGCACGGCCTTTCTCGGGGACGTCGCCCTCGAGCTCGAGGCGCCGCTGCTCGCCATCCTCGATTATTCCAGTCGCTTGAACGGTGGAGAGTTCGGACCGTTGTCCGACGCTCAGGCAGAGGATCTGCGCATCATTCAGCAAGCGGCTCAGCGACTGCTCGACATGGTCAACGAAGTCCTCGATCTCTCCTCACTGGACACCGAGGGTATCACCTTCGATGAGCAGCCAGTGGACCTCGCGGCCGTGGCGCGGGAGGTGACGCGAACCCTGCGGGGACAGGCCGTGGCAAAGGGGCTCGGTTTGGAGCTCGAGCTCGCCGGCGAGACCGGACCGTTTGTGCGGGGCAGCAAGAGGCGGTTGTGGCAGATCGTGTCCAACCTCGTGGGCAATGCTCTCAAATTTACAGACTCTGGAGCCGTGAAAGTCACCCTGCCGGTGCTCGAAGACGGGCGCATCGCCATCGTGGTCACCGACACCGGCGCCGGTATTCCATCGAGCGATTTTCAATCCATTTTCGATCCCTTCCGCCAGAGCGGCGACAAATCGAAGCGGCGGCGCGGATCTGGTTTGGGCCTAGCCATTTGCAAGCGCCTCGTGGAATTGCACCGCGGTGGCATCGAGGTCACATCGGAGCTCGGAAAGGGCTCCACATTCACTGTACGGCTGCCAGCTTTGGACCGGAGGGAGGAATGACAAGCAACGCGCTGTCGCCCCGCCGGGTGGGCCTCTCTCTCGACATGCCAAGTACTTGCAGCCTCGGATTGAGCACTGCCGCCATTTTATGGATGAGCACTTGGGCCGTCTTCTCCACGGACCTCTCGAGCGTCGGAGCTGTGGCCCTGTCCGCGACCGGCGTGTTCCTCGCCCAACTGGGGGCGCTGTATCGCGCAGGGCGACGAGCCGATCGCGAGATCCTTGCCATTGCAGACAGCAAGGACGCCAGCTCACATGAGCTCGCCTTTGATGTCGCCCATTATTCCGTTGTCCAAACGCTGCTCGCCGCGGCCTTAGTGGGGCCGCTCCTCATCATCATCAGCACGGGTTTGCTCGGCGTGCGCGTGGGGGATCTCCTTCCGCTATCGCTCGTGCCCTTTTTTGTCGCTCAAATCGTAATTGCGTTGACGACGTTCATTTCGGTTCGCGGCACACTCCGCCGCAGAGCCATCGATTTTGGGATCACCACAACCTCTACTCCGAGCTCGACGCTCGTGCGAGGTCTCATCGTCCTGACCTTCGTTTTGCCCATTCCCCTGACACTCGTCCTGGTGATCTCCGGGGCGAACGCGCTCTACTTCAGGCACTCGTCCGAGTATCACAAGGCCCGACTGAGCGCCCAGGCCCATGCCCTTTTCGGAGCGGACGGGTTTCTCGTGGAGGATTCGAAGCTCCAAAAACTCACGCCTTTCGAGGGCTATCGTCCGTTTGCTCGACAGGGCAAGGAAGAGGCGAAGAGCTCGAAAAACGCATCCTTTGTCGCGCGTCCGTATCTTTTCGCGCCGGTGGGAATCGAGGCAGCGCTGCCGTGTCAAGGGATGCCGCTTCTCGTCGTATTCGGGCTGGTTCTCGTCGGGCTATTCGCCTCTCTAGTCGCGGCCGCAAGGGTGTTCACGATAATGACCAAGGCGCGCCGGCAGCTCACTGCGCGACTCGACGCCTTACCAGAGCGACTCATCAGGGCGCCCTTTGATAGTCCAATGTTGGAGCTCACCCATTTCGCCGACCTCCTCGCGAGGCTCAAAGCCCGCTTCGACGAGATGCGCCAGCTTCAGCGCCGCAGCATAGAGTCTGGAAGAAAAGATCGAGAGCTCAAGGCCCAGTTTTTTGCGGGCATGAGCCACGATCTGCGCAGTCCTCTCAACTCGATCATCGGGTTCACCGATCTTCTGCTAGGTGGCATCGAGGGAGAGCTGACGACGGAGCAGAAACAGGCGGTGCTGTCGGTGTCTGCCGAGTCGGAAAAGCTCATGTCCCTCATCGCCGACATCCTCGACACATCGAAGCTGGATGCTGGTCGGTTCGATCTCGAAAAGACCTGGGTGCCGCCCGTGGAGATCGTGTCCGGCTGCACGGCCGAGGCGCGTCGTATGCTGGGCACAAAGGCCATCGAGATCACGCCGGCGGTACAGGCTGGGCTGCCACCGGTTTACGTCGATAAGAGCCGAATCCAACAGGCGTTGATCGGGCTCATCACCCGGGCGATCCAGAACGCCCAGAGCGGCGCTTTCCGCATTAAAGCGATCTCCGAGCGAATGTCCGCGGGTCAGCAGATGCTGCGTATTGATATCATCGATGCGTCGATGACTCTGTCCGATGCAGAGCGCATGCTCATCAGCGAGGCCATGGGCAGCGCGTCGAACATTCCGGCGCGCGGTGGCACAGGAGCCTTGGGGCTTGGCATCGCCTTGGCGCGAGATCTCATCCACCTGCACCACGGCGAGCTCGCCGTTTATCGCTCTGGTTCGATCGTATTCAGTGTTCGACTCCCGCTCGACGAAATCAATAGTCGAGACTAAATAATATATTGGTTGAGGATTTCGAGGAGGGTGGATGTCACACAGGGAGTCAAGCTCGATGGAAGAAATGGCGCTCGGACCGGCGCTGCCAGCGATTGATCTCACTGCCGAAATGGAGCTCGCGCGGCGTTTAGTCAGCAGCATCGCGGTTGCGGTGCTCGGACAGAAGCGCGCGGTGGAGCTCGCAGTGTGCTGCTATATCGCCGGCGGACACTTGCTCATCGAAGATGTCCCGGGCGTCGGTAAGACGACGCTGGCCCGGGCTCTTGCCGCGGCTTCGGGAGGGCGTTTCCGCCGCATTCAGTTTACCTCTGATCTTTTGCCCTC
The DNA here is from genome assembly GCA_025453525.1 of Myxococcota bacterium. GTDB lineage: Bacteria > Myxococcota_A > Polyangia > JAAYKL01 > JAAYKL01 > JALOQD01. The sequence continues at coordinate 10,135 of JALOQD010000089.1, forward strand.
GGATATCACGGGCGTTTCTGTATGGGACGCGAGGACTTCGCAGTTCTCGTTTCGGCCCGGGCCTGTGTTCGGCAACGTCGTGCTCGCCGACGAGATCAACCGCGCTACGCCCAAGACCCAATCCGCCTTGCTCGAGGCCATGAGCGAACGCCGTGTGTCAGTGGACGGCGAGGGTCGCCCATTGCCGAGTCCGTTCATGGTGATCGCCACCCAGAATGAGCAGGAGCATCACGGCACGTACCCTCTGCCCGAATCACAGCTCGACCGCTTTTTGATGCGACTTTCCATGGGCTATCCCGATCTCTCTGCCGAGCGTCGGGTCGTTTCGAGGCCGACCCTCGAGGACCCGGTCGAGTCCATGGCCCCGGTGCTCGCAGAAGGTGATTGGCCATTGCTCTGCGCTGCGGTGGATCGGGTTCATGTAGACGAGTCCGTGCTCGATTACATCATGGAAATCGTGCAGCGGACCCGTCGTAGCGAGCTGCTCGAGCTAGGCGTTGGACCCAGGGGCGGCATGGCTTTGCACCGGGCGGCTCGAGCGCTGGCTTTGCTCCGCGGTCGTCCCTACTGCCTCGTTGACGACGTGCGCGAGCTCTGCCCACAGGTGCTTTCGCATCGCATCGTGGCAGCAGGCGCGGCATGGGGTCAGGAGAATGGGCGGAATCTAGCCATACGCACCTTGAGCGAGATCCTCGGACAAGTGGAGATCCCCTTGTGACTGCAAGACAAGACCTGCGCGGGAAGCGACGGCGGAGGCGGCGCGAGCTTCGCAGGTCGCTGTTTCCGCGCAGCCTGTCCTTCACCCGCGAGGGCAAAGCCTATGTGGCCGTGACCTTGGGCGTTGGATTCGCCGCTGTGAACACGGCCAATAATCTCTTGTTTCTCGTGCTCGGCATGATGCTCGGGCTCATCGTCATGAGCGGCATTTTGTCAGAGGCCACGTTGCGCGGCGTGCGGATCGCCCGGAGACTGCCCGCGCGAGTGCAGGCCAAAGAATCCTTCCCCGTGGAGCTGGCGCTCACCAACACCAAGCGTCGCTTCGCGTCGTTCGGTGTGGAGCTCAAAGACGAGATAGAAGGCGAGTCTTATCGCCGTCGCTGTTTCTTTTTGCGCGTCGGTCCAGGAGAGGAGCGCGCCATCGCCTATCGCTGCGAACTGCCAAAGAGGGGAAAGGTGCGCTTCGACGGCACCGTGGTTTCGACGCGCTTTCCCTTTGGTCTGTTCGAAAAGTCTCGATTCATGAACCTCGAGGACGAGGTGATTGTGCTTCCAGCTCAAGTCGAGGTCGCTCTACCGGGCGCCATCGCCGCGGTGGGCGACTACGGCAGCAGGTTGCTCGAGCGCGGGGCTGGACAGGAATTTAGAGAACTACGGGAGCGCGCGCCAGACGAAGACCCGAGGCGAATTCACTGGCGGACGACCGCCAGGGTCGGCAAGGAGATGGTGAGGCTGACCGAAGTGGAGACCGAGGGTCTGCTCGAAATCGTTCTCGACCCTGGGGCTTCCGAGGCTAGCGCTGCCTCTATTGCGGGTGCAGAGCGAGCGATCGAGCTCGCCGCGTCCCTGGCCCGACTTGGAGTGCGTCGCGGCCTCGCTGTGCGGCTCGTGACGACACCTCCGGCCGTGTTCGAGTGTCGCGATCGCGAGCAGCTTCTGCCTCTGCTCGAGCATCTGGCTCTTTTGGACACGGCGGAAGCGGCCTTGTCTCCTGCGCCGCTCGGCCAGGCCCGCACGAGCGTTCTTCTGGGAGTGCGAGCAGGCGCCCGCGGCGCTTTTGTACGTCTCGATTCGCTGGCTCCTGCGTCACTGCGCAGCTCCTTTCCGGCCTCCGCAGGGGCCAACGCATGAGGTTCGCGCGCACCCAGAAGCTTCTCACATACGGGCTCGCGGCCGCGTCCACCCTCCCCCTCATTCTCTCGGGCGAGGTGGATCATGCCTGGAGCGCGATGCTGGTGGTTCTGTCCATCTGCGGCTGGTTCATCGAGCCGCCGCTCGCCAATCGTCTGCTCTTGAGGCGCTTCATCACCACGGCCATTGCGGTGGTGCTCGGGGTTGAGGTCTGGCGTTACGTGTCAGGAGGGGCGCTGCCGACACTGGCGATGGAGCTGTCGTTCACGTTGCTCGGCGCCAAGCTGTGTAGCCGTGGAACAGCGGGCGACCATTACCAGATCGCAGCGCTGTCCTTCGTCCACGTCATCGCCGCGACCATTGCCATCGACGACCTGTCGTATGCGAGTAGCTTCGTGCTGTTCGTTGCCATCGCGCCGCCGATGCTCGCCGTCGCCTACCTGCGGCGGGAGATGGAGAAGCGCTTCGGCGCCGACCTCAAGGGACAGGGTCCGGCCATGCTCGAGCGGTTGCTGCGCTCGAAAAGGATCATTTCTCCCTCGTTCGTTCTTGGCAGCGCGGCACTCAGTCTGCCAGTGCTCCTCATCACCGCGCTGTTGTTCGTCGGTTTTCCCCGCATCGGCTGGGGTTTGCTCGGCAAGCTGCCCCAAAATCGCTCCACGGTCGGTTTCGGCGACTCTGTCGTCCTGGGCGATCTGGACATCACGCGCCAGGACGAGACCGTGGCGATGCGCCTGGAGCCTCTCGAAAAGCAGCATGTGCCCATGCCGTATCGGGCGTTTCGGTTGCGGGGAGCAGCGTTCGACACTTACTCCGGGGATGCCTGGTCGCGCAGTCGCAGGGCCGGTTTCTCCCTGGCGCAGTTGCAGGACGGTGTGCTCTATCTCGTTGAAAAGAGCCTTGTGCCGGCGGTCGGGGACGACTTCGAGGTGATGGTCGAGCCCATCGATGTGCCGGTCCTGTTCGTGCCTGAGAGAACCGCCCGGATTCGAACCTTTGTCCGCAGCAAGGCGGGTGTGGTCCGGCCGCAGCCGCTGGAAAAAAATGCCCTTGGAGAGATCCGCTATCGCGACGAGGCGGAGGTGGGCGTGCGTTACGAGGTGAGGTTGTCGAGCGCCGCGACCGTGCCGGGCTCAGCGCCCGAGCCAGCCGACCATTATCTCGACATCGGGGTGCGCGATGACCGGAAGGAGGCGCTCGCTGCGGCCTTGGCGGGAACGGGCAGCCCTGCGCAGCGCACGGCGAGGCTCGCGGAGCGGCTGCGGCAAGATTACCGTTACTCGCTCGAACTGTCGAAGAGCGAGAAGAATCCGTCGGAGTCCAATCCCCTCGACCGTTTTCTGTTCTCACGGCGTTCGGGCACTTGTGAGCACTTTGCCACAGCCCTCACGATTCTCCTGCGCTACCAAGGGATTCCCGCGCGGATGACCACGGGCTTCTTGGGTGCGGAGTGGAATCCCGTGGGTGGCTACTACGCCGTGCGCCAGAAGTACGCTCACGCCTGGACCGAAGCGTGGATCGACGGCCGCTGGCAGACCGTAGACGCCACGCCGTCGGCATCGATGCCACCGAGTCTCTCCACCGCTCCGAGCCTAGCGCTGCTCCTCGATGCCCTTCGGATGCGCTGGCACAAGTACATTGTTGGCTTCGATGCGTCGCTCCAGCTCGAGCTCGCCAGTGGGATGCGCCGCAATTTCCGTCCTCCTTCGCTTGCGTCGCTTCACGTCAAGGAGATCGTCAAAGGCCTCGTCGTTCTCGTCGCCCTTGTCGCGCTCTTTCTGCTCGTGCGACGGATGCTGCGTCGGGCCGGCATTCTCGTGGGCGTGCACCGTGCTGGGCCGCGCGGCGCGGAAATCGCCCGGGCCACGGCGCTCTACCAAACCCTGGAGCGGGCTCTCGCGGCCGCGGCAGCCCCTCGCCCTGCTGGGGCAACGCCCTTGGAGCATGCCGCTGGCCTCCTCCAGAACAGAGCGGACATCTCGACCGAGGTCGAGGTCGTGACTCGCCGATACCTCGACGTGAGGTTCGGCCTGGACGATTTCGCGCCTGGGGAGTTCGCGCGCCTCCAAGCTGTGGTCGATGGCATCGGGAGGACAGCGCGCAATAGCCGGAGAGCTTCTGCTTGAGCGTGCGAAAAGGTCCCGGATACTCAGTTAGTGCCCGTCCCGAAAGAAAGGAGTTTCCGGCGTCCTTCGGAAAGGCGAGGACTGTTTGAGTCGTTTAAATCGATGTCCGAGTTCCGCAGCCTTGGAGAAGGATGCCGAAAACGGGACTTTCGGGATGGGTTAGCGGGCGTCTAGGGTCCGGCGCATCCGAATGATGGCGATCCCGAAGAACGCGGCGGCAAAGGCGAGCAATCCCGCGCTTTCGGAGAGGATATCTTTCACTCCATAACCCCGGACAAGGACGTCGAGGTAGCCGTCGAGGGCCCAGCCTTGGGGCACCACGAGGGTGAGAGCCTGCATCGCTTTGGGCATGACGAACTTGGGCACCATGATCCCACCGATGACGGTCATGATGACGAGCAGGGCCGCGGACATGGACGCGGCGAACAGCACGGTTCTGGACACCGCGGCCATGAGCAGCCCGAAGCCGATGGACACGAGGGACGTGCAGACGGTGAGCAGCAGCAAGGCGAGGGGATCGCCCACCGAGAGCTTGGGGCAGTCGAGCAGCGGCAGCGCGAACACGCCGATGGCGAACATGAACGCGGCTTGGAGCAGGTTGATGGCCACGAAGGGAAGCATTTTGCCGATGACGTAGTGGGAAAGACGCACGGGCGAGACCAGGATGCGCCTGTAGGCGCCGCTCTCGCGCTCGGAGATGATGTTGATGCACAGGATCTGGCCGATCCAGAACAGCGCGAAGATGGTCCAGCCAGGCACGCTCTGCTGCACGGCCGTGGGGTGGCCCCGCGTCCGCTGCTTGGCCACGTAGCTGCGCTCTACCCGCAGGCCGCGATCCATGACGAACGCCGTGAGCTCCTCTCCTTCGACATCAAGGCCGCTGCGGGCCACAAAGCCGCGCAGAGCTCCGAGATGTGCGGAACGCTCCACCGCCGCTTCGATGGCCACCAGAAACTCCGAGGCCATGGCCGGATCGGCCACGACCTGCACGGTCTCGTCCACGGCGTAGGACAAGGCGTCGGTCGCGCCATCCGGCACTACGATCATGATGTCGTGCACGCCTTGCTCGATGAACGCGCGGGCCTTTTCTTCGCTGAGCAGCTCGCCGTTCTCCTCCATCACGACTTCGAAGTAGCCCGAGGCCTGCAGACCCTCGACGAGGAGGTCCGCGAACGGGCCGCTTTCCTTGTCGACCACGAGCACGCTCATCTTCTCCCCTGTTTTCGAGGACGAGAAGGCTCCTTGCAAGGCGACGGACAAAACGAGAATGAACATGGCTGGAAGAAGAAACAGCATGGTGAGTCCGCCTGGATCGCGGATCAGCAGCTTGAGCTCCTTGAGGGCGAAGGCCACCACCGTATTCATGGCCGTGGCCTCGCCGCGTTTCCGTCGCCCGCATCCCGCAGCGCTCGACCCGTGATGTCCAGGAACAGCCTCTCGAGGTTGGGCTCCTCCACCCGTCGCAGCTCTAGGTCTTGTCCGCCGGCTCTTGCGGTGGCCACGATGCGCTCCACGAGCTCTAGCGGTCCGTCTTTGGCCTGGGCGCACACGGTCACGGTGTGGCCCTGGCAGAGCGCCTCGGCGACGTCTTCGAGCTGCCGGAGGGAAGGCAGGGCCAGGGGTGCGTGCTCACCCCCGGACAGGGTGACATGGTAGAGGCCATACTGGGACAAGAGCTCCTTGGGCGTTCCTTCGAGCACGAGGCGGCCGTGGTCGATGATCGCCAAGCGGTCGCACAGGCGGTTCGCTTCCTCCATGTAGTGGGTGGTGTACAGGAGGGTGACGCCCTGCTCGCGCAGGGCCTCGATCGCATCGAAGATGCAGTGGCGCGATTGGGGGTCGATGCCCACCGTGGGCTCGTCCAGAAGGATCAGCTTGGGATGGTGCAGTAGCCCGATCGCCAGGTTGAGCCGCCGCATCATGCCCGTGGAGAAGCAGCTCACCAGATCCCCGGCCCTTTCCGTAAGGCCCACCAGGTCGAGCAGCTCGTCCTGCCTCGCAACGAGGGCCTTGCCCGACAGACCGTAGAGCCGGCCAAAAAAGGACAGGTTGTCGCGGGCGCACAGTTTGGGATAAAGGGCCAGCTCCTGGGGCACGTAGCCGAGCGCCCTGCCCCTGCCCAGGGCGTCGAGATCCTCGGCCAAGCGGATTGAGCCGCGATCCGGTCGCAGCAGTCCGCACAGCATGGACAAGGTGGTCGTCTTGCCCGCGCCGTTGGGGCCGAGGATGCCGTAGATCGAGCCTCGGGGAATGTCGAGGTCGAGGCCGCTCACCGCCGCGCAGGCGCTGTTCTTGTAGCGCTTGACGAGACCGCGAGCCTCGAGCACAGCCGGCGAGTCGGAGCGGGATAGCCGCAGCCCGAGCCGCGCGAAACGCCCGGGTCGACAGCGGGCCACGCGAACGCCATCGCGCTCGGAGAGGTCGTCGAGGGCGAGCCCGCTGGCGAGGAGCAGGCTGCGGATCTCGGGTTCGGCGCGGAGCGGCAGCCTCTCGGGGAGGAGAGCGGTCAGCGCAAGAGGATCGCGACCATCGGCGGCGATCTTGCTCAAGACGTCGCCGAAGCGGCGGCCGTCGTCGCGCAGACAGCGGGGCAGGGTCAGGCCCACCAGGGCGAATCGCCCGAACGCGGCGAGGGAGCTCACCTCGGCGTAGGCAGCGATGAGCCGTAGGGCGACGTGAAGCCCCCGCTTGCGGGCATCGTTGAACTGCGCCACGCGACGAAGGTAATAGACTCCCTGTGCCTCATCGATGAGCCCGAGGCGCCGCAAGGTGGGACGGGCCTGCGTCTGCACGTCGAAAAACGACACGAGCAGCTGGCCGCCGTGGTCCGCGACCCTGGCGCACTCGCGCAGGATCTGGGTCGCCTCGCCTTCGTCGAACAGGTAATCCACGACGCCCGAGGCGACGATGATCGTGCGAAACGACTTGTCGGGCAGGGGCAGGTGGTGCCCGTCGGCGAGGAGAATTTCCAGCCCACGCCTGTGGCGAGCGGCGGCGACCATCTCTTTGCAGCGGTCCACTCCGGTCACCGCTATCCCCCGGTTTTTGAGGTGCTCGACAATGATGCCCTGGCCCGCGCCCACGACGAGAGTCGGACCGTCGATGGCCCCGAGCAGGTGGTCGAGGGCGTGGGGCCGCAGGTGCCGATCCTCGAGGTCGCTCCAGTACTCGGCCCACGGTCCGAAAAAGCCCGTCACCGCTGGTTCCGAAGGGCCGCTCACAGGGCTCGCACCGCGCTGCCGAGCTTTTGGAAAAAGCCCTGCTCGAAGTCCGCCGCGCGCCGGAAATCGCCCGCGATCTCCTCGAGACCTTGCGCGACGAGGGCGGGCTGGTCAGAGAGGGCCCAGTGGTCGAACCGCTCTTCCTGCATGGGGACGAGCTTGCCCACGCGGATGAGCTTGCGCGAGGTCTCACGCCACGCCTGCCCGTGAGAGGTCATCTGCGCCGCGAGCTCTTTGAGGGCCGGGGAGGCGAGCCGGTGTGCTGCCTCGTCGAGGTACGCGCCGTACATCAGGCGAAACGCGCCGCCGCCCGTGCCTTGATCCTCGAACCCCACGGCGCTCATGAGGATGCCCTCGCGCAGCTTCACCCCGCGGTAGCGCCGCGGCCACTCCGTCATGGCCTTGGAATAGGTGCGCATGCCCTGCACGCCCACGAACGGCAGTAGGTCGCGCACGACAGGGGGCAGCACCATCTCCTTGCAGGTCTTGACCGTGGCGACCTTTATGGCGCGCTTCCACTCCACGCTTTTGGGGAGGCGCTCGAGCCGGCACAAGAAGTTATCCTGGGCCATGGGGGCAAAGGTGCTCCAGGCGACGGTCAGATCCTGCAGGTCGAGCTGGGCCAGGCTTTTGAAATACGGATCCGATACCGTGTACGTGTCGCCGTCGCGGCCGCACAGCACGATGAAGTGGAAGGGCGCGTGCACCCGCAAGAACGGCGGCAAGTACTTCATGTAAAACATATCGACGCAGGCGATGACCGGCTCTCCGGCGTCGAGGCAGGCGTTGGCCTGGGCCAGGGCTTCCTGCGTGGTGCGGTGCTTTTTGAACGTAAAGCCAATGTCCAGGCGCCGCGCCACGTTTTTGAGGATCATGCCCGGTCGGTTGCGCACGCCCACCAGGGGAAAGCCGCTCGGGCCCTTGGCGAAGAACAGATAGTAGAACGCCGGCCCAGAGCCGATGCCGAAAATAGCGGCCTCGGAGATGTCGAGCCCGGCGTGCAGGAGCAAGTTGCGCACGCTGCCAGACTCGCAGTGCGACGCGACCCGGTGCTCGTAGGGTTTATCGCCTGTCACGAGCGCTCACCCGCTGAGCCTTGCCCTGTGGGGCTCAGGTCCACGAGCTGGAGCAGCCCGCTGGCGTCGCTGCGCACCTCCACGGACACGCCGTCGCTGCACCGCGCGAACCAAAAGAAATCCGCCACGCTCACGTCGAAGATGCGCGCATAGCGGCGCAGCTGCTCGACCGTGGCCGAAGCAAACCCCTCGGGGGTGAGGTGGCGCCGCACAACGCCGGGCCGCAGCTTCATTCTCTTGGCTACGTCTTTGACATCCATGCCCTGGAGCATGAGGAAGAAGCCCACGGGGCTCGTCTTACCCTCGATGAGCTCGGCGTACAGCCGCTCTCGCTCGAGTTGGCGCTGCTGGTAGTAGGTGTCGATTTCCTCGTGAAACTCCGCATGGGTGAGCGTGGGCGCGGCACTGCCCGTGCCGTGCGCCTCTTGATCGTACAAGACGATGCGCCAACCTTCATCATGCTTGTCGGCCTTGGTCGCGATGATCATTGCCTGCACTCCGAGGCGAGACGCCTCATGAGACCTTTGCGTCTCGATTGCGATGCTGCTCGATGAACTGTGCCAGAGCGCCGAGGCTGCTAAAGGTGGATTCGTTGCGCTCGGACTGGTGGATTTCGATGCCCCACTCTTTTTTGACGAGCACCTCGATTTCGATGGCATCGATGGAGTCGAGCTCCAAACCAGAGCCGAACAGCCGCGTGTCCGAGGAAAGCCCCTCTAGGTCCACGTCCTCGAGCTTCAAGTGACTCACCAGTTTGGAGATGAGCTCTCGTTCGAACGGTGTCATCGTCAACCTTCCTAAAAAGAGCGCGATGCGCTGGCCGCGCCATGGCCAGGACGAGTTTTAGCAGAAAAACGCTTATCCCATAGGCCTTCAAATTGTCAATTTGCACAAGGGGAGCGCGGCGCCGTCAGCGTTCTCGGCCGAGACGCGCGCTTTAAAAAAATTCCCTTTTGGTGCGCGCGTTCATCTGTGATACGAAGGCCTCTGGGCGTTTTGTGGGCGCGGGGTTGTGTTTCTGGAATTTGTAGTTAGGCGAGCGAACAGCGGGGCGGCTACGCCATCTGGGGAGAACGAGCAAAATGAGAACGAGACGATTGGGGTTTGTGTGCGGTTGGGCGCTTCTGATGGGCCTGGGGTGCGGCGATGGATCTTTGACCCACAACGACGCGGAGACAGAGACTCCGAACGTTACGGATGACATCGACGTCACCAAGCCCACAGCTTCGGATGACCCGACCAGCATCGATACGTCCGAAACCGCGACCGAGAACGACACAGGCAGCGGGGTCGACACTGGCACGGGAAAAGATACGGGTAGCGGGGTCGACACTGGCACGGGAAAAGATACAGGTAGCGGGGTCGACACTGGCACGGGAAAAGATACAGGCAGCGGCGTCGACACTGGCACGGGGAACGACACGGGTAGCGGCGTCGATACCGGCACGGGGAACGACACGGGTAGCGGCGTCGATACCGGCACAGGGAACGACACGGGCAGCGTGGTCGACACTGGCACAGGGAACGACACGGGCAGCGGCGTCGATACCGGCACGGGGAACGACACGGGCAGCGGCGTCGACACTGGCACAGGGAACGACACGGGCAGCGGTGTCGACACTGGCACAGGGAACGACACGGGCAGCGGCGTCGATACCGGCACAGGGAACGACACGGGCAGCGGCGTCGATACCGGCACAGGCGAGGATACAGGGACAGGCACGGACATCGACTGTCCGCTCGGCATCGAGGACTGTCCCTGCACGCCACAAGCACAGTGCGACCTCGGGCTCGTGTGTAACGATGGTTTCTGCGAGCTGCGCGACATTGGTTCTGACACAGGCGAGGACACCAGCGCGGACACCGACACCGAGACAGACTCGCAGACCGATACCGGCGAGCCGGTGATCTGCGACGACGGCTGGACAGGCCCGGACTGCGAGAGGTGCTTGGTCTACGTGGACCAGAGCACCGGCAACGACGGCAACGATGGAAGGAGCTGGAACACAGCGCTTTCCACGGTTCCCCGCGCGCTGCTGCTGGCCGAGTACTACGGAAGCTGCGAGGTCTGGGTCGCCCAGGGCACCTATTATCCAACCGCGGGAGTGGGGCGGACTTTTTCCATTGAAATGATTTCCGGCATCGACCTCTACGGCGGTTTCGCGAGTGGTGAGCGTCTCAAGGAGCAACGAGATTGGGAAGCCCATGTCACTATTTTGAGCGGCAATATTGGGAATTCGAAGAGCAATGCTGATAATAGCTATCATGTATTGATCGGAGCCGAAAATGCGATATTGGACGGGTTTACGGTTTCCGACGGAAATGCCAATGGATCTGCAGCCAAAAATGAGACAAAGGGAGGGGGGATTGTTTTCAATGCCAAAGCTCCCCCGATTCGCAATTGTGTTTTTAAAAATAACCGTTCGATAGTGGGCGGTGCCATATATTCTTCTTCTTCTGTGACAGTGAGTGATAGCACGTTCACAGGAAATTCGGCTTCATCAACTGGCGGTGCCATACATTCCTCTTCTTCTGTGACAGTGAG
>JALOQD010000090.1 GCA_025453525.1 Myxococcota bacterium
GTATATATCCAGCCAATCTTGGCAAAAAGGATATAGACAGGGATGAAGGTTACCGTACCCGGAAGCATCATGGTTCCAAGCAGGATGAAAAACAATACATTACATAGACATCAAACATCGTTATCAACCCGTTCTACATGGCAGCTTCCCATAGGAATCAGGCTTCGTGGCACAACGCAGCTCTATTATTCTCACAGGAGCGGAAATCACCATGAAAGCACTAGTCACCGGGCTGTTTACTCAAGCGGGTCTATTTGCCGTGCGGCGGTTCGGAGAGCTCGGGTTCAAGGTCACTGCCGTAGACAATCATCCCCTCGCCTTCGGGCTGTACTCGCGCTATGTCGAGCGACGGGTCATCCTCCCCAGCCTGCGCGAAGACCCCCTACGCTACGCGCGCTACCTCATCAAAGAGCTGGAAGAGGGCGGATACGAATACTACTTCCCCGCGTTCGAGGAGTCCTTTGTGCTTTCGGACTTTCGCAGTCGCATCGAGGCCTGCACCAGGACCGTGCTCCAGCCCCGCGGCGACATCCTGCGGCTCCATGACAAAAACAGTATGCGGCTCGTAGCCGAGGCGTGCGGTGTGCGCACCCCCGAGACCTTTGCGCCGCGCAGTCTCGAAGAAGCCCGCAGCATCAGCCGCGAAATCGATTTCCCCGTGTATATCAAGATGCGCAAGTCGAGAAACTCCACAGGCCTGCGCCTCGTCGATGATCCTGCGAAGATTTGGGAAACCTACGAAGACGTCATTCACCGAAACGAGCTCGACGATTCGCAGCTCCCGCTCGTGCAACGGCGCATCCAAGGGCCTGAGGTGGTGCTGTCGTTGCTCGCCCAGGAAGGACGCATCGTCGGCGCCGCTCCGTATCGGGGTATCCGCAGCATTCCGCGCAGCGGTGGAACCACCACATGCCGCCAGGCCATTTCGGCTCCGCGCATCGAGGGACAAGCGGCGCAACTCGTTTCCCATGTGGGCTGGACAGGCTTCATGGGCATGGACTTCATCATCGACGACCGCACCCAAACACCCTATCTCATTGACTGCAACCCTCGGGCCTCGGTGGGCATCAACGTGGCCAAGGCCAGCGGACTCGATCTCCTCCAAGCGTGGATGCGCATCGCCGACGGGGAAGTGGTCTCTGCCCTTCCACCGGCCACGGCTGGGAGCAAGACCGCGACCGAGTTCGCCGACGTCATTTGGTACTTCGACACGTTCATCAAAGGACCGCAACCGTGGGCAGAACGAGCGCAGATGCGAAAGCGTTGGCGATGCGAGCAGAAGGAGGTCGAATACGACATCTTCAGCCGCAAGGACTTTCTGCCCATGCTCGTGCTGCTCGTGTTCCTGTTCGTCCAAACGCTCAAGCTGCTTTGGACGAAGACCGAAGCCTCTGAGCTCTTCCTGTACTACAACCTCGTCGACGAACAGCAGTATCTGCGCAAGCGGACAGAGGTATCGCGCCGTCCACAGCTCCAGTCAGCGGAGATCTCCACCGTGGGAGAGCTTCCGGTGTAGCGGTCCCACACGCTCATGTGAGCCATCCCTCGTGGCAGCCGCACAGCGTTTTGCGAACCCTCTTATTCTTCGAGGCAGGTGATCCGGCCCATGCCTTGTACGTCTTGCGAGAGAGCCGGCTTGCCGCGGTAACTGAGCTCTCCCGCTCCGTTCATCTCCACGTCGAGCTTGTTCGTCACATGCACCTTGGCCTTGCCCAACCCATTGAGAGTCACCTTGGCCGCACAGGTCTCGAACTGCTCAGCCAAAAACTCCCCAGAGCCGTTGCTCATCACTGTGGCCAGTTCCGCACGGCCACCGAGGATAGAAGCGCTACCTGTGCCGTTGAGCTTCACGTCCAACGTGTTGCAGCTCAACTTGGCCAGCGTGATGTTTCCAGTGCCATTCACGACGATGAAAAACGCATCTGCCTCGAGTGCGCCTGTTTCGATCTGGCCGAGGCCAAACACCTCGAGCTTCTTGAGCCGCGGTACCGTCAAGGTGTACTTGAGCGGCTTGGTCAATAGCCCTTCGGTGAGGCTCGCGCCCACTTTCTGGAGCCAATTCATCCCGAGCTCCAGGACGAGCTTGTTGTCCTGTACGGTCGATTGGACCTTCCCGATCAGCTCCGCCGAGGTCTCGACCGTGAGGCAAGGCGATGGACCCAGCTCGATGGTGAGCGTGCCAATGTCCTTGAGCAGTACGGTATCGAAATTCTCGAGCTGCCTTTGCGCCATTACGAGCCCTTCTTGCGACATGGCGATCTCCTTTCCGGTGATGGAGGGTTCCTCTCCCCCTCGATGCCAAGCCGACCGGCGGGACTAGTGTAGCACTTCCTCTTGAGGCATCGAGCTCATCGATGACCAATGAATCAATACCTGTCCCGAAAGAAAGGAGTTGCCGGTGTCCTTCGGAAAGGCGAGGATTGTTTGAGTCGATTAAATCGATGCCCGAGTTCCGCAGCCTTGGAGAAGGATGCCGGCAACGGGACTTTCGGGATGGGCACGAATGAGTCGCAAGAGCCGGCTGCTTCGGATGAGATTTGTGGCATTGACACCCCAGCCGGTCCTCCACATCCTTTCATTGAACTTCGTCGCCCCTGATTCAAGGTGAATGATGAACTACCAAATGGCTGTTCCCACACTGTGCCTCGCAGCGTCGCTGTTGCTCGTGCTGCCTTGGAGAGCCTCTGCAGAGGTCGATCCAGCTTTGCAGGCCTACCAGCAAGCGACCGCGGCGTTCAATGCCGGCAATTACGGCGACGCGGCGTCCTCGTTCCGCAAGGCCATGGAGCTGCGTCCCTCCTGGAAGATCCGCTACAACATCGCTCAGAGCGAGGCCTCCCTCAAGCACTACGACTTGGCCCTCGAGGAGTTCGAGGCCTACCTCATCGAAGGCGGCGACGACATCACAGGAGATCGACAAGCCGAGGTCATGGGAGAAATCAAGCGGCTGCGCATGCTCGTGGCGACCGTGGAGCTCGCGGGCGCCGAGCAAGGGGAGGTCTTTGTCAACGGCATCGCGCGCGGAGCTCTGCCCGAAGCGAGCCGCATCAAGACCACGGCCGGCAAGATCGAGATCACGATCCGCAAAGGAAACAAGACAATCATCACAAAAGTATTGCGCGTGACCGGCGGAGACACGGTGCGACTGGATGTGAATGTCGGCTCCGACGACGCGGCAGCGACGACCGCCCCCCAGGCTGCCACCTCTTCGGAAGGGGCCCCAATGCCGCCGCCAAGGCCCGAGGTTTCAGTGCCGCCCGAGCCCAGAATTTCGAAAAGCCGCGCCGTGGGCTGGACGCTCGCAGGGCTTGGGGCCGCGACTCTCGCCACCGGGGTAGTGCTGGGCGGTGTCGCGCTGTCCAAGGCATCACATGTGGAAGACCAGTGTAAGGACGGTCATTGCCCAAAGAGCTCCGAGGACGAAGCGAAATCGTCTCGAGGCCTGGCCCTCTCCGCGGACATCTGCTTCGGGGTGGGAGCCGCGATGGCCATCATCGGGGGGCTGCTCGGCTTTGGCGTGTTTTCAAAGAGGGAAACATCAAAGGTCGCTGCCACACCCATCGAAGGAGGCGGGATGCTCGTCGTCACCGGATCACTATGAAGACCCACTTCTGCCCTACCGCGGCCTATCTGGCTTGGGGGTGCGCGTTCATCGCAGGCTCGAGCGGTTGCTCAGCCGCGATCGGGCTCGATGATTTGACGTTTGATTTGGACAGTAGTGGGGGGGGCACGGGCGGGGGCACGGACGGGGGCACGGACACACAGACGAACACGGACAAACACGAGACGGACACGGACACACGGACAGATGGGGGCGATTCGGACACCGGCACTCTCAACGACTGCGAGGGGGTGATCAGAATCCCTCTTCACCTCTGTCGGATACCGACCCCATTACAGTCCAAGCCGCGTCGCTCGTGACCGACCTCTATGCTGGCAGTCAGGACATCTCGGATCTGCGGGGTCTCGAGTGTCTCCTAAACCTCGACCGGCTGATGCTGCACTTCAATCAGGTCAGAAACCTGTGGCCCCTGGCCGGGCTCGAGCATCTGTCGGAGCTCTATCTCGAAGCCAACCCGGTTTCGGATATCTCGCCGCTTCAAGGCATCGAAAGCCTGCGCACTCTGCAGATCTCGGAAACGACCGTGGATGACTTCAGCTCCCTGGAAGGGCTGGGTCTCACAAGCCTTGTCGCAAATCAACTCAGCATTCCCGACCTGGCGACACTGCCTGCCTTTCCTTCACTCGAAGAGCTCCAGCTCATGGACTGCGGGCTGACGGATTTCGCCTCGATTTCCGACACTCAATTCCCACGGCTCGAGGTGCTTGCCATCTCTGGGAACGCCGTGACCAACTGGAGCTTTCTCGATTCCCTCAGCGGCCTGACGGGGCTTTGGATTCGCAGCACCGGGATCACTCATACTGTTCTGAATCTCATCCCCTCCACCGTGACGGAGCTCGACCTCAGCGGCAACGATCTCAACGCGAGCTCCATGCTTTGGCTGAAGGCTCTTTCCAAACTGAGATCCTTGTGGCTGGAGAACAGCTCCATCGAAGAGGTCGATTGGATTTACGCCAAATCGATGACTTCCCTGGTTTTTCTAAGCCTAGCGGGCAACAAGACCACGCCCAACCTAAATGGCCTCGACACCGCGACCAGCGTGCAAGAGCTCAATATTCAAAATGTCGGGAACATGACCAGCCTCAACACCATTCCAGAGGCAGCCGCTGGCCGCCTGCGCTATCTCAACGCCAGCTACAACGGCGCTCTTTGGGACATCTCGCGCTTGCAAGCCTCGACCAATCTCACCATTCTCGAGCTCGTCGAATGCGACATCATCAGCATTGACGACCTGGAGAACTTGAACGACCTCGAAGAGGTCAGCCTCAATAACAACCAAATCACCGACATCTCGGCCCTGAGCGATACGCCGAAGATCCACGGGATGAACCTCAGCAATAATCTCATTTCGGACATCAGTCCGCTGGCGACCAATACCGGCCTGGGCGCCAGCGGCTCTAATCTCGGTCAGGGCGACACCGTGCTGCTCGCAAGCAACGATTTCAATTGCGACGACGCTTCCGCAAAGGAGACGATTTCCAGTCTCAGGAGTTGGGGCGTAACCGTGGACATCTGCCTATAGACTGAATCTCTGCCTGGCCTGTGGAGACTTCGACCACAACTCCAAGGAATTCCTAGCTGGGGCTCCGTCGATCGGCGCGTCCCTGGACATCGCCTGTCCTTAGAGGCACTCTTATAGGGCTCGTCCGATCCGGGACGACCGATGAAACGAGGGAAAAGGTATGGGCTGCAGCACGCACGATCTCTGCAACTTGGGCATTTTGAAGGAGCAGGAAGAGTTTCTGGCGAAAAAGCGCCGCCTTTTCTTGTGGGGCGCCGTACAGGACGAGTCCGCCGAGGATCTCGTCAAGAAGCTCATGTGGCTCGACTCCCAAAGCGCCGAGGACATCTACCTGTTCATCAACAGCCCCGGTGGCGTCATTTCGTCCGGCATGGCCCTGTACGACTGCATGCAGTCGGTTCGCTCGGACGTGGTCACGGTCTGTTGCGGTCAGGCCGCGAGCATGGGCGCGGTGCTGCTCGCTGCGGGCAGCAAGGGCAAGCGCTTTGCCTGGGAGCACGCGCGCATCATGATCCACCAGCCGCTCATCCACGGTCAGATATGGGGACCGGCCTCTGACCTCGAGATTCAAGCCCAGGAAATGCTGCGGGTCCGCAACGAGCTCAACCGCATCTTGTCAAAGCACACAGGACAAACCCTCGAAAAGATCGAAAAGGACACCAACCGCGACAAGTACCTCGCCGCAGGAGAGGCCAAGGAATACGGTCTCGTCGACGAGGTCAAGAATATCGGAACCACCGCTGATTAACGCCCCATGAGCGACTTGCCCACTGCGACCTGCGACGATTGCGTGGCGTTCAGCGCCGACGATCCCTTTGGGAGCAGCCCCAGGGTCGGACACTGCATCCTGCGCCGCGAGCTCGGAGACCTGACCTCGGACTTTCCGGCCTGCGAGCTGTTCAAAGTCCGCGCTGGCAGGTCTGGTACCGTGACTGCGCCCTTAGTGCCCAAGACCTCGAGGCGAGGCGGCGATTCGTATCGGCACTCATCGCGGACGCTCGAAAGCCCCATGCGGGGCGATACGGAAGGTTTCATCGACATGGACAGGGACGGCCTCAAGCGCGTGCTGCGCGAGTTGCTCGAAGAAGAGACCCTCTATGGCTATCCACGCATGGCGCCGCGCTTCCAAGATGGCGCTCTGGTCATCCAACCCGCGGACAAGAGCTTGCAGAGCAAGGAGGTTCCTATTGAGGTGCTCTTCCACAAGATCGTGATGCTCCGCGATCGCCTGAGGGTGCTCGAATCCAAAATCAATGGTCACGATAGGCTCAAAGACAGCGAAAAAGTGGAGCTGCAAGGGTACATCTCCAAGTGCTATGGCACCCTGACCACCTTCAATATTTTGTTTGCCGATAAAGACGATCAGTTCAGCTCCAAGGATTGACCGCTCGACCCTTGCGTCGTTGCTTTTCGCGCCATGCGATCTAAATTACGAGTAGTCGACAACAGCTCTTTAGGAGGTCTCGATGCGCGTGACGATCAAATACTGCCGGACTTGAAACTACCAACCGCGAGCGGTCAGTTTGGCCGCGGAGATCCGCAAGCGCTACGGTGTGGACAGCGAGCTCGTAGCCGGTTCAGGAGGCGTATTCGATGTGACCGTCGACGACGACATCCTGTTCTCGAAACACGAGGAAGGTCGATTTCCCACCAACGACGAGGTGCTCAGGTTGATGGACGAGCGTCTGAGCTAACGCCCGCAGCGCCCGCAAGCGTGCAACACCAGACCTCTGACGCACCCACCTTGTTCACTGATTCGATGAGGTCACCCAAGGCTGGACCGCTCCTTCCACAACTCTCCAGGGCGGCCACGATGGCGATGGCTCGCGGCCCAGACAAGAGGTCGATGGCGGCTCGATTGGACGCCAACATGTCGCCGCGGGCGTTGACAAAGACCGCCGGGCCGGGCAGCGCGTCCAGCACATGCAGCAGCATCGCTCGGTTGAGGCTATCCTTGGATTTCGCAGCCGTGGGAGCCACCGAGCGCTTCACGATCCTCTCTACGAGGCCGTTGACCTCTGTGGCGAGCAGCGCGAGCTCGTGGGAAATCCCGGTCGTAGGGCACCGTCGGTGCAGGTTCCCCTGCCGCACGGCGACGAGGGTGTCATGGATCCTTCCCAGCGGAACGACCACGCGACGGCGGATGCGACGGATGACGACGACGCTCGCGGTGAAGCTCGTCATGGCTAAGAACACCGCGGCCCACGAGCCGGCATTGCCCAGCCGCTGAGCCTCTTCATCGGACCGGCGCATGGCGTCGCGGTTGACCTGTCCAAGAGCCAGGATCGCCGCGAGGGTTTCTCGACGGGCTCCTGCACTCCCTTTGACCGCGTCGCGGTAGTTCCGCTGGATCGTGGCGATGAGAGTCTTTTCCGGGGACTCGGTGATGTTGGCGCTCGCGATGGCGAGCGCGGCCTTCAACTGGCGCTCCGCCTCATCGCCATCGGTCAATGCCAAGGCAGCGAGCATGGCCTCGCACGCCTCGAGAGAAACGACATTGGCTCGAATAATGCGTTCGATCTCCGGGGCCATGCGGGAGAATAACCCAATGGCGCCGAACGACAGCACCGCGTGCAGCGCCGCGAGCACGATGACTCCAAGCAGAAGATCCCGACGCAGAGCCATGCCTCTAACTCCTCTCCACGAGCCTGGCCACGGCGCCCTTGTGGGCCACGGTGACGATGATGTCTCCAGAGGCTAGTGGCACTGTGGGATTGGGCAGACTCACCCTCCCGGTTTCAGCGTCGCGTACAGCGACAACAACAATGGAGAACCGCTTGGGCAGCTCCAGCTCGATAAGACTTCGACCGGCCATGGATGGCGGCAATTTGGCCTCGGTAATCACCAGGTCGTCGCCCAGGGGCATCTCGGCCAGGATGCCCTTGTAAGCGAGCACTGCGGCGAAGCGTTCGCCGAACTCTTTTTCCGGATCGATGACCTCCGAGGCGCCCACGAGCCGGAGGATGCGAGCGTGCAGGGGATCCGTGGCTCGAGCAACGACTCGCTGGGCCCCCATCTGCTTGAGCAAGGCCGTGCAGATGATCGACGACTCCTTGGACTCCTCGCCGATGGCGCACACGCACACGTCACGACGCTCAGGAGCCGCTCGCGACAGAGCCTCCTCGTCCGTGGCGTCCAGACACAAACCGTCGGCCACCACATCGGCAATGGCGCGGATGCGATCCAGCTTGCGATCTGCCACCAGAACCTCGACGCCTCGCGCAGACAGGGACCGGGCCAGCACGCTGCCAAAGTTACCCAGACCAATGATCAGTGCCTGTCGAATCATGAACTCACCTTCCTTTCCCTAACCCACGTCGACGTTTTCTTCTGGCACGAGCACATGCACGTCGTCCCGATGCTCGGCGAGCACCACGAGCAGGCTGAGCGGTCCAATGCGGCCGAGAAACATGCAGACCATGATGAGGACCTCTCCCACATCATCGAGCTGCGTCGTGGCGCCCATGGACAGGCCCACGGTGCCGATGGCCGATACCACCTCGAAGGCCAGTAAGCGCATGCTCACCTGCTGAGTGAGCATCAGCCCGAGCAGGGTCACGGTAACCACGAGGAGCCCGGCAGACACGACGGCCACGGCCTTGTAGACCGAGGCCACCGATATCTTGCGGCCAAAGGCCCGCGCCGACCCCTTGCCGAAGAGCGCCGACCCAGCCGCGAGCCAGAGCACCGCCGCCGTGGTGGTCTTGATGCCGCCAGCCGTGCCACCAGGACACCCGCCAATGAACATCAAAATCATTGTGAGCAGCACGGTCGAAGGATGCAGCGCGCCGATATTCACCGAGTTGAACCCTGCGGTTCGCGTTGTCACTGATTGGAACCAAGCGTTGTGCAACTTGTCGAGCCAGTGCAGGTCGGCCAAGGTACCTCGCCACTCAAAGACGGCAAAGAACAACGCGCCTCCCACAAGCAGCATGGCGGTCACCACGAGGGACAGCTTGATCTCCAGCCGCATGGGCGAGCGCCGCAGTAGCCTGGGCAGGGCCACCACCACCACGGGGGAGAGCCCTCCCAGGATGATGAGCACGGCCACCGTGTGCAGCACCATGGGATTGCCCGCCAGCGAGACCAAGTTGTCACTGCGCAGCGCAAACCCCGCGTTGCAATAGGCCGACACCGCCGTGAACACTGCCTCGAAAAGGGCTCGCGGCAAGGAAGCTCCACTGGCCAAAAACTCGACGGTGAGCAGGGTTGCACCCACGGCTTCGACAACGAAAGTCACTGCCAGAACGACTCGCAAGGTTCGATAGAGAGAGCCGCGATCAGCTCCGCTGAGCAGCCCCGCCGCCGTTCCCTCGGCGCGCAGGTCGAGTCGCCTGCCGAGAATCGCCAGAGTGGCGACAGACAGGGTCATGATCCCGAGTCCACCCAGTTGAATGAGGCCGAGGATGATGAACTGACCTGCGAGGGAAAAATCCACGGGTGTGTCGAGCACCGTGAGCCCGGTCACACACACAGCGCTCACCGAGGTAAAGAGCGCGTCGATGAACGACACCCGAGCCCCGCTCGCCGCGGCCACGGGCAGTCGCAACAAAACCGCGCCAACGAGGCACAGCACGCCGAAGGTGACCAGGAGCACCATCGCAGGATTGGCCAGCACCGGCTCGAGCCAGGAGTCGCGACTCGCAAAGGCAGATTGCCGTCTTCGCAAAGCAAAGATGAGGGAAAGACCGGGAAGCACGGCACAAACAGTGGACAGGACAGGAGCGTCGAGAAACCCAGCCAGGGTGAGCCAGGCATCGATGAGCACGGCCGCTGCCAAGAGCCAGAGCAGTCGCAACCTCCGGCGTCGCCGTTCGAGCGCCAACCAATCGACGAAGTAAACGAAGCTCACGGCAATGCAGGCCGCCACGCTGGCGATGGCCAGGGGATGATGGCTGAGATCGCCCACCTGCACAAAAAACCACGCCACCAGAGCGACGCTGGCAGACCCGATGACTCGTGAGACGATGACCTCGAGCGGATCTCCAAAGCGGCGCGATCTCATAATGTCCAAACCGCCGCCCGGGCGCGGTGACGCGGCCACGAGCACCAGCCCGAGGAATAGAGAGACGAGCAGGGCGTGGCTCGGAGAGCTCGAAAGGCCCTCGAACGTCGAGACGCCAAAGGCGCACACTGCGGCAACGAGCAGAGCGAAGGACCGCTTCGGTCTGTGCTCGAGCAGCAAGCCGGCGAACGTAGACAACCCCCACGCCGCGGCCGCAGCTGGCAGGGACCAAGGATCGACGAGCAGTCGCCCCTCGCTCAGCAGCACCGCGCCGACCACAGCGCAAGGCGCTAGAGTGACGAGAACAGCCGCTGTACGCGAATGGTTTGGCATCGTGTTGTCCCGAGCCTGGCCCCAGCTGGCCACTCCCCTCGTTTAAGGAACCTGGGCGATCGGGTAGCGTAGGTATAGACCCGCGCAACCATGTTGAAAAGCCCCATTTTTCCGCGAAATCGCCACTTTCATTGCGCTCTTTGCGCTCGTCATTTAAAGTTTCTATTCCTACAAAGTAAAACGCTAGGTGTGGCCGTGGCTCAGCGCGTCCAAGCAAGGAGGTGGCATTTTGCTCGTCGTCATCAGCGATCTCCACTTCACCGATGGAACGACGAGTAACTGGGGTCCAGATCCTCGTCAGAGCGGCGCCAACAAAGATGAGTTCAATGTCAGCCCCAGGGCGTTCAAGCTGCTCATCGAGGACGTCGCCGAAATCGTCCGTCGAGGCAACAAAATCGACAAGGTCACCTTCGTCTATGCTGGAGACATCTTCGACCTGCTGCGCACCAATGCCTGGTTCGAGGCAAAAGAACAGGAAAAGCCCTGGGCGCCGAATCCAGAGGCGCTCCTCGTGGAGCGTCGCTGTCGCAGCATTCTCGAGGCCATCTCCAAGGCAGAGGCGACCAGCGCCTCTCTTGCCTGGCTGAGCGGCACCCACCCGGACTTCGCCAAGTCCTGGCAGACCAGCGCGAGCATCGAGCGGGTCTATCTGCCAGGCAACCACGATCGCCTGCTCAACCTCTACCCCTCGTGTCGCGCCTGGGCCTATGCGCACCTGCTCGCCGATCCCACAAACCGAGCTCCGTTTTCAAACCAGTATACGAACGCTGCCCACTCGACCGCCGTATTGCACGGCCACGAGTCCGATCCCTACAGCTGCGAGATCGCCGAAGATGGCACACCCGACTACTCGGTCATGCCCATCAGCGATCCCATGACGACGGTTTTGTTCGCGCGACTCGGTTACGAAGCAGGCAAGCGCGGCCTACCAGAGGAGGTCGTACGTCGCCTGCGGGACATCGACAACATTCGCCCTACCCTCGCCGCCATCCGCCTCGTGCAGGACATCGAGCGCAGCTCCCATGTGGGCAAGTCGCTCGCCAAGCTCGTGGAAGAGGTCGTCGAGGACTTCGAGGCCCTACCCTTCTATCAAACCTGGACCAAGGCCAATGACCACTGGAATCTCGGCTATGACATCGCGGACAAGCTGCAGCTCGCGCTGCGCGCCATAAAGCTCCTGGGAACCAAGCTCCCGTTAGGCATGATGGAGAAGCTGTCGTCCATGATGAGAAACGACAGCTGCGAGAGCCTCGCCCTGCGCTGTCTCGACCGAATGGAAATCCTCGGGCTGTGCAACTGCGTGCTCGGCCACACGCACGAGCCATTGCATCAGCCCCTCGACGTGACGCCCAATGGCATGCAGCGGCACTACCTCAACAGCGGTACGTTCCGCGCGACGTTGACCCCGAGCTTTGCAGAGAAGGATTTCGTCCCCTTCCAACGCTTTTCCTATGTGGTGATCTACGGACCCCACGAGTTCCAGGCCGGCCAGCCCCTGCCGATGTACGAGATGTGGTCTGGCTTGCGGCGCACCAACTAAGGGAAGCGGCCAAGCGCGGGTGCCCCCAAAAGGAACGCGCAGGGGACGATGGCCGGCGACTAAATCATGTCTAACAGCGCTTGCACATAGCGACCGTCTTTGATGACCGCGCCCCCGTCGATTTCGAGCGTGGTGCGGCGCGCGGTGAACGGCATTTGCTGGCGGTTCGACCAGGTGACGCGGGGCGTCTTGAGTGTCGAGATGCTCCCCAAGGCGAGGTAGGCGCCGGGCAGATACATGTCCTGGAGCGGATCGCCGATGGGCATGAGCAATTCGAAGTTGGTCCCTACCCCAAACATGCCGACTCGACTGAGACTGCTCTCGCCAGCGGCCATGGCGCCGACCTCGTCCGCTAGACCAGGAGGACCACCCGAGGCCAGCGCCAGCACGCCATCGACCAACTCGATACGCAAGGGTTTGCGCAAGAGAAGGTCGCTTCTCACTTTCGACTCGGTGGGCGCCATGGCGTCGCAGATGAACACTCCCTGCACCGAGGCCGGGCAGGTCGTGATCTCTCCATTGGGCAAGTTGTACCAGTGCCCTGGCAGAATGATCCCAGCAGAGCTGTCCCAGGGCTCAGAAGGGTCGAGATCGACGATGATGTCCGTCCCCTTGGCGCTGCGAATGCGCACCAAGCTCGCCTTGCTGAGTCGCTCGATCATCAATTCATTGAGACGTCCAATACGGCGATAGTCGGCCAGCATGCCCTGCATCATGGCATCTGGCGTGATCCGCACCATGTGGGCGTGCCGCAGCTTCAGCGGCTCCACCTTGGAAACGAGCTCCGAGCGATGGGATTGCTCGCCGGGCTGAGGAGTGACCGCGTACAGGCTCACGGTCGCGCCCCCGAGAGCTGTCCATATCTCAGATGGCAAATCGGTGACAGGGCGCTCTACGCAGCGCTCGAGGACAAAGACCTGCCGCGATGCTTTACGCTCGTCGATGGCCGCGATGAGCGCCGAAGCCACCTCTGCCGTGGCCTCGTCGCAGATGAGCACCACGCGGTCATCGCGCTCGACACCGAGGCAGTTTTCAATGGCATTGCGCGCACCGCGCATCAGTTTTGAGTTTGGCCTCGAGAAACAAGGATCCGCCGAGTTGGGCATGGTCGTTCTTAATCTCTCGTTCTCTTTAAATGGTAAAGGACTGCCTTCAATAGTTCATCTCAGAAACACCGATGGTTGGCAACTATCGCACTGGATTCGGTCAAAAGTGCGAGGCGCGCCTCGCCACTTGCTCGCTCACAGCCGTTGGGCTGCGCCGCGAGTTCGCAGGAGGCTGCTGTGGGCAGGCCATGGGCGGAACCTACTGCCGACCGCAGACCTGTGCGTCGACCGATAAACGCAGGCTGGACCGCTTGCCTCTTTTGGCGCTAGAGTCCGTGCAGGTCCGAGAAAGGAACCTAGAGCGAAGGATCCTCGACAATGGCAAAGAGCAAAAAAACCGGCGGTAAAATCGTACCGCGCCGCAGCAGCGAAAAGGCAAGCGAGCCACAACCCAAGCACAAGGCAGCCCCTATCGAGCCCGCAGACGCCGAAGGGGCCGACATCATCAAGGTCAGGGCCTCGGTCCGCGAGAAGAACGAGGGGTTCAAGGTCATCAAGATCGTGTTGGGAGTGATCATCCTCCTCATCATCGGAACTTCCGTGGCGACCAAGCTCTCAGGCGCCAAGGGCTCCGTCCGCGGCGACAAGCTCCAGGGCGAGAAGTGCGAGGCCACCGTCGAATGCGCGCCAGGCCACATCTGCTACGCCTACCAAAGCGACCGCGCACGGTGCATGGCCACATGCTCTCCGGACAAACCGTGCCAGCCGGAGTACACATGCAAGTCCAGCCTCGATCAAAAGGTCCGCAAAGGCGTGACCATGCACAACGTGTGCGTCCTCACCTCCAAGCTCTAGGCCGCGGCCAGACGACAGCCCTGCGGCTGTCGCTCTGCGCAGGCCTCCTCCTGGTGGCGTGTCGCGATCGCGAGCCTCCCACTGCCACTCCGAACTCGAGTGGTTCTCCGCCTCCAACCCAGTCGCCTTCGGGGCCTCGCAAAGAGCTCCTGGCCACAAGCGAGCCCGCGCCTCAAACCCCCAACGTCAACATGGCGGCGAGCGAGCGTCTCAGCCTCGCTGTCCGACGAGAGACGCCCGGGGCCATTCGCTCCCGAGCCACGCTCCCTGGGGCCGCCTCGTCCCTGCGGTTCGCCGCTTTCCAGCGCGGGGTTCTCGTCTCCGTAGGGACCAATCTCCTGCTCGTCGACCGCGAGACCACCCGGGGGCTTTGGGCTGCTGGAGCAAACCACAAAGTCTTCTCTTTGCCCGGTGTCGACGCCGTCTATTCACCGGCTTTTTCGGAGTTGTTCGCTCTTTTGCCGAACGGACGAAAGGGTTGGAAGCGCAGAGTGTCCCATGGCCGCATCGTGGCCTCGGCCGAGGGCGTGTATCTCCTCGACGCTTCGACGCTTCGCAAGCTCTCCTCGACTGGCGGAGACGAATGGTATGCCTTCGTGCCTGGCGCTCGGCAGCTCGAGGGGCCTTTTGCCTGCGACCTCGGCGTGGTGGTCCAAGGAAGTCGCGGTATGTCCAGCGAAGTGGTGCGACTGAGCCCTGACGGCGAAGTAGGTCGGCGCCTGGAGCTCAGCAGCGGCGCGGTATTGCTCGGCGCCACGCCGACCTGCGACCCAATCGTTTGGAGCGACGGCAAGATCCTTGCGCTCGATGAGCGCGGTCGAAAGATCTGGGGCCGCGCCACGCCCAAGATGCCGCTGTGCAGTGCTCTGCCGGCAGGACAGGCGTGCGTCGTGGCCAGAGGCGATGAACGGGCGTTGTTCGAGCTCGTGGCTCCCTCGGGAAAGACCCTGGCCTCTGCGGAGCTGCCCATCACTGGACGCCTGACGACAGCCGTGGCCGTCGCATCTCCCTCGGGCAGAGCGCGCGTCATCGCCGCCTGCACGGACGTGACCAGCCCCTGCGCCAGAAGCGACTCGAACCGCGGCCCCTTCAACGCACTGCTCGGCCTTGCCGAGGACGGCTCGGTGAGCCCGCTCTTCAAACACCCGACCGGACACATCGCCTTTTCCGCCCTGGCAGACGGTCGACTGATCACAGCCAGCTCCATCGATGGCGATTCCACGTCCGTCGCGGCGCGGGATGCCTCCAACGATGTGCTGTGGCAGGCCGAGCTAAAAGGTCGACTCACGGCAGGACCCATCGTCGAGGCACCCGTGGTCTATGTCGCCACATGCCAGGGGTTGGCCTGCGATCCGCCGTTCGAGCTGTTCTGCCTGACACTGGAACGACCGGTCGTCGATACCGACAAAGGCGGCACAGCCCAATGACCCACGACTCGCAGAAGCTGTTCGAGCCTGTCTCCATCTTGCGCCGCAAGGTCCGCAACCGCATCGCCATGCCCGCGATGCACCTCGGCCTGGCCAAGGACGGAGCTCCCACGCAGGAGCTCACGGCATTCTACGAACGCAGGGCCCAGGGCGGCGTGGCCATGATCACGATCGGCGTCTGCAATACCTGGATCGGGCCAGGGTCGGCAGGGCTACGGGGCGACTTGGATCTGGCGACCGACGCCTCTGCCCTGCCCTTCGAACAGCTGACCCGCAGGGTCAAAGCCGCCGGCGCTTCGATCGGGGCGCAACTGTGCCCCTTGCAGGGCTACAACAACCCTGCGTGGTGGCCGACCGAGCATGACATCGAACCCATTGTCCGCAGCTTCGGCCAGGCTGCCAGCCGCGCCCAGCGCTGTGGTTTCGACTTTGTCGAGTTGATGCTCTCCGGTGGGAGCTTGCTCAGCCACTTCGCCTCCACAGCCTTCAACCGCGGGGCGCTTGCCGCCTATGGCGGCGACTTCGAAGGTCGCGTGAGACTCGCCCGGGAAGCCATATCAGCGATTCGCGAAGCGACGAGCGCAGCCCTGCCCATCGCGGCGCGCATTCACAGCCACGAGCTTCTCCCAGGTGGCTACGACACGAGCGGCGCCGTGGCGCTGGCCAAGGCGCTCTGCGCCGCCGGAGTAGAGGCGATCTCGCTCACCGGCGCCGGTCACCGCACGCAGGTTCCCCAGCTCTTGCCCGAGACGCCGCCCCTGGCGTTTGCCTATCTCGCTCGCCCAATTGCGCTTTCGATCGACCGACCTGTGCTGTGCGGGGGCCGCATCCGCACCGTGGACGAGGCGCAAAAAGCGCTCGCTGTGTCAAAGGCCGCCATGGTCAATCTCGCCCGCCCCCTGCTCGTCGACCCTGACTGGCCTCTCAAGGCCCACTCTGGCCAAGGGGCGGACATCACCCCGTGCATGGCCTGCGGCGTATGCCTCGACAAAGTGTTCGCCAAGCAGCCAGCCAGATGCCCCTTGTCGCCAGACCTCGGACGAGAGGGGACAGCCCCGCTCCCCCGAGGCATCGACCCGCTGCCTTCTCGCTCGAGGGTGCTCGTGGTTGGAGCGGGCCCTGCTGGCCTGCGCGCCAGCCTGACCCTCGCCGAGTCCGGGCACGAGGTGGAGCTCGCCGACAGGGCGCCAGCGCTCGGCGGACGGTGGAATGTCGCGGCGGCGGTCCACGGTCGAGCTGATCTACGGCTCGGCCTTTCTGCCACGATTCGCGCGATGGAGCAGGCTGGGGTGCGCACCCAGCTCGGACAACAGGTCTTTCCCGATGCGGTTCGTCGCACCGGTGTGGACGCCGTCCTCCTGGCCACAGGCTCACAGCCGCGCCTGCCGGTCATTCCCGGGCTCGAGCGACACCCGAGGGTGCTGCTCGCCGAGCAGGCCATCTGGGATCCGTCCCTAGCGGACGGCGACGTCGTGGTGCTCGGCGGCGGCGGCGTGGGCGTTGAAGTCGCCCTGCACCTTGCGACAGAGCACGAGTTGCCGAGCGACATCCTCGGGTACATCGCGCGCAAATCCGGCGCAGAGCATATCGAAGCGCTGCGCCACTTGGGATCGGGCCGACGCATCACCCTCGTCCGACGGCGCGGGTACGTGGGCAAGGGTCTTGGCCGCAGCCTGCGCTGGGCCCTGCTCGCCGACCTCGAGCGACTCGGCGTGCACATCGTCGACAAGTGCGCCTACGAGGAGATCACAGAGCACGGAGTCATCCTCTCGTTCGGTTCGGACAAGGAGCGCAGGCTTCTCGAGGCGAGCACGCTCGTCATCGCGACAGGGCAGTGCGCGCCCCCGGACCTCTTGGAGACCTGGAAGGACAGCGCGCCTCGGGTCTTGGCCGTGGGAGATGCCACGGGTACCATTGGCAACCTCGCCGACGCCATGCTCGGCGCCCATGAACTGTGCCTCGCCTTGTGCGCAGGCCGCTCTAACCAAGGAGAAAAGCGCACCCATGTTTGATGTCATCCGTGGAATACTGATCGGCATGCTGCTCTTGGTGGCGACTGCGGCTGACGCCTCGAGCGTCAGCGATTACCAACAAACGTGGGCGTACAAGGCCTTGGAGCTTCAAGGCAAGCTCGACTCGTATGCGCCATTGGGCAAGGCCACTTTCGTGACGACGCACAACTCGTACAACGCTGGGGTATACTCTCAAAACGGAAGCTACATCGATCCGAACCAGAAGCTCGCTCTCTACGATCAGCTCGAAATCGGCGTCCGGGCTTTGGAGCTGGACGTGCACTACACGACATCTTCGACCGGATTTTGGCCATGGCAATGGAGGATTCGCAAGGAGCTCAAGCTCAGCCATGCCAACGGCAATTGGGGCGCCCATCCAAACGACCGGTTCTTTCGAGAAGGTCTAGACGAAATCCGCAGATGGCTCATCGCTCATCGCGATGCGGTGCTGATCGTTTACCTCGAAGACCAAATGAAGGGACAGTACGACAGGGCCATTGCCGAGATGAACAGCACGATCGGCGAATTTGTTTACAAGCCCGACAGCTGCCAGTCCCTTCCCATGGACCTCACCAAGGCAGAGGTTCTCGCGGCGAATAAGCAGATTCTTCTGATAGGAGGCAACTGCGCCACAGATGGCTGGGCACGCTATGTCTTCAAGGATCATTTTTCTTCGACAGAATCGCTAGAGAGCTTTGAGCCGTACCCGGTGTGCGAAGCGGGGGACAAGAGCGCACAGTACCTGCAGAGCCATCTCGTCCGGATCTACGAAGATTCCACGAAACTGTCGGCCGCATTTGGCGATCCAGGGCCGCGCATTCAAGCAGAAGACGCAGCGGCCATGGCACAATGCGGCATCGGCGCGATTGGGTTGGATCAGGTGGTGCCCTTTGACCCACGGTTGAAAGCGCAAATCTGGAGCTGGGGAGAGAACGAACCGAACGATGCGAGCGGCGAGGATTGCGCGGTGCAAAGAGGCGACGGGAGATTCAACGACCTCGCCTGCGGGCTGCGCCGACAGGTGGCTGGCCAGGATCTGGGGACCGGAGAATGGGTCATCACTCGAGGCCTTTACACATGGGACAAAGCAGCAGCCGGACTCGAACAAGAATTTCCCGGGCAGCGCGTGGTCTTTGCCGTCCCTGTCAATGGGTATGAAAACGCAAAGCTCTTCGACCTCAAGACAAGCCTGGGCATCCCAGAAGTTTGGCTGAACTACTCGGACAAAGCTGTCGAAAACGACTGGAGGCCCTAACCGCGACCCGGACTCGGGTCTTGTTCTCAGGTCTCACAGGATCGCTCAGAATAAGGTTTCCGCGCGTGGTCAGGTGGGAGGCCACCGACCATCACCGCGCTGAGGGCTCGGGCTGGCGACGTGAAGCCACCGGTCGAGACGCGCGGCTCGGCGACCGAGGTCGCACACAAGCGGGTCAGCTTGGCAGACAGACATCGATGATGTGCGCCGTGTCGTCTGTGACCACCACGGAAATCAGGCAAGCCGAAACCGGCTTCGCGGCCTTCAGGCGCATCAGGTTGTAGGCCAGGATCTTGAGCAGGATTTCGGCCTTGAGGCACTCGGTGTGACGCGAGCTCACGCGGCGAAAGCCCATGGCGTCCTCGATGTACGAGAACACCGGCTCGACCGTGGCGATGCGCTGATTGTACCGCGCCTTTGCTCCGGGCTCGGCCATGCGGCTGTGCATGTGGCCGCGCACCTTGTCGAGCCGAGGGTTCTGCGTCAGCGCGCGCTTCTTGCTCGTCGTGCAGCGCTCGCGGAGGCCGCACTTGACGCAGCCGTCGCCGTGCCACAGACGGTTGTCGCCGTTCTTGTACGGCCCTTTCATCTTCAGGCCCGCGGGGCATGTGGCCGTGCCGTCCTCGGCGATCGTGAAGGCGTCGCGACCGAAGAGCGCTGCGCCATCTACGCCCTTGCGACGCTGCACCTCGGGCTCGTGGATCAACACGTCGAGCCAATCGCGATTCTCGAACGCGAAGGTCAGGTCCGTCTCCGAGAGATAGCCCGGATCCGCGGCCGTTTGCATCCGTGGCGCGCCCTCGCGCACCAGCATGCCGGCTTTGATGAGCGCCTCGTGCGCGCCTCGCGCCGTCACCTCGAGCATCCCGAAGTCGTTCGGCGTGGCGTTGATGAGCACGTTGACCACGAAGCGCAGATCGCTGCCCGCGCTCGTCACCGTGACGCGATGCCCCGGCAGCGCTGCGCCGCTTGGGAACTTGAGCAGCCCCGCGTGCGGGTCCGTCACGCTGTGGCTCGTCCGCCCCTCGGCCTCGCACCGCGCCACCGCCGTCTCGTGCTTTTCGACCTTGGCCGCGTGCTCGGCGTGCGCTTCCTCATCGAGCGCTGCGACGTCTTCCTTGGTCAGCTCCTCGAGGCGCTTCTTCGAGCGCTCTAGTGTGCGCATGCTCTTAACCGACGCGTCGGCTTGAATCCGCGCGCTGTCGATCGCGAGCGTCGTCGGGTCGATGAGCCCGCGCTCCACAGCCATCGCCACCGTCTGCTGCACGGCGTCTTGGAAGAACGCGAGATTCTCCGCCCTGAACTTCTTGATCGTCGAGTCGGAAATCGCCCGGCCGCCCGACACCAGCCGGTACGCCGCGTCGGTCTTGGTCGCCTTGGCCAACTTCGAGGCGTAGTGCAGCCCCTGCACGCTGCCGAGGATCAGCACGCCGAGCACGTGCTTGGGATGGAACCCGTGCCGCCCGAGCGCGGAGTACTTCTTCACCAAGACCTTGAGGTCGAGCTGCTCGACCAGCTCCAGCACGAACCTCGCCGCGTGGTCATGCGGCACCTGCAGGTCCGGACAGCCGCTGATCGGGTCGAGCTGCCGACTCTGGTCGGCCAGGAACTTCGCCTTCGGCGGCCGGTAGCGCTTGCGCGCCGGGATGGTCGGTGGTGGGCCCTCGAGGCTGAGCGGTGCGGCGGTCGTCGTGGCGTGGTCCATGCCCCCTTAGATCACATTTCGCCGCACGATCGGTAGCTTCGTTCGTGTGTTTTCAACAAGATATTTTTATCGATCCTGTCAGAGCTTGTGAAAGAATCTCCGACCGAGCAGTTCGAGGCGAATTCGGTGTGATCGCAAGGCGCGACGACGAGGCGTATCCGTCGATACGTCGAGGAG
>JALOQD010000091.1 GCA_025453525.1 Myxococcota bacterium
GGCAAAGGCCTGGGCTGACCTTTGTCCGACCCGTCGATTATTCTGGACGTCAAAGACCGATCGCGCAAAGCGCTTCTGGGGCGAATTCCGCGAGCGCCCTTCGCCACGCCGGAAACGTGCGTCCACCGCGGGATGCGGCGACCGCGACGAGCGCGGCTCTGGGTCCCAGCTGAGCGAGAGCCGCATCCAGGGCAGCCAGGCGCGGCGAGGTGGAGCTCAACCTGACCCGACCTTGCAGGAGCCGCTCCAGAAGCCGCAGGCGTCCTCGCAGCACGCTCTGACGCTCCATCGGCGAGGCGGCAAGTGGCGTGCCTGGCTTTGGCACGAACGCCTGCACGGCCAAGGACAAGCGCACGATGCGTCCGAGGTCGAGGCAGAGCCGTGCGAACTCGGCGATGTCCTCGTCTGTCTCTGTGGGAAGGCCGACCATGGAATACAGCTTGAGGTTGCGAATACCGGCAGTCGCGGCGATGTGGACGGCCTGTGTGAGCGTCTTCTCGGTGATCCCCTTGTGCACCGAGCGCCGCAAGCGCTCGGACGACCCGTCGGCTGCGAGCGTGAGAGACTGGGCGCCTCCGGCAACGAGAGACCGGGCAAGCTCGTCGCTGAGACGATCGGCGCGGATGCTCGAAAGAGACGATCGCTGACCGCGCTCGGAAAGGCGTCGGACGATGGCGGCGATCTCCTCGTGATCGGTCACCGCGGCGCCGACGAGACCCACGCCCTTCGCCTCCTGCGGAATCGCTTCGAGAACGGCTTCCATGGGTACGGGCCGCATACCGCAGGCCCCCTTTGCTTTTGCGGACATCACGCAAAAAGCACAGCCGCGATCACAACCTCGAGCCGCCTCCACGAGGAACAGATCGGAAAGCTCAGAGCGAGGTGTCCACACCGCGGCCCTGGCCGGAAGCGAGGAAAGATCCGCGGCGGCCCGAAGCGGCGGCTCGGCGTCTCTCTGCGGGCGCCATACACCCGGGAAAAGTGCCCCCAAGGCAGCGAGGAACGCCTCCTTGTCCCGAGACTCCAGCAGTGCCCGAGCCCACAGATGTAAGCTGGGCTCGGCGTCGCCCACCACCACGACGTCGGCAAGGGGGGCCACGAGCCAGGGATCGATGAGGGTCAGGGGGCCGCCGACCAGCACGGGCGGCATGCCCCTGTGTCTGTGCTCGCAAAGGGGAGGCAGACCGCAGGCTTCGAGCAGACCCGCCACCACCGCGAGCTCTGTCTCGCACGCGATGGAAAACGCCACGGCCGCCGCATTGCCTGGCATCAACGCCGATTCCAGCGTGCGCGGACCCCCGCGCGCCTCGAGGTCGTCGGCGTAGAACCGCTCACACCCCACGCCAGGCTGTTCGTTCAGTAGTCGATATACCTGTTGGGCTCCCAAGGAGGCGATGCCCACCTCGTACCGAGCGGGATAGCCGAGAGCCACGATACAGGGCGCGGCCTTGCGGATCGTGCCTCGCTCGTCGAGCAGGGGGTCGCGTGAGCGCTTGTGGCGAGCGTCTTTCATAATCGGACACTACTCTTTCGCTGTTTCTGCCTGCAAGGGGAATGGCCCGGCCGCGACCACTCGTGGTAGGTGTTCAGTCATGATGCTCGCGTCCATCGTAGGGGTGCTGACTAGCATGCCCGTCAAGGTGGGGCTCCTCTGCGCAGCCTTTGGGCTCGGCGTGGGATACGCCATCACCGAGAGGCACAGGTCGAGATGGCTTGCCGGTTCCATGCACGCTTGCAGCGCGCTGCTGGCGTTCATCGCCGTGGCTTCGTTTCTGGCGGTCGGGCCGCGGCCCTGGCATCGCTCGTTTCTCAACGAACACGATACCTACCACTACTATTTTGGCGCTAAATACTCGGCCGAGCTCGGGTACGACGGACTCTACCGTTGCACGCTCCTCGCCCTCGACGAGCTCTCGCCCCAATATCACCGGCGCGTGGCCACGCTGCGCAGCATGGCACACTACCGGCACATCGATAAGAACTACTACTTAGCCGGGAGGCGAGACCGCTGTCATGAGCGGTTTTCGCCAGAGCGCTGGGACCAGTTCAAGGCCGATGTCCTAACCTATCAGAAGAATTACTCCCCCAATTGGCAAGGCTACCTGCACGACAAAGGGTACAATCCCACCCCGGCCTGGACCATAGTCGGACGATTTGTCGCGCAGCGCATTCCCATCGAGCCCTGGCAGAGGTTCAATGGGATCGGCATCATCGACCTCCTGGCTTTGCTCGCCGCTTTCGGTCTCGCCTTTGCCGTTTTTGGATGGCAGAAGGCCGTGATCGCGCTCGTTTTCTCGTGCGGTTGTTTCGCTCTCACGCTCACCTTCATCCGCGGTAGTGTCCTGCGCCTCGACTGGCTCGCTGCCCTCGTCGCAGCCGTCGCCATGCTGGGCGCAAAGCGCTACGCCGTGTGCGGTGTGCTGATCGGCTATGCGACGATGGTTCGCGTGTTCCCCGCTCTCTTTCTGCTCGGCCCCATCGTGCTCGGGACGGTGTCGATGGTCCGAAACCGGCGTATCCCCAAACCCACGGCTGCCCTGGTCCTCGCCTTCACCCTGACGTGCGGCCTCCTGCTCGGCGCGAGCGCGGCCCTCACGGGACAAAGGGACGGGTGGCGGTCGTGGGCAACCAAGATCTCGCTGCACAACGCCGATATCTCCACCATGCGGCTCGGTCTCGGGCCGCTCCTCATGTATCGCGGCGAGATGGCAGAGCGGGACATCGCAGGCCCTGATGGCCGCGGCAGCTTTCGCAATTACTTCGTTCCCCACAAGCAGGCCGTGGTGGCGTCCATGCGGCCCTTCCACATCGCCATCGCCGTGCTCGTCCTAGGCCTGCTCGTTGTGGGACTCGTCCGCAAGCCACACAGCGACCTCGAAGCTTTGGGCCTATCTCTGCCCGTGGTGTTCGTCTTGGTCAGCCCCACTTTTTATTACTATTGCCTCTTGATTCCCTTGGTCCTCGCCTCCGTCGCATCATGCTCGCGACAAAGCACGAGGCTCATTGTCCTCGGCCTGTTCTGTGCTGCTGAAATCTCTTTGCACTTGCTCCACTCCTTTGTACGCTTCGAATACGGCTCGTACAGCCTCATGAGCATTGCCCTCGCCGTGGTGAGTGCGGCGACCGTGGCAGTGACCTTGCGGCCTCAAGCCCAAAAAGGATCCGTCTGATTCCCCTCTTTGTCGCACCCTAGTCTCTAAGAGGTGCGGAGGAGGTTTCCTACGCAGGAGGACACAATGCGCCAACTCGGTTTATTGGGATTGATGTGCGCGATGGCATGGACGCTGAACGCCGGTTGTGAGAAGGACGATTCCCAAGGAGACGCCTCGACGGACTCGAACACGGAGACCGGCACCGAGCCCTCGAGCACGGATCCGGCCTGCGACGAAAGCGGCGGCCTACTCGGCGACCCTTGCGATCTCGAGGAGCTCTGCGACTGCGATCACCTGTGCGGATACCAGCTGTGGAGTGAGGAGAAAGACGGTGGAACAGCGGTCGGGTACCAATGCGTCGCCCGCTGCGAGGTGGACGGTCCGTCCTGCGAGGGGGAGGAGGAGGTCTGTGTTCCCAGGGGTGAGCAACCGGCGGTCTGCCTTCCCACTGGCTCGATATCCATTGCGAATTTTGGCCTGAAGCTCTTTCAACAAGGGGTCAAAACCACAGCGCAGGACCTCGTGACAGGCTCCCAAGCCACGGGCAGCTTGGGCGGGCAAACCCTCCCCAAGGACTTCGGCGCCTGGGGCGTGGCCTCAAAGGACGGCAAGACCGTGGCCCTCGCCTTTGTGCTGGCAAAGGCCAGCGCTCAGGAGATATGGCTCCTGGAGCTGATCCTGCCTGCTGGAAAGTGGACGCCTGGAACCTACAAGGTCGGGGGCTTTAGCGCCACGCTCCTGCGCAGTGAGCTCGGGGATAATGGTGCGATTCAAAAGACCTTCCATGAGGCTTTTGTGGCGGCGGGCACGCTCACCTTGACCAAGACGCCACAGGCCTGCGCCCAGTCCACGGGATGTGAGAGCGCCTCGGGAAGCCTCGCCCTCCAGCTCTTGGGTTTGCAGGTGGAGCTCGCGCCCAAGGGCTAGGCGGACTAAAAGCGCGGACAAATGCGGCAGTCCGCTGGCGGTTCCGGGCTCGTCATGGCCGCTCGCTCGCGGTGCATCTTCTGCCCGTTCCACACCTCGGACAGAGGCTGCTCGAACACATTGCCGACGAGGCAGCCCGGTCGGCAATCGCACACAGCGACGCTCCCGTCCACCTTCACCGCCAGGCTCTGCCATGGGGATAGGCAATGAGAATGCTGGGCAGCCCTGGTCCAAAGCTTGTCTGCGGAGAGAAGCAGCACGTCCTTGGGTCGGAAGGACGGTCCAATCTCCTCGATGGCTCTGAGGCCGACGATAGGCAAGCCCATTCTTCGGCCCTTGGCGATCGCGCTGCGGATGCTGCGCTCTGCATCGGTCTGTGCCGCGGGCGCCAGGGATGGATCCTGATTCGCCCCGAAATTGAGGTCGCTCACCATGAGCGCGTCGAGCCCAAGGGATACGGCCAGGTCCACGATGCTCCCGAGCTCTTTTGCCAGGCGCCCTGCCAGGGAAGCAAACATCGTAAGGCTGGGCGTCCTCTTGACGCGGCCCGTCACCCCTGCCCGGGCCAGTTCGACGAACCTCCGAATGTTCTCGGTGAGAAGTCCGAGCTCTGCTCCAGGGCTCGCATCTCTCACCCCTTGGGGCGACAGCGCATCCAAGCGGAAGGTGACCGCGTCGACACCCGCTTCGAGCAGCGCCTTGCAAAGGTCCGGAGACAAAGGCACGGCGTTCGTCACGACGGCCGTTCGCCGCGCCGCCTCGCTGGAGATGGCCACCAACCTGTCGATCTCCGGGTGGCACAAGGGTTCCCCCGGACCGACGAACGTCACTCGCGCGGCCGTCGGCAAAATGCCGAGCAAGGCGGTCAATCGTTCTTTGGAGAGATCCTGCACGGCGCGATCACCTGCGAGACAAGAGGTGCGAGCGCAGGAAGGACACGAGAGCGGACCGCGTGTGGTGACCTCCACGTTCAGCAAAATCGGATCCGTCGTCGCGACCTCGCGCAGCCCCTTGGGGAGCCTCAACCCCTCGCCGTCCCCGCTCATCGCCCGCCATCCAGCCGGAGAGTCCACGACGTGCCGAGCCGAAAGCGGCTGGCGCTGGAAGAACGGCCCCAGGGTCGGCTCCATGCGCCCGAGCGAAAACAAAACATCGCCGCGCGAGTGGGAAAACCAGGCCGAGGCATCTGCGAGGTCTCTCTCGATGAGATCCGCGGCGCGTTCGAGTGCCTTTGGATCGAACGGATTGTGCCCAGCGCCGAGCACGAGCGCGTGGCGCGGCGGCAGCGCGAAGCGGCCACCCAACCATTCGCTGGAGACCTCCAAAGGCACGAGCTCGTCCAACTCGCCATGCAACACCAAAACGGGAAACCTCTGAGGAAACCTTCGATGCGTGGCGCTCTCGACGAGGCGTGCCAAGCGTCCCATATCCGCCAGGGTAGGCGGCGCGAAAGGGGTACCAGGAGCGCCTCGACCACCGAGGTGCTGATGCCACCGCGCAGCGTAGGCGCCCTCGAGCGGACCAGGCACGCTCGCGAGCACAACGAGCAGCGGTGTCCAGCCCAGGCCCCGTTCGAGCAGCTCGGCCAAGGCCTCGATGGCCATGCTCCCGCCAGTGGAATGGCCGATGAGCAGGAGGTCGCGGCCAGCCTCGCGATGGGCCTCGCACGCTTCTTTCACGATATCCACGAAGCGCTCAGCATCAAACCTGGGAGCTGGCGGGCGAGGCACTGCCATGGCCGCGGTCTCTGCGCACTGGTGCAATCCCACCGTGGTGGTCGAGAGGGCTGGGTTGCGGTCCTCGAGGCGAGCGGCAAGGCGCGCCAGAGCCTCGGCCGAACCCGTGTACCCATGGACCAACACCGCGCCGAGGGTCTTTTTCAAGGGATGACCCCCAACACGAGCTCGGGATCACGAGCTTCGCGGTGCTGGCCGAAGGAGAGGCCCTTTGAAAGGTGAGGTAACGCATTGTTGCAGGGCAACGCGAGAACTTTCATATAAATATCTTGTAACGATCATCTCATTCATGCCATGCCCTTTCGCCATGGAAATGCCAATGACCGAGACGGCACGGCCCTCGCCGCGGCAGGAATTGGGCTCTGCCACCGGCATGCGCCTTTTGGCCTTTCTCATGCGGGCCTTGCCACGCGTTGCGGTCTACACCTTTGCCTGGATTCCGGTCCTTTGGTACTACGTAGTGCGTCCTGAAGGCAGGCTGTCTTCGGCGGTCTACCAAAAACGCCTCGGCCTCGAGCACGGTTCCTTGCGACGGTTTTTATTCGGTCTGCGACAGGCTCGAGAGCTGTCCTTGGTGATTCTCGACAACATGTACCTCGGCTTGTTCGGCCCTGCGGAGTTCAAGCTCGAGCGCCTCGGAACGCAGCGGTTTCACGAGGCCCTCGAGGAAGGCCGCGGTCTCGTTCTCCTGGCCGCCCATGCGGGCAATTGGCATCTGGCCACCACGTTCCTCCACAACACGCGGCGCACCGTGCACCTGGTCACGGCCGAGGCGCGCCACCCAGAGCTCAAGCGCCAAATGGACACGGCCAAGCGGCACTTTGGCCAGCTCGTGATGCACGACGCCAAGGGCGGCGTAGGGCTGCTCGTCGAGCTGCGGGCCGCACTCGGTCGCGGAGAGGTCGTGGTCATGGCCGGGGATCGGTCTGAGGCTGGAAATCCTCTCGCCGTCCCGTTCTTCGGCCAGGCAGCGCATTTCCCAACCACACCGTTCTACCTCGCCCTGTCGAGCGGAGCGCCCGTGTGCACCGCCCTATCGTTTCGCACCGGCATGCACCGCTACACCTGCTACGGGCTCGGTCCTTACAGAGTCGCGGCGAGCAGTCGGGCCAATCGCCCGGCCGCGGTGGAACGGGCGCTGCGCACCTTCGTCGGCCACCTCGAGGAGCTCCTGCGCAAGCACCCGACCCAGTGGTACAACTTCTTCGATTTCTGGTCTGGGCAGGTCACCGATTCGAAGCCGCAGAAACCTGACACTCACGAGCTCCTCGAGCAAGCGCCGCAGTGATAGCGCGTTCCGTGACCGCGTTGGAGCGGCGAGCGGCTCTTCTGAGAAGCGCCCTGGCTTCGTCGGTGCAAAGCGCTCCGAGAGCCATGGCAGCGGCCACGGCAGCTTCGATCTCCGGGCGCGAGGCCATGGGCTGCGCACCCTGCCGCAACAGGTCGAATAGGGCCTGCGCCGCGCTCACCTGCCCCCTTCTGCCAGCCGCTTTTGCCGCGGCCGCACGCACAGGCAGAGCCTCGCTCGCGTCCGACAAGCGCTCGGCCACGAGAGCATCTGCAAAGGCCGCCCGATGGTTTACAAGCGTC
The DNA here is from genome assembly GCA_025453525.1 of Myxococcota bacterium. Lineage (GTDB taxonomy): Bacteria > Myxococcota_A > Polyangia > JAAYKL01 > JAAYKL01 > JALOQD01. The sequence goes on from JALOQD010000091.1 coordinate 7,406, forward strand.
TCTAGTGCCGCAATGCGCACGAGCGGGCTGGTATCGGCGACTGCCGCGGTCAGTACAAGCTGGGCCTGAGGGTTTCCTGGGCTCGCTGCCCGGACGATCCGCACGCGGACCGCGGGCCAGGGCTCACCGCGGAGCCTCGTAGGCAGGTCTGCGCCCAGCTCTCCACCTCCTGTGCTGCGCTCCGAAAGCGCGCTCCATCCAGCGAGGCGCACGGCGACGTCTCTGTCTTGGACGGCGGCAAGTCCGAGCTCCCTCGAAAGCTCCGCCTTCTCACACGCGGCGGCGGCCTCCACGGCCCGAGCGCGCACCGCGGCCTCGACATGGGCAGCAGCCCTGCGCAGGGCTGCTGGCGGAGCATCGCATCCGAGGGACTGCGCCACCTCCATCAACCGGTACTGGGTGCCAAAGGTCGAGTCAGCCTTGGACAACTCCAGGATCTTGCGGACGACGAGGTCTCGCAGGCTGCTCTCGACAGCCGCCGCTCGCAGCACGTCGAGGGCTTTCTCCACCGCCCCTTCGTCCGCAGGAGGAAAGGGCTGTAGGGCAGAGGCGAGCTGCAAAGCGGCCTGGCTCGAACGAGCAGCGGCTCGACGCAGGGCGCTGCGCAGCGCGCTTCGAAATCGCCGGGGGCCCGCGCCAGAGCGCGACAAGAGCGCAGTGGCAGCCATCGGCGCAGGCAACTGGCTGATGGCTTCGATCGCCTGGAGGGCCTTGGACGCATCCGCATCTGCCAGACGCCTCCCCAGCTCCTGGGTCGCGGCCTGCGGACTCTCCGCCAGCCCTGCCAATCCAGCGCGCTTTTGGGCTTCATCGTCTCCCAGGGCGGCATCGACAAGGCGGGGCATGGCCGAAACTGGGTCGGTGGCCGCGAGCACCCGCAGAGCCGCGGTTCGACCAGGACTATCGAGGCTGTCGAAGATCTGGCTCACGGCTGCCGCTGCTTTTGGCCCTCGTCGCTCGAGAATCGCAGCCGCTGCTCGACGCCGCTCCTTGGACGCGAGGTCCCGGGCGAGACCGGGCAGGGCTTCGTCCCCATCGGCCTGCGTCAGCACTGCGATATCGGCAAGGGCAAGAGGGTGACCCTGGCCTGGCTCAAAGGTCGTTTCCACGAGCAGAGAGGCGCATTCCGTGGCCACAGGCGCCGGCAGATCGAACCACACGGTCTGCGCCGGTTGCACGGAAGAATCCGCGTCGAACTCGAGGCGGTAGGTCCTGTCTGCGAGAGCGAGGAGCAGCGACTTTGGCCTATCGTAGCGGCCAGGCGACTTGCGATCTGGCGGCAACTGGGCGCGCACGCCGATGCGCACAACTCCGTACGGACCTTGGGGCAGGCGGAACGTGGCGAATTCTCCGCGGCCATCGCTGGAACCGATGATCCAAGCCGTGCGAGGGTTGCCGTCGGCGATTCCGAACGGTCCGAGCAGAGACCACAACTCGTGGGGCGATCCCGCAATGCTCGACACGGCTTCTGGCATGGCCAAGCTGGGCCCTTTGATCGCCTCGCCGGGCCTGGCCTTCAAGGTCGAGGTGGGTGGGAACGGCAGGATGCGCCGCGCCGCGATCGGCCTCAAAGCATCGCCCGCAGGGTCATAGGCACGGCGAAACAGCAAGGGTAGCTGCGAGGTTCCGCACAGCCGCACGGGTTCGTACACCGTGCCGATCACCAGCTCTGGCAGGCCGTCTCCATTGAGATCCTCGAATCTCGCGACCTCTCCCTGTCTTTCGCCAGGATCTCCTCGCAACTGCCCGTCGCCCTTCCATAGGACTTTTGCCGGACTGCCGCGCCGCTCGATCTTCACCCCATCATTGTCGCGAATCGCGATGACTCCACCAGACAACTCGACCCGCTTGGGATTGGGATGGGATGGCGCCGCCGCGCCAAGGCTTGCGAAACCGAGGAGCGCGAGGAAGAAGGTGCCGGCCGCGGAAAGACGCATGGTCCGCCTAATCGAGGGTGCGGACGAACAGCCCGGAGCGCAACTTGGGCTCGAACCATGTGGACTTGGGCGGCATGATCTCTCCAGCATCGGCGATGGCCATGAGCTGCTCGATGGAGGTCGCGTACATGGCAAAGGCCACGGCTGCGCCCTCGTTCACCCTGCGCTCCAGCTCCTTGGGGCCGCGGATGCCTCCCACGAAATCGATGCGCTTGTCACGTCTCGGATCACCGATGTCGAGGATCGGCGCCAGGAGGTTGTTCTGCAGAATCGAAACGTCGAGGCTGGCGATCGGATCCTTTGAATCGAAAGTGCCGGGCTTGGCCGTGAGCCTGTACCACTTGCCGCCGAGATACATGCCGAACTCGGTGGCCCTTCCCGGGCAGGCTGTCGTGGCTCTGGCGATATCGAACTTCTCGGCCACGCGGCGCAGGAACTGCTCCTGCGTCATGCCGCACAGATCGAACACCACCCGGTTGTAGTCCATGATGTGCATCTGATTATGGGGAAAGATCACGGCCAGGAAGAAGTTGTACGACTCCTCGCCGGTTTGTCCTTTGTTCATCTGCTTGCGCATCTTCTGCACCGAGGCAGCGGCGGCAGAGCGATGGTGACCATCGGCCACGTACAGATGCGGGAGTTTGGCGAACGCCTTTTCCAGGGACGCGATCCGGGCGTCGTCGCTCACGACCCAGAACCTGTGGCCAATGCCATCGTCGGCCACGAAATCGTAAACCGGCTTCTGGCGGATCGCCTCGGTCACCAAGGCATCGATCTCGGGCGTGGCAAGGTAGGTGAGGAACACCGGCTCGGTGTTGGCGTTGACCGTATCGACATGGCGCGTGCGGTCCAGCTCCTTGTCCGCGCGGGTCAGCTCGTGCTTTTTGATGAGGTCGTTCTGATACTCCTCGACAGACGCCCCGGCCACGATCCCCACCTGCACATGGTCCCTTTCGCCGATGCGCATTTTCTGCTCGTACAGATAAAAGCACGGGTTTGCATCGCGCACGAGCGTCCGGTCTTTGCAAAATTGCTCGAAATTGGTTCTTCCCTTTTCGTAGACCGCGTCTGAGTGCACATCGACGGTGGGGCTCAGATCGATCTCGGCCTTTGCCACGTGCAGATAGCTCAAGGGGTTGCCCTCGGCCATCACCCGGGCCTCTTCGGAGCTCAGCACGTCGTAGGGCGGGCTCGCGACCTTGGCGGCGTTTTCAGTCGTCGGGCGCCATGCAGCAAAAGGCTTGATCACGGACATGTTCGAATCCTCCAGTGCCTGGGTTTCAAATGAGGAGCCACCCCTTGGGATGCAATGGGCCAAAGGGAAAATCAATGCCAAAGTGGAGCCTTTCCACTCTTCGACTGTCAGCCGCGCGGGCCGAGGAGCCCAATCCCCAGCTCCCTCAGCTGCGCTTCATCCACCGCAGAGGGCGCATCGGTCATGAGGCAGGCGGCGCGGGTGGTCTTGGGGAAGGCGATGACATCGCGAATGGAGTCGGTGCCGGCGAGCACGGCCACCAAGCGATCGAAGCCAAAGGCTAGGCCTCCGTGGGGTGGAGCGCCAAACGACAGAGCATCGAGGAGGAAGCCGAATTTGATTCTCGCCTCGTGCTCGCCGATGCCAAGCGCCGAAAAGACCTTGGACTGCACCTCGCTGCTGTGAATACGGATGGAACCTCCGCCCAGCTCCTGACCGTTGACGACGATGTCATACGCGTTGGCGCGCACGGCCAAGGGATCGGACTCGAGCAGGTGCAGATGTTCGGGCCTGGGCGACGTAAACGGGTGGTGCATGGCGACCAGCCGTCCGCTCTGAGCATCGCGCTCGAACATGGGGAAGGCCGTCACCCAGGTGTAGCCAAAAGAGTTAGGCCGGATGAGGCCGAGCTTGTGGCCGAGATGTCCGCGCAGCCGACCGCAGGCCGTGCGGGCCACGCCCTTGTCGGGGTCTGCGACCAGGAGGGCCAGATCGCCGTCCTTCATCTCGAGCTTTTCCTCGAGGGCCTTCCTGAGGCCATCGTCCACGAACTTGGCGATGCCGCCGGAGTACTCGCCAGCGACGCGCTTGAGGTTCGCCACGCCCTTGCCGCCGTAGTTCTTGACGAACTCGGTGAGCTCATCGAGCTCCTTTCGAGACATAAGAGCGCCGCCGTCGACCTTGAGGCCGAGCACCCGACCGGTCTTGGCAGCGGACTGGAAGGCCCCGAACGGGCTGTCCACGACCCATTCCGTCACGTCCTTGAGCTCCATGCCGAACCGCACGTCCGGGTTGTCCACGCCATAGCGCTCCATGGCCTCGTCGTAGGTGATGCAGGGGATCTGGGCAGGCACCTCGACACCGCGCAACTCCATGAAGAGGCGCGCCACGAGGCGGCCGCACACCTCCATCACATCCTCGGCCTCGACAAAGCTCATCTCCACGTCGATTTGCGTGAACTCCGGCTGGCGGTCGGCGCGCAGATCCTCGTCGCGGAAGCAGCGGCAGATCTGATAGTAGCGCTCGAAACCGGCCACCTGCAGGAGCTGCTTGAACAGCTGAGGCGACTGGGGAAGCGCGTAGAACGAACCCTGCTGCACCCGAGACGGCACCAGGTAGTCACGGGCTCCTTCTGGGGTGCTCTTGGTGAGAATCGGTGTCTCGAACTCGATGAAGCCCTCGGCGTCGAAGTGATCGCGAACGATCTTCGCGGCCCTGGCGCGCATCATCATCGCCTTGCGCAGCGGCGGCCGGCGCAGGTCGAGAAAACGGTACTTGAGACGGGTGGTCTCCGAAGCGTCCACCTCGTCCGCTATGGCAAAGGGCATGGGCGCCGAGCGGTTCAGGAGCTCCGCCTCGGAGACGATGACCTCCACCTCGCCGCTCAAGAGATTGGGGTTGGACTTCCCTGCCCTGGGCCTCACGACGCCGCGCACGGCGACCACGTACTCCTGGCGCAGAGCAGCGGCGACCTCCACGGCCTGCGAGCTGCTCGTCGCCTCATCGAAGACCACCTGGGCAATGCCAGCGCGATCGCGCACATCGACGAACACCGCCTTGCCATGGGGACGGACGGCGTCGACCCAGCCCATGAGCACGACTTGCTGACCCACATGGCTGCTGCGCAGATCGCCGGCGCCATGGCTCTTTTTCCACTCGCTGATGAACTTGCCCAAAAGATCCTCCTCGCAAAAAAGGTCCGTCAGAAGAGGTACACCGTGTTGCGCCGGTTTGGAAGATGTTCCTATATTGCGCGCCATGAAGAGCTTTGGCTTTCAGTGGCATGTCACGAATCGCTGCAACGCCCGCTGTGTCCACTGTTATCAGGACGAATTCAGCGACGCCGCGGACCTGCCTCGAGACGATGTGCTCCTTTTGGCTGACCGAATCCTCGAGGCGCTTCCCGATTCCGAGGTGAGCGTCAATCTCACGGGTGGTGAACCGCTGCTCTGGCCGCACCTGCTGCCCTTGCTCCAGCGCCTCCATACCCATCCGAACTTCTGCAAGGCCCAGCTCATCACCAACGCCACGGTAGCCAACGACAACCAGCTCCGAGCCCTCGCCGAGTGGGAAAAATTCGACCTGTTCAAGGTGTCGGTCGAGTCTGGCGACGAGGGGGTCAACGACGCGATCCGCGGAAAGGGAAGCCTCTCCCGCACGCTGCGCCACATGCCCTTATATTTGCGCTATCGGCCGGTGGTTTGGATGATGACGCTGGGAAAGCACAACGCCGCTTCGATCCCGCAAACGGTGCAGCTTGCGCGACAGCAGGGTATCAGCGGAATCATCTTCGAACGGTTCGTGCCCCTGGGACAGGCGATGGCGGCTCGCTCCCTTGTTCTCGACGCACAAGCCTGGAGGACAGCCTTGATGGCGATCCTCCTCGAAGCTGGAATAGAGGCGGAGCCCGAGGACCTCGCCGGGTACCGGGCCTTTTGGCTGTGGACGCAGGAAGGTCACGACGAACCGCTCCAAGGAGCCCTGTGCAACCTCGGCGACGAATCCATGGCCCTTTTGCCCGACGCCACGGTCTTTCCCTGCCGTCGCCTGCCGGTGCCTGTGGGCAACGCGCTGCGGGAGCCCTTTACCGAGATATTGGAGCGGCTCTCGAACTATCGCGTCGACGCCTTGCGAAGGCAATTGCGGGGCGGCTTGTGCGGCCTGTGCGGCGTGGCGGATTGCTGCGGCTGCAGGGCTCTTTCCCTTGCCGCGCAAGGCGACATGCTCCTCGATGACCCTCAGTGTGTGCTCGCAATAGAGTGAAAAACGCAAACAAAGGGGGCTTGCACAGCGCCGAGCGTTGGCGGAAAATCCAGAACCGGGGAGACTCGATTCCATAGAAAGGTGAAGTTCCATGGGCATATGGATGAGCAGTTTTTCGCTTATCGACAGAGTATTTCTCGGAAGCGCAGTCGTCGGTGGCACGCTGTTCCTCGCGAGGATGATCATGGTCCTTCTGGGCCTCGGCGCCGATGGGGACGGAGTGGGCGGCACAGCCCTCCCCGTGGACCATGACGTGGACACAGGGCATCAAACGGACCTGAGCTTCAAGCTCCTGTCGTTTCAAGCCCTCATGGCGTTTTTCATGATGTTCGGGCTCGCCGGCCTCGCCATGAGTCAGGGCAGCAAATTCGCCGCCTTGATCTCCCTGCCTGTCGCGGCGGGCGCGGGCGTCGCCTCTGTGTGGGTGTTGCGCTGGCTCTTCTCTTTCTTCTCCAAAATGCAGAGCTCGGGCACGATGGATCTCAAGGCCGCTATGGGACAGCGCGGGAGAGTGTACCTGACCATTCCCGACTCTGGCATGGGCAAGTTGGAGCTCGTCGTGCAAGGGCGCATGCGGGTGATGAGCGCCGTGAGCCTCGATGGCAAAGCCATTCCGACCGACGCTCAAGCAGAGGTCGTGGAGATTCAATCCGGCGACATCCTCGTCGTGCGGCGGTACTAGGCGGTTTCTGAAATATTTCATGACTGGAGCTCATTCGAAAGGAAATGACCATGGGACTGTGGACACTCTTTCTCGCGGCCGGCGCCCTGCTCTTCGTGTTCTTCATCCTGTATTTGGCGAGTCGCTACAAGCGCTGCCCATCTGACAAAATACTCGTTGTGTACGGCAAGGTCGGCGCGGGCCAATCCGCTCGCTGCATTCACGGCGGCGGCGCCCTCATCGTCCCTCTGTTTCAGGACCACGCGTACCTGTCTCTGACGCCGATGACCATCAACATCGACCTGCAGAATGCTCTGTCCATGCAGAACATCCGCGTCAATGTCCCTTCGACGTTCACCGTGGGCATCTCCACCGATCCATCGATTATGACCAACGCCGCCGAGCGCCTTTTGGGCCTGACGTTCAACCACATCGAGGCCATGGCCCGAGAGATCATCTTCGGCCAGTTGCGGCTCACCGTGGCCTCGCTCACCATCGAGCAAATCAATCAGGACCGGGAGTCGTTCCTCGCGGCCATCATCAAGAACGTCGAGCCCGAGCTGAGCAAGATTGGCCTCAATCTCATCAACGTGAACATCACGGACATCACGGACGAGTCCAACTACATCGCGTCCATTGGCAAGAAGGCCGCTGCCGAGGCCATCAACAGGGCCAAGGTGGATGTGGCAGAGCAGGAGAAGCAAGGCGCAGTGGGCGAATCGGACGCTGTCCGAGAGAGGACGATCCGCGTGGCCGAGAACATCGCCGCTGCGGACAAGGGGCAAAAGAAGGCCGAATCCGAGCGCCGCGTGTTCGTGCACCAGCAAGAGGCCCTTGCCGTGCGGGGCGAGAACGAGGCCAAGGCGAACATCGCCTCGTACAACGCGCAGCTCTCCGTCAAGGAAGCCGAATCCCTGAAGCTCGGCGAAGTGGCCCGGCGCGAAGCGTCCGCGGAGATCCAGAAGGCGCAAGCCAAGGCCGAGCTCGAGCGGCTCAACGCCGAGCACGTCGTGCGCAAAGAGATCGAGCGCCGGCAAATAGAGATCGCCGCCGAGGCCCAGGCCTCCAAGCTCACGAAAGAGGCCCAGGGACAGGCCAACGCCATCCTGGCGAAGTACGAGGCCGAGGCCAAGGGCATGCTGCAGGTTCTCGAAGCCAAGGCCCAAGGCTATCAATCCCTGGTGGGCGCCTGCGGTGGGGATGCCCGGGCTGCCTCCACTTTGCTCATGGTCGAGAAGATTGAAGAGATCGCCAGGATTCAGGTCGAGGCCATTTCCAATCTCAAAATCGACAAGATCACCATCTGGGATTCCGGAGGTGGGCAGGGCTCCTCTGCCACGTCGAACTTCGCCGCGAGCCTCATCAAGAGCCTGCCGCCGCTTCACGAGGTCGCCGCCCTCGCCGGCATCGAGCTGCCCGAGTACCTCGGCACCATGAACCCCCAAAAACCCTCTGCCCCGCCAGCAGCGCCCCATCGAGCCTCCACTCCGCCGCCCCTGCCCACAGAGATTCGCTAGGAGGTATAGTCAACTCGCCAGGCTCGCGATAAGAATGCGGGATGAGAGTCTACGGCCCAGTGCCCTCCCGTCGTTTTGGTCTGAGCCTCGGCATCGATCTCCTGCCCCGCAAGACGTGTCCCTTCGACTGCTTGTATTGCCAGGTGGGACCCACGAGCGCGCTCATCGCCGAGCCCGCCGAGTTCTTCCCAGTCGATGAAGTCATGGCCGATGTGGAGGCGGCCCTTGCGCAAGGGCCGCGACCCGACGTCATCACCCTCGCAGGCTCTGGGGAGCCGACGTTGTACGCGCCCCTCGAAGAGCTTTTGACTCGCCTGCGGCGGCTCAAGGCAGCCCCGATCCTTCTCATCACCAACAGCTCGCTCCTGTGGCGCAAAGACGTGGCTCGGGCCGTCCGTATCGCCGACATCCTCGCGCCCTCCCTCGACGCCGGAGACGAGGAGACCTACCTGCGCCTCAACCGACCGCATCCAACGTGCGGCTTCGAGCGCATGTACGCCGGGCTCGCCGAGGTGACCCTGGATCATCCAGGAGAGATCCGCCTGGAGGTCATGCTCGTGCGCGGCGTCAACGACAGTCCAAAGAGCCTGGGCGCCATCGCCACGAGGCTTGCCGGCCTGTGGTTCGACGTCCTGGAGATCAATACGCCTGTCCGGCCGCCGATGCCCGAGCGGGGCGCTCTGCCCTGCGACGAGGAAGCGCTCGAGAGGGCGCTCCTCCTGTTCGGACCCAAGGCGAGGGCCATCGGCGCCTTTGCTCGAAAAACAGCACAAGAGCCCAGCGCCCCACGACGGTTCACCGACGACGACAAAAACGTGCGGGAGATGCTCGCCCGTCGGCCGTGCACAGCCGAGGATATCTCCGCGTCCCTCAGCCTTCCGCCCGAGCATGTGCAAGACGTCCTACGACGGCTCGAAAGCGCGGGCTTCGTGGAGCCACAAGCCACGGAGAGCGTAACGTACTA
>JALOQD010000092.1 GCA_025453525.1 Myxococcota bacterium
GGACGATCTCCGCAGGGCCACGAAGGTCAGATCGAGCCGAATATTGGTGCGCCGCCCCACGGCGAGCGGATTGAGCCCCACCAGGGAGACCACCTGGCCTTGATACAGCTTCACGAGCCGTTCGACGTGGGCGAGCTCTCCCTCGCTCGTCACGGTGCCCTCGACAAAAAGGCGCGAGCCGATTCGCCGCACGCGCAGTTGCGACACAGAGGGCAGAAGACCGGAAAGCTCCTGCTCGATGGCTGAAGGCGACTGACTGAAGACATCGATTTGAATGGCCCGCCTGGCCTGCGCTGGCCCGAGCAGGAGCAACGACGTGGTGCCATGCCGCAGCGCCGTGATGACGAGGGATCCTCCGGTGCGAGGGACCTTTACCTCCACGATGCCCTTGGTGCTCTCGGAAAAGCTCGCCACATCTCGCGCATCCAGGACTTGCTGTTCGCCCACCACCAGGGCGAGGTGCTCTTCCGCTTGACCGTGCGCGCGTTGGCCGCAAGCCATCACCACGAGCCAGGCGAGCCCGTGGAATGAGCGAGCCACGACGCGCTCACTGACCCGAGTGCGTGATCCATGCATGAGGGTTCAATCTCCTTGTTTCGAGGCCTCGAACCCATATCGGCCGCAAGGCCGCTAAAGTTGACAAAAATCGACGAGCCGGCCGCGCAATTGCCCCCAAACGAAGTGAGCCGCTCGCGGCTGCTGATGAAGGTCTCGATGTCGACAGCAAAAAGCGCCCATAACCTGCTGACCATGGATGAATGAATCTGTTAAAACGCTCCCTATGGAACAGCGAACTCTTGGACGTACTGGATTGCGCGTTTCGGTCATTGGCTTTGGAGGCATCCCCATTCAGGGCCTGCAAGATGCCTCGGCACAGAGGCTCGTCGCCGCTGCCATGGATGCTGGCGTCCATTTTTTCGACACCGCTCGCGCTTACACCGACAGCGAGGCCAAGTTGGGCGCGGCGCTTGAAGGCCGTCGAGCTCAGGTCGTTCTCGCGACCAAGTCCATGGCACGCGACGCGAAATCCATGACCTTGGACATCGAGACGAGCCTGCGATCGCTGCGCACCGACTACATCGACCTTTATCAAATTCACAATCCAGCCTCTCTCGCTCAGCTTGATCAGGTGTTCGGAGCCGGCGGCGCGATGGAGGCCCTGCAGAGGGCCAAGGACGCGGGCAAAGTGCGGTCCATCGGCGTGACTGGACACAATCGCGAGTTGATACTCAAAGCCGTCGAAACCGACGCGTTCGATACAGTGCAACACCCGCTCAATCCACTCGAGCCTGCCTGGCAGGAAGATGTCATCCCAGCGGCTCGGCATCGCGGATTGGGCGTTGTCGCGATGAAGCCGGTGGCTGGCGGGGCGCTCGCAGAAGTCGCCGCAGCGAGCCTGCGTTTTTGCCTGCACCACGGGGCTGACTTAGCCATCCCAGGCATGGACACCCTCGACGCGGTGCGGGCCAACACGGCGGTGGGGGAGAAACTGAGGCCACCCTGCGCAGTCGAGATGGCCCAGATCGAGGCCGTGATGGCCCGCTGGGAGGGCGTGTTCTGCCGCCGCTGCGGCTACTGCCTGCCCTGCCCCCAGGGCTTGAACATCCCCTTTCTGCTCCTCATCGAGGCCTACTACGAGCGATACGGACTGAAGAACTGGGCGCTCGAACGACTCGGCGGTCTGGACAAAACCTTTGCGGATTGCGTGTCTTGCGGTCACTGCCAGTCTCTTTGCCCCTATGAGCTACCTGTGCCTGCGCTCATGCCCAGATACGCCAAGAGGATTCGATAATTTGGGGCGAAAGTCCCCAGGTGGGGACTTTGTCGCCGCCGATGACAGTGCCAAGACAAACCGCCCCTGCTCGAACGGCTTATGATTAATAGCTTTTTTTCACAGACCTCAGATGGCACGTTTCCTGCTGCAAGCCCGGCCAGCTTCGGGCCCTGGATCATGAGAACAGGCGGCGACGAAGCACTACGGGAGTCGCTGATGAGCTCGAAGGCGGACAACGATGACCTGTGTAGCACCTGCTCCAAGGCGCAGGGCTGTCGGCTTCGCCCTGATCGCGGACGCATCGTGTGTTGTGACGAGTATGAGGGACCGCAACGCAACGCCACCGCCATTGGAGAGTCGCTGCTTTGCGCAGGGCCCAAGGCGAGCCCTCCGCCGTCGAGCAAGGGGCTTTGTCCTACCTGCGCGCTCAAAACGATGTGCGCCAGGCGGGACGAAACGTTCGGAGTGTGGCGGTGCAAAGATTATCGTTAACCAACCCAATAGGAGCGATTTTGACTCCTGGGTGGAAGTAGAGGAGCCTGCAACAAACTGGCTTCACATTTAGAAAGGACAGGCATGATGGCCCATTCTGCATTCAATCCATTCGAAATGGCGCAGCGGCAGTTCGACAGCATCGCGGACAAGCTCGACCTCGATCAGGCGACCCGCGACTTGCTGCGCAATCCCATGCGCGAGTACCACTTCAACATCCCAGTGCGCATGGATGACGGTTCCATGAAGGTGTTCCGCGGATTTCGCGTGCAACACAACGACGCCCGCGGCCCGTGCAAGGGTGGCATCCGTTTCCACCCCCAGGAGACCGTGGACACGGTTCGCGCCCTCGCGACTTGGATGACGTGGAAGTGCTCCGTGGTGGACATCCCCTTGGGCGGCGGCAAGGGCGGCGTGATCTGCGATCCGCACAACCTTTCTCTGCGCGAGCAGGAGCGCTTGTGCCGTGGCTGGGTGCGCCAGGTCGCCAAGAACGTCGGTCCTCTGACGGACGTGCCGGCTCCGGACGTCATGACCAACGGGCAGCATATGCTGTGGATGCTCGATGAGCTCGAGGCGATCCGCGGCGAAAAACTGCCTGGCTTCATCACGGGCAAGCCGGTTGGCATGGGCGGTTCCCTGGGTCGCACTGAAGCCACGGGCTACGGCCTGGTCTACACTCTGCGCGAGGCCCTCAAGGAGCTGAACGTCCGCCCCCACGACACCACCGCCGCTGTGCAGGGTTTCGGCAATGTCGCGCAATACGCCATCGAGCTCTATCAACAGCTCGGCGGCAAGGTCATCTGCGTCTCCTCTTGGTATCAGCCTGAGCAGTGCGCCTACACCTTCCGCAAGAAGGACGGCATCAATCTGAAAGAGCTCATGGGCATCATCGACCGCTACAACGGCATCGACAAAAACAAGGCCAAAGAGCTCGGCTACGAAGTGCTTCCCGGCGACGCCTGGATCGAGCAGGAAGTCGATATCCTCATCCCCGCGGCCCTCGACAACTCCATCAACACCGATAACGTGAGCAAGATCAACAAGAAGGTGCGAATCATGGCCGAAGGAGCCAACGGCCCGACCACACCGGAAGCGGACAAGGTCTTGGTTGAGCGCAAGATCTTCTTGATCCCCGACTTTTTGGCCAACGCTGGCGGCGTGACCTGCAGCTATTTCGAGCAGGTGCAGTGCAACATGAACTATTTCTGGACCAAGGACGAAGTCCTGGGCAAGCTCGACCAAAAGATGACGAGCGCCTTCATCGCGACGAGCGAGCTGGCTCGCAAGCAGAAGCTGTACATGCGCGACGCGGCCTACGTGATCTCCGTCAGCCGCGTGGCCCAGGCCTGCCGTGACCGCGGTTGGGTGTGATGGGAACCATTTGAAGTGCGACGAACGCCTCGCTAGGTAACCGCGCGGGGACGGCGGGTCAGAAGAGTGGCCCTGCCGTTCCCGCGCTATTTTTGATGGAGCCGGTGCTTGGGCTGCGGCACCCGACGGAGGGGACGATGAGCGAGACGAGTAGATTCGATAGGCGCTTCTTCGTAGGCGAGAACAGCATCACCCGCATCGGCGACGGTTCACTCGGCGGCAAGGCCCAAGGGCTCTTGTTCTTTGCCGAGCATCTTTCGAGCCGCTATTACTCTGGCCGGTTCCCTGGGCTGGAGATCTCGGTTCCCCGCACCACGGTCATCGCCACGGATTTTTTCGATCAATTCATGGCAATGAACGGTCTTTACGAGATGGCCTGTTCCGACGCCCCGGACGATCGCATCGCCCATGCTTTTCAGCAGGCCCAGCTCCCGCCGGCGCTCCTCGGCGACCTTCGCTCCTTGACAGAGGAAACCCACCAGCCTCTCGCCGTGCGCTCTTCGAGCCTGCTCGAGGATGCCATGCATCAGCCCTTTGCCGGGGTCTACGCTACCAAGATGCTGCCCAACCACGCCCCGTCCCCTGACGAGCGGTTCCGACGACTGGCCGAGGCCGTGAAGCTCGTGTATGCCTCGACGTTTTTCAAGGCGGCCAAGGGTTACATCCATTCTGTGGACCGGGATGTCACGCTCGAAAAAATGGCCGTCGTCATCCAGGAGGTCGTGGGCGCGCGCTATGGCGATCGCTTCTACCCTCACATCTCTGGCGTAGCCCGATCCTTCAATTTCTATCCCTGCGGTCATGGACGACCTCAGGACGGCGTGGTGAACCTGGCGCTCGGATTGGGCAAGACCATCGTCGACGGCGGCTTGAGCTGGTCGTATTGTCCGGCTTACCCAAAGTCTCCGCCGCCGTTCAACAATGTCCGCGATCTTTTGTGCCATACCCAGACCCGATTCTACGCGGTCAACATGGGACATGTTCGCCACTTCGATCCCCTTCGGGAAGAAGAGTACCTCACGCAGGCGCAGCTCGAGGATGCCGAGTACGATGACACCCTTCGACACCTGTGCTCGACCGTGGAGTTCGGCAGTGACCGCCTGGTTCCGGGCGTTGGCCGACAGGGCCCGCGGCTGCTCGATTTCGCGCCCATTCTCCACTGGGCCGACATCCCCCTCAACGACGCAATCAAGGCGCTGCTGCGCGAGTGCTCGGACCTCGCAGGGGCAAAGGTGGAGGTGGAGTTCGCCGTGACTCTCGGCGATGACGACAGGCCCGCGCGGCTCGGCTTCCTCCAGGTGCGCCCCATGGTGGTGTCTTCCGAGGTCGTCGACCTGCCCGATGAGGAAATGGCTTGCAGGGGCGTGAGGGTGGCCTCGCGGAAGGTCCTGGGAAACGGGCTGCGCAGCGACATTCGCGACATCGTGTACGTCAAACCAGAAGGGTTCGATGCTGGGGCCACCGCCCGAATCGCCCTGGAGGTGGAGAAGATCAATGCCACCCTCGCTGGCAAGAACAGGCCCTACCTGCTCATTGGCTTTGGCAGGTGGGGAACTTCGGACCATTGGCGCGGCATCCCCGTGATATGGAGCCAGATTTCCGGCGCGCGAGCCATCGTCGAGGTCGAGCGCATCGGAATGGAGACGGATCTTTCGCAGGGCTCCCACTTCTTCCACAATCTGACCAGTTTTCAGGTCTTCTACTACTCGATACGGGAAAATGATGAAGCAAAAGTCGATTGGCACTGGCTCCAAGGCCTGCCTGAAGTCACCAGCACCGAGTTCGTCAGACATGTCGAAGCGCCGCAACCGCTCACGATCCGAGTCGATGGGCGATGTGGACGAGGAATCGTCTGGTGCGATGATGAAGGGCATCGATAAGCGACCAACAATGAACTCGGTGGTTTCCAGCTTGCGGGAACGCGCCAAGGAGCTCCAATGCCTTTACAGCGTTGAGGAGCTCCTGCTCGATGCTACCAAGCCGCTTTCCGAGTCCCTGCGCGGCATCGCCGAGGCCATTCCACCAGCGCTCCAATACTCGGACCTCGGACAGGCCCGAATCTTGCTGGGCGAGGACATTTACGAAACCGAGGGCTTTGCCATGAAGCCCTGGGACTACCGCTGTCCGATCATCGAGCAGGACCAGATCGTCGGCTTGGTTTGCATCTCCTACACCGAACAGCTTCCCCTCTCGGACACGGGTCCGTTCCTGCGCGACGAGATCAAGCTCGTACAGACCATCGCCGCACGCATCGGCCACTTTCTTTTGTACCGCAAGCTGCGAGGCATGTTCGAGTCTTCGACCGAGCCAGGGCGTCAAGAGGACGGCCCATCGGCCGAGTGGATCGTGGCGGTGGATTTGTTGCGCAAGACCGATCCAAATCTCCTCGACCGCATCGCGCGGAAGATGATTAACCTGTTGGTGGTCACCGGTTGCGAAGAAGCCAGGGAGCTCCTCGTGACCTACGGCTCGGAAGTGCGACTCGACCGAGCGAGCGGCGAGATCAATGAGCCGATCCAGAAGACATCCCGCGTGGCGCTATCGCACTTGGTAGACGAGACCTTCAAGCTCGCGGCCCGCACCCTGTCCGATGCCGAGATTCTCCTGCGCATCCAAAAGTGGATTCACCAGGACAAGTCGGTCTACTTGGTCAAGCCGCTCATCGACTCCTTTGCCAGTCTCGGCGAGATTTCGGATGCCATGAGGCGTTACCGCCACTACCGACCCGAGGGCGCTGAGTTGTCCCCGGCTTCCTCCAACAGCTTGATGGCCTCGCTCTTGCGGCGCTTCTTCACCGAGCAGCTCGAATTCATCAATGTGGCCAAGCGCTACGTGGATCCCGAAGACATCTACGAAATCCTGGACCGTCTCATTTATCCAGCCGGCAGCCACGGCAAGCTAGGAGGCAAGAGCGCTGGTCTCTTCCTCGGTGCGCGAATTCTCCAAAAGCAGCGGGAAAACGTGCCGGACATCGGGGAGGTGTACACCCCGAACACATGGTGGCTCGCCTCGGACGGTCTGCAGGAGTTCGTCAATTTCAACAACCTCGAAGAGGTTTACGAGCAAA
Organism: Myxococcota bacterium; assembly: GCA_025453525.1. Classification (GTDB taxonomy): domain Bacteria; phylum Myxococcota_A; class Polyangia; order JAAYKL01; family JAAYKL01; genus JALOQD01. The sequence goes on from JALOQD010000092.1 coordinate 6,708, forward strand.
AATACAAAAACGTCAACGAGGTGAGGCAGGAGTATCCGCACATCATCCAGCTGTTCAAGAGCTCGTACTTCCCCCAGGAAATCGTCAAGGGCCTGTCCATGGCCCTCGACGACTTCGGCGACAAACCCCTGGTGGTGCGCTCGTCGAGCTTGCTCGAGGATCGGCTCGGCTCTGCTTTTTCGGGAAAGTACAAGAGCTTGTTCGTCGCTAACCAAGGCACAAAACCCGAGCGGCTGGCGGCGCTTGTCGATGCGATCGCAGAGGTCTATGCCTCGACCTTCGGTCCTGATCCCATCGAGTACCGGGCCGAGCGGGGCCTGCTCGATTTCAACGAGCAGATGGGCGTGATGATCCAGGAGGTCATCGGCAAGCGCGTGGGCAAGTACTTCTTGCCGGCGTTCGCTGGCGTGGCCTTTTCCAACAACGAGTTCCGCTGGTCTGTGCGCATTCGCCGAGAGGACGGGCTCGTCCGCCTGGTGCCAGGTCTCGGTACCCGGGCGGTGGATCGGCTCACCGACGACTATCCGGTGCTCGTGGCCCCTGGGCAGCCGACCTTGAGGGTGAACGTCTCGCCCGATGAGGTGGAGCGCTACTCTCCCAAATTCGCAGACGTCATCAACCTCGAGGCCAACCGCTTCGAGACCCTCGACGTGACGGCGCTCATTCAACAGGCCGGCACGAGCTACCCAGGCGTGCGCGATGTTGTGTCTCTGATGCGCGATGGCTTGCTGCAACGTCCGATGGGTCTAGCCACAGATTACGCGGAGGAAACGCCTGTGGTGACGTTCGAAGGCCTGGTGAGCCGGACTCCGTTCATCAAGCAGATCGCCGCGATCCAAAAGACCCTGGCTGGAGCTCTGGGCACGCCCGTCGACATCGAGTTCGCCAGCGATGGAGAAAAGCTCTACTTGCTCCAATGCCGACCCCAGAGCTCGGCCAGTGAGGATGCGGCCGCGATCATCCCGCCCCGCGTTCCGGCGGCCGACGTGCTGTTCTCGGCGAATAAGTTCGTCAGCAACGGCCACGTCCCAGACATCACCCATGTGGTGTATGTGGACCCAGATCGTTACAATGAGCTGCGCAGTTACGAAGAGCTCGTGGCCGTGGGCAACGCCGTGAGTCGGCTCAACCAGATGCTCCCCAAGCGGCAATTCATCCTCGTGGGGCCTGGAAGGTGGGGCAGTCGCGGTGACATCAAGCTCGGCGTGCGCGTCACCTATTCGGATATCAACAACACGGCCATGCTCGTGGAGGTGGCGCGCAAAAAGGGAAGCTACGTACCCGACCTGTCGTTCGGCACGCATTTCTTCCAGGACCTCGTCGAGGCGCGCATCCGCTATCTACCGCTGTATCCAGACGAGCCTGGCATTCAGTTCAACGAGCAGTTCCTGCTCGCATCGCCCAACATCCTGGCTCAGCTTCTACCGGAGTTCGAGCACCTCGAGTACGTCGTACATGTGCTCGACATTCGGCAGCTCAGCAGCGGCAGGATTCTCCGTGTGCTGATGAACGCCGAAGAAGACAAGGCACTGGCTTTCCTGAGCGTCGCCGGAGCCCACGGAGACGCCGCCGCTGTGAACGAACCGCGAGGCGTCTACCACAACACGGCGAGCTCGAATATCGAGGAGCACTGGCGCTGGAGGTTGCGCATGGCCGAGCGTATCGGCGAGCTCATGGACGCCGACCGCTTGGGTGTGCGCGCGTTGTACGTCTTCGGCAGCACCAAGAACGCCATGGCCGGCCCTGGGAGCGATATCGATCTCCTCGTGCACTTCCAAGGCACGGCCAGCGAGCGCCTCGCCCTCGAAGCTTGGCTGGACGGTTGGAGCCTGTCCCTGGCCGAGATGAACTACCTCAAGACTGGGGTCCGCACCGAGGGTCTGCTCGATGCCCACATCATCACCGACGACGACATCCGCCGCCGAACGAGCTACGCCGTCAAGATCGACGCCGTGACCGACGCGGCCCGGCCCCTGCGCCTGGGCCAAGGATTGCGGCGCTAGTCAGCTTCTATCAGTTCGGATTTGGTCATCGGGCCGCCTGAACCTGTTCTCAATATCAGTGACAACTCATCTTTCCAAGGGCGGCGCTCCCAATGGATCGCGCCCTGGTCGCTGATTCCTCCCGCGTCGGCCCATGCCCCGTCCCAGTCAGAGCCACATGCGCAAGCTGTTTTTGTTTGCTTGTTTGCAACTAAAAAGGTTGTCCTGCCAAAAATATTTTCCAACCGCATGGAAGATCGGAAGGCTCTGGTGGAATCGCTTTGCGAGTGGAGTAAGAGGCAGATGCCGACCCTAGGCACGAGGCTGTGAATTGGATGCGATTGTGAAAAGACGTCAGTTGGTCATTCTGGGCGACCATGAGGACATCTGGCGCGGGGAGCGCGACCATGGAAGGAGAACTCGACTCGTTTCTGACGCTTGGAAAGAATAGGTCCAGGGAAAGACCACGCTCATTGAGAAACGAACAAATGAGCACGAATGGAAAGGACTTATAACATGTTAGAACCTTTAGCCAATTTCATTCTATCGACACCGTATGTTGTTTTTCTTCTATCTTTGGGGTTGGCGGCGACTGTTTGCCTTAGCTTCGCCCATTTTAGAAGCCGCTATCTATTGTTCCGCTTCCAAAAATCCATTGCCAGCCTGCAATACCAGCTCAAGGACACAATGGATTCCCAACTGGCAAGAGAAAATCAGCTTGAAGCCAAAATCGCCAGAATGAAACGACAACTCGAACACCATGAAACCCAGTTCACTGAAAACGAGTTGATGGTCGATCAGTTGCGTATGGAGTTCTCGGCTTCCATTCAAGCTACTCAAGGAAGAGCTGTGATTTTTCTGCGAGATTTCAAGAAAGAACTGCTACGCGGAGTCAGCGTCATTGAAGCGATCGAAGCCGAAAATGGCATTGTCGAGATTCGCGAAACGCGTCCATCTCGCCCAGATTCAACCCTCTCCTTCCTTGCCGACAAAAAACAACCGGAGATTCGCACCCTTCCAGCAAGCATGGACGACGGGGAAAGAATCACGAGGTCGGGATGACTTTGGCCTCGAGGGTGGTCGCGGTAGGGACAGCCCTTCTTCTGTCACGCCAAGAGGACATTGCAGTGAACCGCGTGTAAAGGTGCGTTGACTCTTCCAGCATGGACCTTCCCTCAAGGTGTTCTGATTTCTCCCCAAACCAAGGACATTTATAGTTCCTTTGTGCGTTTTAGAACTCACCTCTAGGTTGGCATGGTCGTTGCTTAATTCTGATTTGGTAAGCTCATCCAGTCAGGTCAACATGTGGCAACGATTTCTTGTACGGAGGGCGATGATGAAAAGAGGTCAAGGAACACAGGCAAGCCGACTTGGAAAGGAGAAAGGGAAGTCTATGAAAGTCAGATTTCTATCAACAGGAATTCTTGGGTGCTGGATGCTTTCGCTGTCTGTCGTTGCCGGCTCTGGACTGCCCGAAAATCTGACGATGAGATCTCCTGACACCTTGGCAAACGGCTTCGTGAATGTCGAAGACGCGTATGCCAAAATGCTCGACTCCGATACGGTCGAGGACGATAGACATGTGCTTGAGAACAAGGCCGGGTTGCCAGATTATATGCAATTGCCTTTCCCGGAAGGCGAATCTTGGATCATTTCACCGGCGCATGTGGACAATTGGGAGTATCTGAATGATCCGAGGAATTCCCTCGACTTCTCAGATGGCTATTGGAATTATGGAGAGAAACCGGTGTCCGCCGTGGTCGTCGCTTCAGGGCCGGGCAGGGCCTACTGGGGTTGTCCATGCTTCCTGGAAATCGATCACGGTGATGGTTGGACCTCTACTTACTACCACATGGACCCCGAACATCAGCTCGTGAAAAACGGGGACCAGGTCCGGGTCAACCAGCCGGTTGGTAGATACGCGGACACTTTCGAGGAGGCTGTGTGCTGCGGCGGCGGCACGGATTACCAACACCTCCACTGGTCGATTTGGAATAACGGCCAAGCCGTCTCTGTGGAAGGCCTGGTCCTTTCCGGGTGGACCGTTCATGCTGGCGATAGCAATTATGACGAGAACTGCGATCGCTCGTATTTCGAGAGAGACGGGGAGAAGCGGTGCCCTTGGGATCCGATTCTCAACGAGGGTGCTGGCGATTCGGACACTGATTCCGACGTCGATTCCGATTTTGACTCTGACACTACTGCAGACACCGATGAAGATGTAGTGGCCGATACCGATACAGAGAGTGACACCGACGCCGATACCGAGGGTGGAGGGGACAAAAACATCCTCGGAGATTGCAGTTGCAAATTGATTTCATCTCAGTCGGATGCCAGCGTCGCACAGCTATTGTTATTTATCTTTTTCACTTTGGGGCTTTAGGCTGAAGTTCCGTACATCGAGAGAAAATAACCCTGGTGACAGAGCCGCGCATTCCGTTGCCAACTCATCCTCTAGAAATCATTGGAGCAGTGCGCCTTGGCGGCAGGGGAGCTTCAGGCTAGTCATCGATTGGCATTGGTGGTCGTGTCGGTCTCTGGCGCGGTGCTCGTGTCCGTATCCTTTGAGGGAGGCACGTACCATTCGGGCAAAAACTGTGCATCGGTGCCGTACTCTTCTTCGGGTTTGGGCATGTAGGTGTCGATGGGCACTCGCTGCTTGCCGCGAATGCGACCGGTGAGCACTTCTACCGGCAACGGATCCTTGAGCTCGTATTTGTATCCCTTGGATTCAATGGCGATGGTGTACTTCTCTGCGTCGACCTCGAAGTCGTGACCAAACCCGGCGGGTATCTCGCCCACGCGGACGAACGGCTTGTGGCGCAGCACGAAATTGAACAGCCGGATCGCCATGTGATTGTAGAGCCTGTGACACCCATGGGAGAACCGCCGCAGAATGGAGTTGTAGTCCACCGAGCCGTGGGAGCGGATACCGTTGTCGTAATAGTCCACGCTCCCGTCCTTGCGCGCGGAGGGACGCACATGGAAGCCGGCCACGAGCCCGTACGCCGAGGCATACCATGGCCCAAATTCGTCGTAGTTGGGCACTTTCACCTCTCGGCCTTTGTAGCGCACGGTCTTGAGCAGCTCCTTGGGCGGTGTCGTGGCCGGCGGCAACCAAACCGGACCAGCGACCACATCCTTCCACACCCTTTGCCCCACGTCGGAGTTTTTGTATTTGAAGTACTCGTAGCCGTCGGATGCGAACTCGCTTCGCCACCCGCCGATCGTGGTATTGGTGCGGAGCAGCGGAATCCTTTGGCCATTCCACTCCACATACAGGGTGTTGGTGGGCATGTTGCTGCGCGGCTGGCCCTTTTGCTTGCCGTCTGCGGTGTACGGATAGTCATACCAAATGTCGCCCCGATCGATGACGGAAGAAAGCTTCATATCCGGGCTATAGTAGGGGGGCAGCTCGGGCATGGGGACAGCCACCCAAAACCTGTCGAAAAAAACATCGTCGTGGGACTCGAGAAACTCCACCACCTTGTCGGGTGTGCCCAGCCCCATGTGCCGCATGGCACTGGCCATGGACTCGGCCACGAGGTTGGGAACCGGTTGCTGCTGACCGCTCTGATCCTTGTACGTCGCTGGCTCGCCCTTTGCGTCGACTGCGGTTCCGTCCTCGATGACTCCGCGGGCATCGATCACCCGCTCTGCGAGCACTCTGAGGAACGAATCGAAGAGCCGTTCCTTGGGTGTCTTTTTGAGCGCCTCGAGGGTCTCTTTGCCAAAGTAGCCCCAGCCGAAGATGCGGTTCTTGTGCTCGAGCTTGAGCAGGGCTTTGTGGGTCTTCCAGTCCAGGCCGCCCTCGATGTAGGGCTTTGTGGAGGGTGAATAGAGTCCCTCGCACTCCAGCTGCTTTTGGACCTCGGCGATGGCCTCGAACTGAGTGGCGACCTTGATGTCCGCTGGCGTGACTCTGCTTCCCTTGATGTTGACTAGAGCCATGGGATCGGTCTGCTGGTGCTTCTTCAACCCATCGCGAACTTTGCGGGCGTGGAAGCGGCCCTTTTTCGCCATGGCTGTGGCCGTGTCATTCCCGATATAGGACAGGAAGCCATCGAACTTGGCGATGCGCTCGTAGTCGATTTTGGCAAAGCAGTCGCGGCTGAGCTCTGCCATGCGCTTTTTGAGCACCGACAAGGTCGGCGGAATGCCGTACACCTCGAGATAATTGTCTTCGTCGCCCGGCCCTCCTTCGGGCAGATCGTCGCCGTCTTCCACTTGCCTTTGCTTGGGAGCCTCGGCCGTGTCTTCCTCTGGGCCCGTATCGCTCGCTGTGTTGCTGTCGCTGACAAGGCCCAGCTGCTCTTGGATCTGCTCGTCGGACAAACCTTCGGCTTTGAGCGCGGCGATTCTCTCCTGCCTCGCACGCTCGGCTCGGGTTTCGACCAACTTTCGGGCAGCGGCCATGGTCCGTGACTCGTAGGGCCAGTCGTTGGCGAGCTTGCGAAAGATCGAGCGGAAGCCGTTCACCAGCCGCGGCGACTCAGGGTTGTCTTGTTCGGAGAAGATGAAGGGCACCCAATAGTTGGAAAGGTCCACGGGCACGAGCTTCGCATCGACCGCTTGGACGTCGGTCATCTCGGTGGCGACACCATCGCGATACGCGGTCAGCGGCCTTCCTCCAGGCGGCGGCGGCGGCGGCTCCTCATCCGTGCTGGCAGGCGCGACAGGCGAAGCTGTGCTCGCGGGCTCCACGGGTTTGTCGATGGGAGTCTCCTTGGGACATGCTGCGAGTCCAAGGCAAGCGAGCCCGAGGATCGACGGCGCCAGGATTGTTCGTGCAAGAGCCTTCATGGGAGAAACCTTACGCCGGGCCGCTGCGTTGCCTCAAGTTTGAGGCCACAAGACCCGACTTTGCGCACAAGGAACGCATGGGGCGAGCCGTTTAGTCCCGGGGCGGAGAGCTACTTGCCATAGGCGCTGAACAAGCTCTTGTAGTTGGACTCACTTGCGGCCTTGATAGAAGAGATGGTGAGGGTCTTGCAGAGCTCCTTGCCATCGGCCTGCTGACACAGACCAGTCAACACCTCCTCGAGCTTCTTCGCGTCTTTCACGATTTCGCCAAACACCACCACGGCAGGCGCAGGCACTGGGCTTGCTGTGAAGATCACCTTGAGGTCCTTGGCAAAGGGGAGCTCGGCGAGGTGGTCCACGACGGCCTTGTCGACAATGGCCGCATCCATCTGTCCACGAGCCACTGCGCGCAGGGCCTGGAGTGGCTTCTGCTCATCGACGAGGGAGAGTTGACCTACGGCGAGTTTCTTGCCGAGCAGCACGTCGTGGACGAACTTGGGGTCGGTCACGACTGCCCCAGCGAGCTTTTTGCCAGCCAGCTTCTCGATGGTCCCTGGACCGTCGGCTTTAACGACGATGGAGTAAACCTCATCGCCGCGACCCTGAACCTCGACCTTGGCGATGATCTTCATGCCCATGCTCTTGTAACGGGCTGTTAGCACGGAAGGTCCCACCAGGGCGATGCCGGGTTTGAGCGAGTCGAGCTGCCGCAGCCCTTCGGCTTCGTTCGGATAATAGGCGCCTGTCATGCTGCCTTTGGGCCATGAAAGCTTGGCCTCCAGGTGGCGCAACATTTTCTCCACAAAGGGCTGGGCCTGGATTTTAGTGCCAGGAAAACCCGGCAGACAGAAAACCAGATCCTTGTCCCCGGCCATGGCCGGCCCTGCAAAGGCGACAGTGGAAAAGGCCAGAAAGAGGATGGCGGAGAATCGTCGACTCATGGCTTTTGCCCCTTTGTCAATCGGCGCGCAGGATGGCGCGCTTGGTGAATGCATCGTCGGGGATCCCTTGATTGACCGTGCACTTGAAGAAGCGCATTTCGGTGATGGAGCCGGTGGTGTGGTCTTTGACGGTGAACAGGGTCGGCATGCTCAAGGGCCCGAACATCTTCCATTCTGTGCGTTCTTGGGTTTTGATCACTTTGCCCTCGGTATTGAGGTATTCCACCTTGGACATTCCGCGTTGCTTTTTATTCACCGTGACCCGCAGGCGCGCGTAGCTCGTTTCATTGCCCCTTTTGGGCGTCACATCGAGAACCCAGGACTCAGCGTCCTCGCTCAGGATCTTGGAGTTCCAGCCCACGGACAGAGCGGCGGTGCCCATGTCCTCGGCGGAAAGATCCGTACCCATGAACCCCTGATTGCGCACATGGGCAGCCATGCGGCGCACGCGTTGATACGACGGTAGATAAACATACATGCTGCCATCGGCGGTGTTGAGCACCGTCATTCCCCGAACATCGCCGGGCGCTGTGAACCGGATGAGCTTCATCTGCAGGCCCTTGAGCTTGGCCGTGAAGGTCATGCTTTTTGTGACCTTGCCGTTGGCGTACAACTTGATCTCGGCATCGTAGGTTTGATCTTGCACCTTGGTGAGGTTGGCGTCCACGATGGCGACCACCTCTTCGGCCGTCGCCGCTGCAGTGTGCTTCGCATGTACGCACAGGCCAAAACCGAGAGCTGCCGACAATAGGAATCGAGGGAGCCGCATAACAACCTCCTTGAGCGCGAGAGGATTACGCTCCCCTCGAAACGAAAACTACGTTTCCATCGCCTTGCGGGCTTCGTCAAGGCCTCGCATATCGTCGTGATAATGGCCCAAGGCGACATGTCAGCCAATTTTTAGGACGAGGCAGCGCTCGAACTATTCAGGTGGGACGTCCCTTTTTCCGTGCAGAACATGCATCGAACTGGCAGTGCCAATCTCGAAGAAGCGCCGTATACTGGCCCTACTCAAAGCGACAGCAGATGCAGGCAGAGGAAAGGAATCGAAATGAGCGACTACGGCAAAATTGAGATCGGCACAAATCGTCTGGAGTGGAACCCTTCACCGCTCACCGAGCAGGTTGTTCTCGTAACCACCGTCAACGAAAAGGGCGAGCCCCACTTGGCGACCAAGTCAAGAGTCACGGTCATCTCCTATGGCCCGCCCGCTGTGGTCGTGTTCGGCTGTCAGGCTCGCTTTCAGACAGCGGCCAATGTTCTGAAGACCTCGCAGTTCGTGCTCAACATTCCGGGGGAGGATCTCGTGGCCATGTCTTGGGTCGTGGGCATGGATCCGGCGAGTACGGGCTCCCGGCTCCTTGCCGAAAACGGGATCACTCCCATTCCATCGCTCAAAGTGTCCCCGCCGCGCATCGCCGAGTGTCGGGCGCATATCGAATGCACGGTCAGCGACGTGCGAGAGATCGGCAATGACCTGGCCGTGTTCGGAACCGTGGTGTCTGCGTCCTTGAACTCCAACATCGCCCAAGGAGATGCTGTCGAGCGGTATCAGAGGCTCTCTCCGTTCTTTTTCCTCGACTTTGAACGCACGGCTTTGCTCGGCATCGGAAGACTCGTGGAGCAACCGCCAATGGGGCTGCGCCAGATGCGCACGGTTCTCGCGACCAGCGACCTCAATCGCGCCGCGGACTTCTACAGCGGGGCGTTCGATTGGCCAGCGCTTCGAACCACGGGCGTGTCGGTGGACTTCATGCTTCCAGACGGCTCGGTGCTGCGCCTATTGCGCGCCGAGGCCTTCGGTCATGCCCTGGGCAGCAAGCCCTGTCAGCCTCAAAGCGACGGGCTCACAGGAGCTCAGATTCACCTGTCCTGCGAAGACCTTCCCCGGGTCATCGCCAGACTCGTTGCCCTTGGAGCGAGGGAGTTGTGGCCCTTGTCCGAGCAAGAACCGGGCGAGGAATCCGCAGCGTTTGCCGACCCGGACGGCAACGTTGTCGTCGTGTCGAGGCTTTGCTGATCGAACCTGCCAGCGGCCTTCTGCTCTTTTGCAGGCCCGGAGACGAGGCGCTGCTCGAGGCAGAGGTGGGCCGCAGCTCGCCAGGATCTCTTTGTACAGTGCTCGATCCCGGCTGGGTGAGCTGCGAGGTGAGGGCGCTGCGAGACGAAGCTCCGCTATGCCTCGCGCTCGCGTCGCAGGTTCTTCCGTTCTGCGAGCCGCTCCCCGAAGCCTCCATCTCTGGCGTCGGGCGATCGGCGGCCCGACGCATCGCCGCGACCCTCCCC
>JALOQD010000372.1 GCA_025453525.1 Myxococcota bacterium
TCCTCGACGTATCTTCGGATACGCCTCGTCGTCGGGCCTTGCGATCGAACCGTGTTCGGCTCGATCTGCTTGGTCGGTTGTTTCGAGCGATCCTGTGAGGCGATGTGGACAAAGACCACGCCGTTGAACTTCGACTTCGGCGTTATTGCATCCGTTCGATGATGGCGTCTGAGGCTTCTTTTGTGAGTCCCGTGAAGGGGCTGCTTTGGTCTCTGGCCACGGCGACCGCGCATTTGGTGCCCAGCAGCTCGAAGTACCGGGTCTCGAGCACGAGGCCGTGGTCGTCGATGAGGGTGACGCTCGTGACTTGGCCCATGGGCAACACGTCGCGAACTCTGGGGCCCAGGTGAGCGATGAGACTGGAGATGGCGGCGATGCTTTCGGGCGGTAGCGACTTGCCCGCAGAGTCGATGACGAGGCCAAAATCGTCGGCCACGAGGGCCACATGCACTCCATCGAGAGCGGCGATGCGTTCGAGGATGTCACGCACCGAGGTGCCTTCGAGGAGCTCGAAGGCGACAACGGGTGGCGCGCCTGTTGAGGCCCGTGCTTCAAGGGCTTCCTTGCGGGCCCTTTCGGCTTCGTCTTGGGCGATGGATAGCTCGGTCTGCAGATCGGCGATGCGCTCCTTGCGGCGTGCCAGGGTCTCGTGCAAGCGGTCGTGGTCGGCCTTGAGCTTTTCGTACTCGGCGATGATTTCGGGATCGTCGCTGGCAGTTGGCGCGACCGGCTCGGGCATGCGGGAGGCCGAGCCCATCCTCGCGAGCTCATCCTCGAAAGAGACGAGGGTCTGGCGGGCCTTGATGAGCTCGCTTTCGAGTCTATTGCGCTGGCTTCGTTCGAACTCGAGGGCCTTGCCGAAGCGGTCGATCACCGACTTGTCCGCTTGCCGACGCTGCGCCGGTACGCCGTAAAGATAGCCTGCGAAGATGCCCAGCACGAACAGGATCAGCGCGCCACCGCCTGCCACGACAGTCGCTTCCGCGGTCTCGAGCTCCAGGCCCACGCCCAGAAAGGTCGGTGCGAGTAAGGCGCCTATGCACAGGAAGGCAGCTGCTCCAAGCACGAATATCACTATCGCCGCAATCCCCTTCACGATGAGCTCCCCTCGCGAAAGCGCGAGTGACCGCATCTCGTGCAGCACTCGCCAGGTCGTCTGCGTATTGGGCTCTTTTTAGAGCCGCACCTCAATGAATGCGCGCTGGCGCAGCTCCTTTAGCCATATCTCATCCTGGCGTATCATCTCGTCCTGAGTCAATTGTTCGACTATTTTTGTACGGACTTCGGCAAACGGCAGTACGCCCAAAGCTTGCCTCTCGATCACGCGCAGGATGTGAAAACCAGCGGACGTGCGCACGATGCCACTCGTCTCGCCGGCCTCGAGGTCGACGAGAACTCGAGCGAGGGCCTGGGGCAGCGTGCCAGGACGCAAGGTGCCGAGCCTGCCACCGCGGCTGCGAGTAGATTCGTCCTCCGAGGCCGTTTTGGCGACTGCCTCGAAGTCCTCGCCGCCGCGGATGCGAGAAAGGAGCTCTTCGGCACGGCGTTTGGCTTGCGAGAGCGCGGTCGGATTTGCTCCCTTGGGAACGCGCACGAGGATATGGGCGGCTTCGAAGCTGCCGGTAGAGCGCACCTCGCGAACCTGACCATTGTAGTATTGGCGAGCCTCGGCATCGGCGATCTTGACCCGAGTGCGCACCTTGAGATTGCGGACCTTGGCGTGAAGGATCTGTTGACGGACGCTGTTGCGGTACTGTGCGAAGTCCATCCCCTGAGCTGTCACAGCCTGTTTGATAGTGTCGGCGGTGACGCCGTTTTCTCGGGCGATGTTGGCAATGGCGCGGTCCACTTCTTCGGTGGTCACGGTCATCTCCAAGGTTTTTGCCTGCTGCTCGATGAGCTTGCCGTCGATGAGCCGCTGCAACGCGTCGGTGAGGGCTTTCTTTTTCCGGGGCTCGCTAAAGACTCCGGTCTCGCCCTCGGAACGAGCCAGCTCCCGCAGCGCGGGCGCCGCGGCCTCGCGGACCTCGGACAAGAGGATGATGTCATCGTCCACGACAGCGGCGATGCGATCGACGACGCCGTCGTTTCCAGATGCGTTCCCAACAGCCCGGGCATCGTTGGATAGGATGGCCGCAGCACATGTCAGCACGGCGACGAGAAGAAATCTTCGAAGGAGGGAACCGTTTGTCATCACTCGTCTTCAGCGGCCTTGACGGCCTTACCCCTCGCTGAATTGCCCTTGACGGCCTGCTCGGCCTTCTTGGGAAGAGCGCCTGCCGCTGCCGGCGCGCCTGTTTTGTCCCTAGAAGGCGGGGGCGCGATCATTCCCGGAGGCATGCCGCCTGGCATCATTCCCGGTGGCATCTCCATCTCCTCTGGGCTCACTTCGACTTTCAGCTTGTCGAGGTTTTCAGCAAAGACCTCCACCTTGGACTTGCCGCGCAGATCGGCCACGTACTTGTCCATGGCCTCTTTTCGCTTGTCGCGCAGCAGGCGGCTTTCGATGATTCGCTTCACGCTGTCGAACGTGCGGTTCATCTCCGGTCGCTTGTTGGTGAGCTTGATGACGTGGAAGCCCTTGCTGGTCTGCACGGGCTCGGCGTACAGGTCGCCGATGTTCGCAAGAGTCCAGGCCGCCTCGGCCACCTTGGGGTCAATGAGGGGCTCGTCTTCTCGGCGCTGCGCGGGTTTCGAGAAATAGCCGAGATCTCCCCCTCGATCCTTCGATTCGGCGTCGAGGGACGCCTCTCGCGCCTTCTCGCGAAACACCCGCGCATCGGTGGTATTCTGCTTGAGCTCGGCGATGAGCTTTGTCGCCTCGGTCTTGGTGGCCACGACAATATGACTTGCGCGGACTTGTTCGGGGCGTTTGTATTTATCGATTTCTTTTTCGTACTCTGCCTTGAGCTCGGCCTCGGGCACCGACGAGGGCAGCACGTCTTTTTCCAGCACGTCTTTCACAAACAGACGAATCATCACCTGCTTGAGGGTGCGCTGAATCTCGGGATCGTCGCCGAGCCCAAGACGCTCGGCCTCCTGCGAGAGCAGCTCGACCCGGACGAGCTTGTCGAGGAACTCCTTGCGCTTCTCCGGGGCGGCCCAGCGACGGCGAATGTAGGGAGAGAGACGGTTGATCTGGCGGGTCACGTCGCCCACGGTGATCGAGCGCTCTCCGACCTTGGCCACCACCTTGGCCGCTTGCTCTGCGGTTAGGCCAGCGGGAAGGGCGTCGTCGGTGCTTGCGGCCTTGAGCGAGTCGTCGGCTTTGTCCGCTTCCTTCTTGTCGCCGCAACCCGCCATGAGCGTCACGGAGAGGGCTGCAAAGAGGGTCCAAGTTTTCATTTCGAGTCCTTTGCGCGCCATTTTATTCCTCGACTTTTTGTTATGATTCCGATGAGTTCGTATCATACGAGGCCAATTCGTGCAAGAAGTGAATCGCCGCTTGTGCGCAGTCTTGCTCGTCCCGGGCCAGCCTGAGGCGAATCTTCATGTCCTGCGTGAGCGCAATCCTGCCAGGGGAGCGTCGAATGAGCTCTAAGACAGAGGTGGGCTTCACCAAGCAGTCGGGCGCCAGGTGAACCACGATTCCCCTGCTCGTGACCTCGAGCCCGCGAATGCCCAGGCGCCGGCACAGGGCCTTGGCGACCATGGCTTTGATGAGCTCATCTGTCTCGCGAGGCAGCGGCCCGCAGCGATCGATGATTTGCCCGGCGATGTGCTGTACGTGAGTCTCGCTGCTCGCCGACGCGAGCCGTTTGTACCACTGGAGCCGCTCTCCCACGTCGGGTACGTACTCCTGCGGGATGAGCCCTGGGGTTTCAAAGGTGAGCTCTGGCTCGATCTCTTCTTCACGGGGCTCTCCCCGCAGCTCGGCCACGGCTGCGGCGAGAAGATCGCAGAACATCTCGAGTCCCACTGCCGCCACATTGCCAGACTGCTGCGCGCCGAGGATGTCGCCCGAGCCACGCAGCTCGAGGTCCATTGTGGCCACCGCGAAACCGGCTCCGAGCTCCGTGTGCCGGACGAGAGTTTCCACTCGGGTGCGGGCGTCATCCGCGAGCTGGGCCTGCGGCGGCACCACGAGGTAGGCGTAGGCTTGCTGGTGGCTCCTCCCCACTCGGCCGCGCAGCTGGTACAGCTGGGCCATGCCAAACGTGTCGGCGCGGTCGATGATGATGGTGTTGGCCCGGGGAATGTCCAGCCCAGACTCGATGATCGTAGTGCACACCAGGATGTCGTAGCGGCCCGAGACAAAGTCGAACATCACGCGTTCGAGCTCGTCTTCTTTCATCTGGCCGTGGCCCACGACGACGCGGGCCTTGGGCGCCAGTTGTCGCACGCGCTCGGCCGCCTTGCCGATGTCCTTGACGCGGTTATGGACGTAGAAAACCTGTCCCTCCCGCGAAAGCTCCCGCTCTATGGCCGTGGCCAGAGTCTTGGGTTCGTCGTGGCAGAGGAGCGTGCGCACCGGCTTGCGGGCCATGGGCGGTGTGGCGATGAGCGAGAGATCCCTGACCCCGCCCATGGCCATCTGCAAGGTCCGGGGGATGGGGGTCGCCGTGAGCGTCAGAGTGTCGACCGTGGTGCGCAGAGCGCGGACCCGCTCCTTGTGGGCCACTCCAAACCGGTGTTCTTCGTCGATGACGAGCAAACCCAGTTGCTTGAAGTGCACATCCTTGGAGAGCAGTCGGTGGGTTCCGATGACGATGTCCACGAGACCTGTTTTCAGCTTGAAAATGGTCTCGCGGTTCTGGGCGTCGGTGCGGAACCTGCTGAGCACCTCCACATTGATGGGGTAGGGAGAGAACCTCTGACAAAACGACTGATAGTGCTGTTGCGCCAAGACCGTGGTGGGCACGAGCACCGCCGCCTGCTTGCCTGCCATGACCGCGCGAAACGCGGCCCGCATGGCGACCTCGGTCTTGCCGAACCCAACGTCGCCGCACACCAGGCGATCCATGGGGCGTTCGGAGCCGAGATCGGCCATCACCTCCTCGAT
>JALOQD010000093.1 GCA_025453525.1 Myxococcota bacterium
AGATCGGCCCTCGATCAACCGGACAGGATTGGGTGCGCACCCTGAAAAATCCAAGTCGTGTCTTTTCAGTGACTTACAGGGGGTATGTCAGGAGGTCTGGCCTTCGACCGGTGGGTTCACCTGGGTTGAAGCCCTTAGGTACATGGGCTACGAGAACGGCGACCGCCGGGTCCGGTGTGTCCGTGGTGGAACGTGATCTTGGCTCTTTGGGAAATAGGCGAAAAGAGCGCCAACCGTCTGCGGTCCAGAGTGAGCGGCGTGTCACGAGATCACTGACCACCGCCACGAAATCACCTACGAGCGATCGCTGGAGAATCGAGCGACCGTATCTTCGCTTTTATGAACGGGCGGTGTCGAGGCGCTTTTGAATCTTGGCGCGGATGGCGAGCAGCACACCGAGGGCTATGAACGCGCCAGGGGGCAGGATCATCACGAGGATTCCAGGGTAGTTCTCGCCCAGTAGGTTGAACTTCACCACGGTCTCGCCCATGACCCACAGCGTCAGGGTGCCTGCGCCGAGGATTTCTCGGATAGAGCCGAGCACGAGCAACGCGGCCATGAAGCCCAGGGACATGCCGATGCCGTCCAAGACCGAGCGTCCCACGGTGTTGCGCGCGGCAAACGCCTCGGCGCGGCCCAGGATGATGCAGTTGACCACGATGAGCGGCACGAAGATGCCGAGATTGCGCGACAGCTCGACGAGATACGCCTTGAGAAGAAGGTCCACGATGGTCACGAAGGTCGCGATCACGACGATGTAGATGGGGATACGCACGCTCTTGGGCACGATGGGCCTGATGAGCGAGATGAGAAAGTTCGAGCCCACGAGAACCACCATGGTCGCCAGCCCCATGCCGAGGCCGTTGTACGCCAGCGTGCTAACAGCCAGGGTCGGACAGCAGCCGAGGAGCAGCACCAGGATGGGGTTCTCCTTCCACAGCCCCTTGGTGATCTCCCCGAGGAGCGAGGTCTTATTTGCCATTGCACACCTCCCCGGCCGGCAGCGGCGCGGCGTTCATGATGGCGTCCTTCTTTTGCTCGATGAGCGTGAGAGCGTCCTGCACTCCGTCGAGCATGGCTCGCGAGGAGATGGTCGCTCCAGTGATTTGATCGATGGGACCGCCGTCTTTTCGCACCTTCCAAACCATGGTCTTGGGGTCGTTGCCGATGATTTGGTCGCGCCACTTGCAGTCTTCGATCTTGGAGCCCAGGCCCGGCGTCTCGGCGTGCCGCAGCACCTCCACGCCGATCACCTTGCCGCTCGAATCGAGGCCCACGAGCAGGTTGAACTTTCCCGAATACGCGCGATCGCCCGTGGTCGCAAAGGCCAGGCCCACGATCTCAGAGCCCTTGCGCGCTCGGTAGATGGTGACGCCGTCCACGCAAACCATATCTTCGTCGGGCTTGTTGTCGAAGCGAGGTTCGTACTTCTGGCAGGGGTTGGGATCATCGGACGTCGGCAGGACCTTGCGCACGGTGCGCAGGGTGTTCTCCCGCTCGCTCGCGGCAATGGCGTCCTTTGTCTGGTCGTTGAACGCGGCCAGGGACAGTCCGGCAAAGGCCGAAATCCCCGTGAGCACGATGAGCATCTTGATGGTTTCTGGCATGTTCTTCTGGCCTCCTCTTCGTCAGGCCGCCGCCAGCTTGGTGAGACCGAACTTCTTGGGCCTCGTCGCGTTGTCGATGATGGGCACGCAGGCGTTGAGCAAGAGCACGGCGAACGACACGCCCTCGGGGTAGCCGCCCCACAACCGGATGACCATGGTGAGCACGCCGCAACCCACGCCGAAGATGAGCTTGCCCATGGGGTACATGGGGCTCGTGACGTAGTCCGTGGCCATGAAAAAAGCGCCGATCATCAATCCGCCCGTAAACACATGGAACGCGACGCTCGCGTACTGCGCCGGGTCGACCGCGTGGGTGATGGCGGCGATGACCGCGACGGTCCCGATATAGGCCACCGGGATGTGCCAGGTGATGATGCGGCGGACGAGCAGAAACAGTCCACCGAGGAGCAGGAAGGCGGCTGACGTCTCTCCGAGGGAGCCATTGAGCTGGCCGATGAACAGGTCCGGACTGTTTTGGATGGCGGCCACGGCCCCCGCGCCCTTTTCGCAGAGGAGGCCGAGCGGCGTGGCCGCGGTGATGGCGTCCACCTTGGCGGAGGTGAGCTCCACGAGCTTGCCCGCTGTGTCGTACGCGGTCACCGGATGACCGAGCAGGCTCTCCCCCGTGCCGCGCGGCACCAGCCACTTGGTCATGGCTGCCGGAAAGGCGATGAGCAAGAACACGCGGCCTGTCATGGCTGGGTTGAAGAGATTCTGGCCCAGGCCACCGAAGAAGGCCTTGGCCACGACGACCGAAACGAACGCGCCGGCGCCACACATCCACAAGGGCAGACCCGGCGGCAAGGTGAGGGCCAGGAGCAGTCCAGTGAGCACGGCCGAGCCGTCGCGCAGCGCCAAGGGCCCTCCGGCGACCTTATTCGAGATGGCCTCCAAAGCGGCGGTGAGCGCCACCGTGCCGAGCACGACCGTGACGGCCGGCAAACCGAAAAGGTAGAACGACCAAAGCGTCGCCGGAAGCAGGCTCAAAACCACGGTCCACATGATGGCCGGCGTCGACACCTGGCCGTGAACGTGGGGCGACGAGGAGACGAAGAGCTTTTTATCCATGGTTGTCCAGTGCCTCCCCTACTTCTTCGATTGTTTGCGGCGGGCCGCGTGGATGGCGGATTTTCCCAGCCGGATTTCTTGCACGAGCGGCAGCCGGGACGGGCACTCGTAGGAGCAAGAGCCGCACTCGATGCAGTCCAGGATCCCAAATGCTTCGGATTCGCTCGTGCGGCCGACGGCGGAAAGCTTGGCGAGCTCGGTGGGCATGAGCCGCATCGGACACGCGCGCACGCAGCGCCCGCAGCGGATGCACGGATCGGCGGGTCGAGTATCCACCTCGGCCGGACAGAGAAACAGAAGACCGCTCGTGCCCTTGGTGACCGGCACGAGATCGGTGTGCTGCGCATTGCCCATCATGGGGCCGCCACAGATGAGCTTGCCGAGCTCGCCCGAAACTCCGCCGCAGGCTTCGACGATATGAGTCACTGGCGTGCCGACCCGGACAATGAGGTTCTTGGCTTCCTTGATCGCCGAGCCAGTCACCGTGACCACTCGCTCGTAGAGCGGTTTGCCGTCGATCACGGCATCGGCGATGGCCGCGGCTGTACCGACGTTCTGCACCACGACTCGCGCGTCCATGGGCAGCCCGCCGCTGGGCACCTCGCGACCGAGGATAGCGTCGATGAGCTGCTTTTCCGCGCCCTGGGGATACTTGATCTCCAGAGGCTGCACGCGGATGCTCGTGCCCTTGACCGCTTCGGTCATGGCGCCGATGGCGTCGAGCTTGTTGGCTTCGATGCCGATGACGCCTTGCGCGGCGCCGAGGATGGCCATGGCGATGCGGCAGCCCTCCACAACGGCCTTGGGACGCTCGAGCATGAGGCGGTGGTCCGAGGTCAAAAACGGCTCGCACTCTGCGCCGTTGAGGATGACCGTATCGATGCCCTTGTCCGGCGGGGGAGAGAGCTTGACGTGAGTGGGAAAGGCCGCGCCACCCATGCCCACGAGACCACCTCGACGAACGAGCTCCTTGAGCTCGTCCTTGCTGGCTTTTCCCCAGTTTTCGCCCCGTCCCTTCATGGGCGCTGCACTATCCTGGGAGTCGTTCTCGATGACCACGCTCATCGCGGGCACACCGCTCATCGAGGGTCTGGGCTCGACCGCCTTGACCTTTCCAGAGACCGACGAGTGAATGAACGCAGACACGAACCCGACCGGCTCTCCCACGACCTGGCCGACGAGCACCTGCGCGCCGGCTTCCACCACGGGCTTGGCCGGTGCACCGATGTGCTGCGTCATGGGAATCACCACCTCGTTGGGCGGCGCGAGCAAAGCGGTCTTGACTCCTGCGGTGCGATCCTTGTTGTAACGCGGGTGCACGCCTCCGCGGAACGTCAGAGCCTTCATGCCTGCCCTCCTGCGTTTTCCACGGCGCTTTGCGCTTTGGGCTGGCGAGCCGGCTTCTGGTCGCCGTCTCCACCCGCGCCTGCTTTGGCCATTGCCTTGCGCGCCTTCTCCTCTTCCTTCCAGAGCTCCACCTTCTTCTCGAAATCCCGGCGCTCAGAGGGTTCGGTGATCCAGGGAAGAATCTTATTTTGACGCGCGTCAAAGATCGCCCCTGGAGCGCAGACGAAAGAAACCGTGCGGGGAATATCGCCCTCCACGGCCCAGTCGACCCGCGCGAGGAATCCGTCGACGACGAATCTCGGCGACTGCTTGGTGCACAGCTTACAGCCCGTGCAACCCACTTGGCACACGGCCTTGACGTCCTTGGCCTTGTCCGGGTTGCAACACAGCACATGCAAATCCTGCGATTTGGGAACGAGCCGGATAATCGCGCGCGGACAGGCCTCTAGGCAGGCGCCGCAACCGGTGCACTTATCGGCGCGGACCACGGCGAGCTTGTTTGCGGTCATGACGATCGCGTCGAACTTGCAAACCGATTGACACGAACCGAGACCCAGGCACCCGTGCGTACAGGCCTTGAATCCACCTGCGACCGCGTGAGCCGCAGCGCAGGTCGAAACGCCAAGATAGGCCGCGCGCTCCGGAGCGAGGGTCGGATCGCCGGCACAGGCCACGATAGCGACCTTGGGCTCTTGCAGCGAGACCTCGACGCCCATGATTTTTCCAATGGCCGAAGAGACCTCTGCTCCGCCAGGAGGACAGGCCGATGGAACAGCCTTGCCCTCGACGAGAGCAGCGGCATAGCCAGAGCATCCTGGATAACCGCATCCGCCGCAGTTGGCGCCGGGCAAAATCTCCATCAGCTTCTCGTGCCGCTCGTCCACCTCCACCGCGAACACCTTGCGTCCCACGGCGAGCATCGCGGACATGACGACACCCACGCCGGACATGACGATCACTGCAATGATGATTACAGAAGACATCGTGCGCACCCGCCTTTCAGCTCGCCGGCGCGAGCCCGGCAAAACCCATGAACGCCAGGGAGAGGATTCCAGCGGTCACCAGGGCAATGGCCGGCCCCTGGAACGCCTCTGGCACGTTGCGCAGCTCGAGCTTCTCGCGCAGACCCGCGAAGAGCAGCAGGGCGACTCCGAATCCGAGCGAGGCGCCGATGGAGTTGACGATGACCTCGATGAGTCCATAGCCGCGTTGCACGTTGAGCACCGCGATGCCAAGCACCGCGCAGTTGGTCGTAATCAGGGGCAGGAAGATGCCCAGCGCCTGGTACAACACCGGCGACATCTTCTGGATGGCCATCTCGGTGAGCTGCACCGTGGAAGCGATGACCAGGATGAACGCGATGGTTTGGAGATACTCGACTCCAAAGCGCACGAGCACGAATTCTTGAATCGCAAAGGTGAGCAAGGAGGCGACGACCATCACGAACAAGACGGCCGCGGACATCCCGAACGCTGTGCTCATCCGCTTGGAGACACCGAGAAAGGGGCAGATGCCGAGGAACTTGGCGAGCACGTAATTCTCCGTGAGCATCGCTAAAAGCACGATCACGAGCAGGTCCATGCGCTCTCCTCTCTTATTTGAACGTACAAATTCCAGAGACCATGTCTGGATTGTGTCGTGAAATAACATTCGTCATCCCGCGCTCCTTCTACTCCGCTCGCGAAACCAGGTCAACGGTCTTAGGAGGGACTTCGTGGGCGGCGCGGAGGAGAATCGCCCCTGCTGCTCGTGTCTTGGAACGAATTTCCAAAGCGGGGCACAAGGGAGGAACGCGCCCCGGTTCTCGTCCAGGCTCTCGTGCGAAAACTAATGTGGGCTCTTGTTGTCGAGCTCGGCGAGCTGTTCGAGCAGATCCACGGCTCTGGCGTCGTAGACCTTGTTCTCCGCAGCTCGACCGATGCGAATGGACTGTTCGAGGTGCTTTCGGGCAGTGACGTAATCCTCGCGTTCGAAGAAAATGCGACCGAGGAAGAAATGAACCTGAATCTGCTCCCAGACCGTGTTGCGCTCGCTGGCGACCTCGAGGGCCTTCTTGAGCTGCGTCAGGCCCTCGTTGCTTCCGAACTTCAGCGCATCAATAAAGGACAAGAAAATAGTATTGAGGTTGATGAGCACTTCGTGCTCGATGCTCTCAGCCACCTCTTGGGACATCCGCAGGAAGGTGTAAGCCTTGCGGTAATCGCCGAAGGCCAGGCTTGCGTCTCCGATGTTGTGGGCGTCCTTGGCAATGAGATCCTTCAAATCGTATTCTCGGGCGATCTCCAGTGAGCGGGAGGTATGCACAATGGAGCGCTCGAGGTCGCCAATCATGTTGAAGTACTGGCCCTTGGCCTGTTCCAACTCGCAACGCGTGGTGGGGCTCGTCACCGATTCCATGAGCTTCTCGGCCTCGGCCAAGGTCGCCCGGGCCGCCTCGAGCTCAGCTCCGTTGGATTCGACCTTGGCGAGTTGGGCCATGGAGCTCACGAGGAGGTTGGCATCCAAAGGCTGCACCGTGCGAATGATGTCGATGCTCTCGCGATAGTAAGGCGCTGCCTTCTTGAGATCGCCCGTGCGAAAATAGACGTGGCCGGCTGTGGCGCGGACCGCGGCTCGGGTCGAGGTGTCGCCCAGGGTGTCCGATAGCTCGATGGCGCGCTGGAAGTACTGCTGGGACTCGACATAGCGATCGGCCCGGGCATTGAGCTCGGCCGAAAGCTGCATGATCTGCACGAGCGTGCTTCGATCGCCGATCTCCTCGGCCAGCTCTTCGGCGAGCCGCATCTTCTCGATGCCGAGCTTGAGGGCATTGGTCTTCACAGCCAGACGGCCGATGGGCAGGTAGACCGAGAGGATACGGTCGAGATCTGGCCGGGGAACGTTCTGGAGCAGGTCCAAGGCCTTGAGGTAGTAATCGAGCGCTGCCTGATAGGAGAACTCCGCCGCGACCTTGGCCCCGGCTCGGATCAGGTAGTCCACTGCCTTTTTTCGCTCGCCGCCTTCGCGGAAGTGCACGGCCAGTCGCTCCACGAACTCGTCGAGCCGATCGGTGAACATCTCCTCGATGGCCCGCCCTATCGTGGCATGAATTTCTCGGCGAATGGAAAAGACGATGCCGTCGCACACCACGTCGCGCACGAGGTCGGATGAAAACGCATACTCGCTCGTCGAGAGGCGCTGAAGCAGCCCAGCCTCCTTCAGACCTTGGAGATGAGGTCGTAGCTCCCCAGTCTCGAGGCCCGTGATGACGGCGAGTAAATCCACGTTGAACCTTTGGCCCATGATGGCGGCTCGCTGCATGAGCCCGCGTTGCTCGCCCGGAAGGCTCTTGATGCGGGCGCCGACGAGGCCACGCAAGGTCTTGGGGACGTCTCCCTGACTCACGGCCGGGTTGTACGCGGCCTCGCCACCGACCACGCGAATGGCCCCCTTGGACACCAGCGCCTTGACATACTCCTCGACGTAGAGCGGATTGCCCCCGCTCTTGAGAGCCACATCGATGAGCAGCTCCTCTGGAGCGCGGCGCGCTTCCATGCGAGACAGGGCAAGGCGTTTGGAGTCGTTCTCGGACAAAGGGCCGAGCGCAACCGTATGGCCAGCCGCATCGGTCGCAAAGGAGAGCTCGAAACCGGTGCGATGGGCAAGCACCACGAGCAAGGGCAGATATACCGCGGCCCGGCAGAGCTGGTACAACACCTCGAGGGATTCCTTGTCGGCGTACGCCAGGTCGTCCCAGAACAGAATGGTCATCCGGTCCGAGGCCAGGCTGGACGATGCGCGAATCAGAGCGGCACGCAATTGCCTGGCGCGCTCCTCAGGCCCCACGGAATGCTCGGTCGAGAGTCCCAGGAGCCCCGAGATGGCTTCGATTTCTTCTGGGATGAGCCCCAACTCACGCAAGCGCTCCACTTGACGGCGCAACTCGGCCTCGGGCTCGATCTCGCCAATACCCAAGATGGCGCGGAACATTCCAGCCACCGCGGCAAAGGGCGTGGCGTGGCGCCAGGGCGCGCAGATGGTCTCGTACCACCCCACGTCGTGACCGCCGCTGTGGAGACGCCGCCGCACTTCGTGCACGATGCGCGTCTTGCCAGTGCCAGCCTCTCCGTTGATGATGAGCACGCGACCGCTACTGCGGCTGACGAGCGCAAGGATCTCGCCGATGAAGCGGAGGGTATCGCGCCTTCCGAACAGGCGGCCGTAGCTCTCGGCGACCGGGCGAGGGCCCACCACCTTCCACAGGGTGGTTTCTGTCCCAGCCACATTGCTGGGGTTGAGCGCCTCGAAACGAAAGCTCGAGGCGCCGAGCTCACGTCCGGCTGGCGAAGTCAGCACAGTGCCGATACCCCGGCGCGCCAGTGCGCGAGCTCCAGATATCGCGGCGAAGTAAACGTCGTCCTCCCTCGGAGTCCCGAGTGCCGTGATGACGATCTTATCCGGTAGCACACCCAGGCCGATCTGGGGTAAGGCGACGGTCTCGGACAAGACGCCGGTCACCCGCTCCAGCTTGAGGGCGCATCCCATCGCGTCCTGGGTATCTCGACCATCCGCGGCCTGGAGCCCGAAGAACCCCACCATCAGATCCGAGCGCGCATCCACGACCGTTCCGCCGTCGAGCTCGATTGTCGACTTGAGCCTAGCGAGCATGAAAGTGGGCATGGGCGGCCCGATGAACTCCAGGGCGAGCACTGTCACGTCCCGCAGCTCTGCGGCCAGGCCGCGCGAATCGGTGCTGACGCTCTGTTCGTCGAGCGCCCCCGAGGTTGGCACCTGAATGGACGTGATTTCCGACGGGTCGAGCTCCATGACATCCGAATCGCTGCCTGTCACCGAGGTCCGCGCAGAGCTGCCAAAAGCCGCCATGATCCGCGCTTCGCCTTGGATCGTTTGCTCGGGTTTCACGGACTCGGCGCCGAGCTCGGAGAGAAACGCCGCCAGGGAATGAGCCCCGACTCGCCTGCCTGTCCCGTACAAATACGAGATCAGCGATTCGTAGAACTCACCCGCGTCGGCGAACCGGTCCTCTGGCTCTGGCGCCATGGACTTCCAGATGAGCTCGGACAACTCCTTGTCGACGTGCTCGCAGTCGACCATCTCGTGCAGAGCGGGGTATTTGCGGATCTGAGCGCGGCGGATGATCTCTGGAGCAGTTCCACCCCGCAGTGGGTTGGTTCCAGACAGGGCCTCGTAGAGCACGACGCCCAGAGAGAACACGTCGGCGCGGCGATCGACGGGTCGGTTCTTGGCCTGCTCGGGCGCCATGTACGCGTACTTGCCCTTGACCATGCCTTCGTCGTGCTCCGCCAGGCTGCTCTTGGCCTTGGCGATGCCGAAGTCGGTGATCTTCACCTCCCCTTCAAACGAAAGAAGAACATTGTGAGGGCTGATATCGCGGTGAACGATGTTGAGAGGCTGCAGGTTCTGATCTCGGCGGCGATGGGCGTAGTCCAGACCCTTGGCCACCTCGGAGCCGATGAACCCCACGAGGTCCACTGGCATTTTGCGGTTCATCCGGGTGAGGCTCTTGACCATGGTCGCCAGGTCCATGCCCTGCACGAACTCCATGGCGATGTAATAGGAATCGCCGACCTTCCCGAGATCGAAAACTTGAACGATGTTCGCGTGGTTGAGCGAGACCGCGATCTTGGCCTCGTTGATGAACATCTCGACGAAACGCTCGTTGTCGGTCAGGTTCGGCAGAATGCGCTTGATCACGAGCAGCTTCTCGAATCCTTCGACCCCATAGGACTTGGCTTTGAACACCTCGGCCATGCCGCCGCGTCCGAGAAGCTCGAGGAGCTGGTACTTACCGAAGATCACCGGGTATGACTGCCTCCGATGTAAGAGCGTATAGATACCCAACGTCTTTGAACAATGGGTAGATTTAGTTATCCCCTATGTCTGAAAAAAAGCAACCTAGCGTCGTCCCACCGAGGCTGGGGAAGGGTTTTCCCGAGCAGGCTCTGTGCGACCGTCGTATCGAGATCGTTTCGCGAGAGGCAATAGCGATGAGGGGTCCACAAACTGGAGAGTTGGTCGAATCTGCGGCGCAGGGCTTCGCTGATGCCTGGCATCTCCGCCAGAGAATCGAGCAGATGAACCGGCAAACCGCCCTTGACGCGGGCGCCTCCTACGACTTGGTGAAGCTCGTAGAGCAAGGAGGTCATGGGGACCGGTTCACCCAGAACCATGTGAACCGCTTTTCCGACCGCCTCGCCATCCCCCGCCAGCACAGCGAGGGCCTGGGCAGTCCAGGGCAAAGGCGACAGCGGCGCGAGGCTCCCTTCGTCCACGATGGTCGGAATGGAAAGAACTCTCGGCAGACGCCGCAAGAGGGGCAGGGTCGGCACCAATACCCGCGCCGCGCTGGGCCAATCGGCTGCATCGAACAAATCAGGGTCAGGGTCTGAGAGCAATCCGATGCGCGCGCGAATCACGGGAAGCCCCGAAGCGACGAGCGCTTTCTCGGCCTCTAGGCTCGAGGCATCGACCGCGTCTAGGGAACGCTGAGACACGTCCATCCAAGACTCGTAAAAACGCCCTGGGTAGTCACCGGCTAGGCCGACGTCGGTGACGGAAACGAGAGCCAACAAGTGTTCGGCCATGCTCGCCAAGGACAGGGCAAAGCGCACGGCTGAGTCGTTGGCCCGATGCAAAGCCGATGCCGAACGCCTTCGATCACAATCAAAGGCCAGATTATAGATGAACCTAACATTGTGCCTTAGCGCCTCCTGCAGCTCTGGCCGCAGAGACTCGAATCCCGACAGCGGGTCGGAGAACGCCATCTCCACTCGTTCGGAGCCGTAGTGATGGACGAGATCACGCAGCGCAGCGACCTTTGAGGACTCATCCAATATGAGGATGGGCTCAGACGTCGTTTTGACGAGATGATGGAGAAGCGTCGCGCCCAAGGGGCTCACCGCTCCAATGATGAAGGTGCTTATTTCCATGGTGGGGATCGTTCACCGCCTTGTTGGGGATTCCATCAGCCCTTCGCCAATGCGCTGAGGAAGTCACGGACGAATCTGTAAAAACGCCCGACGCTCGAGATACTCACGCGCTCGTCTGGCGAATGGGGATTTTGCAAGGTCGGTCCGAGGGAGATCATGTCCATTCCCGGATAGCGCTCGCCGATGATACCGCACTCGAGGCCGGCGTGAATGACCTGGAACTTGGCCTCGTTGCCTTCCATGGCTTTCCACGTTTCCTTGGCTCTCGCGAGCATGGTGGACTCGAGGTTGGGCTTCCATCCTGGGTAGCCGGTGTTGTTCTTGACCTGCGCGCCGCACGCCCGTCCCACGCTGCGGATCTGGACGATGACGCCATCGAGGGACGACGCCACCGGCGAGCGAGAGCTGCACAGCACCGTGAAGGCATCGGTTTCGGTGCGGACCCGAGCCACGTTGCTCGAGGTCTCGACCATGCCGTCCATCCCGCGCACCATGGCGAGCACGCCGTGCGGCAGTCCCAACACGAGAGAAAGAACGCTCGTAGTGCTCGTCGAGCTCATGACCTCGGCGGGCATGGGACAGGGCGCGAGCCCGAGGGACAGCTCTGGTTCTGCAGCGGCGAACTCGTCGCGAAAGCCAGCGAGCGCAGCGGCAAACACGCCCTTGAGTGCCTCCTGACTTCCAGTTTTCACCGTAATGATGGCTCGAGCTTCCCGGGGAATCGCGTTGTGCTTGTCGCCGCCCTCGAGAGAGGCGAGGCAAACGTCGATGTCGCCACGAGCCTGTTCAATGGCTCGGCCCAGCAGCCGAATGGCATTCCCGCGGTTGTGGATGATGTCGAGACCCGAATGCCCACCGCGCAGGCCCTTCACCTCGACGGCGAAGGCGGTATGATCCGCCGAACCCTTCTCTCGTGCCATGGGGAGGCAGAGGTTGGAGTCGCGCCCGCCTGCGCATCCCACGTAGAACACGCCATCTTCCTCGGAATCGAGGTTGAAGAGCAGGCGTCCCTTGAGGAAGCCTGGTTCCAGCGCCGCAGCTCCGAAGAGACCGATCTCCTCTTCGACCGTGAAAAGCAGCTCCAGCGGCCCGTGCGCAGCGCTCTTGTCCTCGAGGAACGCCAGGGCTGTCGCAGCGCCGATGCCGTTGTCCGCGCCGAGGGTCGTCCCGTCGGCTTTGATCCAGTCCCCGTCCCGCACAAAGGACACCGTGTCCTTGAAGAAATCGAAGACCTTGTCCGAGTTCTTCTCGCACACCATGTCGAGGTGGCCTTGAAGCACCACGATGGGCGCGGCTTCCTTGCCCGGCGTGGCCGGAATGCGCACGACGACATTGCCCTTCTTATCGACGTCGGCCCCGCACCCCTTTTCCTTGGCCCAGCGCACGATCGCCTCGCCCAGGGCCTTCTCGTTGCCCGAGCCATGGGGGATCTTGCGGATCTCGTCAAAATACTTCCACACGAGCTTGGGCTCCAGGGTGTCGACCGGATAGGACATGGTGTTCTCCTTATAAGGTTGTCGTTGCCGCGCTCAAAACGCCGACCAATAGTATCCATCTTCTTCTGGCCGAGCAAGACGGACATCCCTTGCGCTCGAGCACGAGGTGAATTCATAATGAACGCATCATGACATCTGATGAGAATCAACCGGCCACCTCGCCGCGCACCATGGAGCTCTCCTATTTTCTCCACATGTTCATCAAGCTGCGGTGGGGGGCAGCCGCCTCCACTGCCGCGGTTCTGGCGTGCTGCCAGCTCATCCTCGGTTTCGATTTGCCGTACATGGCCCTGTACGGTGTCGTCATCGGCATCTGCGTCTACAACATAGCCCTTACTTTTTTTGTGGAGCAGGACCGCGGCTTTTCTCCAGAGGCCGAATTCACTAGAGCGAGGCACCGACGAGCGCTCGTCGTCGCGCTGACGCAAACAACCCTCGACCAAATCGCTCTATTTCTGCTGCTGCATTTCTCAGGTGGTCTGGAGAACCCCTTTGTCCTCTTGTTTCTGCTCCACGTCGTCATTGCCGGGCTTCTGTACGAAGCCTTTGCCGTGGCCCTGGCGGCGTTCAACGTGGCCCTGGCCGTGTTCGCGCTCGGGGTGACGGAGAAGCTCGGCTGGCTCCACCACTATCATGTTCGGGAGTTGCTCGGCGACGTGGAGGCTGTGAGCAATTGGCTCTTCGTCCTCGGCTTGCCAGCCGCGTTGACCCTGGTGGTGATGGTGCTCTCTGCTTTTATGGTCGTCATCATGAACGAACGCTCTCGGCGTAGAGATCAAATCATCACCCTCGCCAAGGACAGAGCGCGTCAAAACGCAAAGCTCATGCGCGTAGACAAACTGCGCCGCGGACTTCTCGCCGTCGCCACCCACGATCTCAAAGCGCCGCTGGCCGCGGTTTCGAGCTACTTGCAGACGCTCGCCGCCGGCTACGCAGGCCCTATCAACGAAAAGCAGGGTGAAATCCTCGAGCGCTGCAAAGCCCGCGTGGACGGCTTGTCCAGGTTCATCGCCGACATCCTCAGCCTCACGGCCGTGGAGCGCGGCGAAATCCGCGAGAACCTCCGCTTCGCCGACCTCGCTCCTCTGCTCACGCACGTAGTAGACGATTACCTCGTGCGCGCTACCGAAAAGAACCAACAGCTCCGGCTGGTGATCGCCGACGATTTGCCAAAGGTTCTTTTGGCTCCAGATCGAATGGCCCAACTCCTCGAGAACCTCGTGTCCAACGCCATCAAGTACACGCCCAAAGGCAAGGAGATCGAAATCAAGGCCGAGTCGACGCAAGAATGGCTGGTGCTCAGCGTCAAGGACCAGGGCATCGGCATCTCGGCCGAAGACCAAGCCAAGCTCTTTGCGGACTTCTTTCGCTCGTCCGCGGTGAAAAAGGACTACGAAGGCACTGGGCTAGGACTCTCCATGGTGCGCCGCATCGTCCAGGCCCATGCAGGAGAGATCGAGGTGCACAGTGAACCTGGCCAGGGTTCCACGTTCACG
Organism: Myxococcota bacterium; assembly: GCA_025453525.1. Taxonomy (GTDB): domain Bacteria; phylum Myxococcota_A; class Polyangia; order JAAYKL01; family JAAYKL01; genus JALOQD01. The sequence goes on from JALOQD010000093.1 coordinate 13,965, forward strand.
GTGCGACTTCCCCGAGATTCCCGCGCGTACAGGCGAGACTCCGTGCTCTCCATTTTGCCCGGGTTTTCAGGCGAGTGACCTGGCAGGCAAGAGCGATTCCCGCCTAAAGGCTCCAAACACATTTCCTCGGCGCTACGTTGCAGCGAGAATGTCACAACGCCATCCCGGATACGGCACATCGAGGCGGTAATCTCCCCCGCAAGCAAGGAGGCACGCATGGCTGGACGAGCGCGTGGCAACAGAGCCTTCGATGTCTGCGCGGCGGTCATGGTTCGGGGGAATACAAGAGCAGACCGCCTGAGACCGCGAATGGGACTATTTCACGAACACTTAAACGGGATTTAGAGAACTCGATGAAAGAAACCCAATCCTACTTCGCGGGGAAGACGGACGACTTCCTGTCGAAACACCTCCTCTCCGAAAGCCGTCGAATCGTTTCCACTCGTTATGATTTGGGTGAGAAATTCGAAGTCATGGAAGTGATTGGGTACGGCGCGATGGGTGTTGTGCTCAGGGTTCGCCATATCGGCCTCGATCGCATTCGCGCTGTGAAACTCCTCAGAAAAGAGGCGATGTTCGAGGATGGAAACGCGCTCGAGCGTCTGCGACAAGAAGCGATGATCGCGTCCGATCTTTTTCATCCGAATATCGTCAAGGTTTTCGACCTGGACTTCGCCCCAGACGGGTCGCCGTTCATCACGATGGAGTACCTCGAAGGGTATCCCTTGGATGCGCTCCTATTGAAATTCGGTCTTCTTTCGCTCGAAAGGGTGGTCAAATTGCTCGCTGGCGCAGCCGATGCGCTGGACTGCGTGCACCGGGCTGGCATCGTGCACCGGGATCTCAAGCCCGCCAATCTCTTTGTGACGGAAAGCGGCGAGCTCAAGATCCTCGATTTCGGCATATCGCACATGGGGAATCCGACGCTCGACCTCGGGCAGGGCGAAGGGCTTGTGGGAACGCCGCTCTATATGGCGCCTGAGCAGTTCAGCCAATCCGGGGTGGACGGGCGCGCCGACATCTATGCTCTCGCTGCGGTGGCCTACGAAATGCTCACGGCGCGAACCGTCTTCGACGACGACATCCTCCATCGACTCGCCTGGAAGATCGTTCACGCGCCCCCTCCCATTTCAGCGGAGAACCTACCCGGACTGCCGCACCACACCGTCGCTGCACTGGCGAGGGGCCTATCCAAAAAGCCGGAACAGCGCTTCAGCTCTGCGTGGGATTTCATCCTGGCCATGGCAGGGCCGGACCTCGGCTCCTCGATTTCTCGCGTCCGACTCTCCGTCAACGAAGAGGACGTGCAGCGATCGCAGACCACGGCAGGGCGGAGGTTGGGCGCTCGTGACAATCGTTCATCCTCGCTCCGCCACAGACTGGGCCTGGCTCTCATCCTTGGGGTTTCTCTGAGCGCCATGATCGCGATCGCCCTGTTTGCCCTTAGAGAGCCCAAGCCGACAGAACAGCTCCGCGCCGCCGATTCGATCGCCGTGGCCTCAGCGGCGATTGAATTCAAGAACCCCAACGAGGAGTGGCTCGAAGAAGCTTTGTCTACTCTGGCGGCAAAGTACCTGGCGCTCGACCCGCGCATGGCTCCGATCGTCGTCGCCGACCTCCCCGAAAGGATTGCCGATACCCTAAGCCAAGAGGATAGCTCTCTTGCAGGGCGCTTTTCCGGGGACAAGCGCTTCGACCGCCTGCTTTCACTGCGATACTCGAAGCGAGGAGAAAAGCACCTCCTCGTTTCCACCCTGACGAACTTCGGTGAGCTCAATCCGATTTGGCGTTACGAAGCCCAGTCCAGTGGCTTCGAGGCGGCGATCGAGGAGACCACGTTCGCTCTTCAGACGCTCATCTTCAAAAATGACGGAGCGCCGCTCCCTGAGGTTGCGAGAGGCGAGGAATGCCAAGGGGACCGTCGCGTTTGCTGGCTCTCGTCGATGGCCGAGCGCGCGTTCGAGTCAGGGTTGTTTGCGCGAATCGACCGGATCGCCCTGGACCGCGACGCGGCTGCAAGCACTTCGCTCTATTCTGTCGCGTATCAGTACTCGACGTGCGCGCTCTCCCTGGCTTCCGAATCGTGCCGAAATCAGATCAAGATTCCCGACATGCGCCTTGTGCCGGATTCCGAGCGAGAAAAACTGGTTCTGGCGTTGACCCGTTCGGGCGATGCTTTCCTCGGTGCGGACGGGTACAGATGTTCCTGGCTCAAAAGCGAAGATCCGGTGGTGCGCGTCCTGGCCAGGTTTCTTCCCGCAAGGGACGGGTGCTCGCCAGACAATCGTCCGATCTGCTCGCGACGAGATACGTTTTTTGATCGCCTGATTTGCATCGCGGATTCGGAAATGCAAGACCAAAGCCAAATCGCGAGTCGCTATTTCGAGGACGCGGCCACTGTCGACATCGCGCATCACTTGACCATTGCGGCCTATTCCTCCTCAGGTGGCGACGACCAAGGCGAAATCGCCTCGGAAAGCAGATGGCTCGAGCGCTCCAGGTTGCGTCACGGTGCGGACTCCGCGAGCATCGCCGACAGTATGTTTCGATACAATATGGTGCACCGGAACGGGACAGAGGCTTTGATCTGGGCAAGGAGATCCTCCCGTCCAGATCACAGGGAAGGTCTGGCCCTGGCGCTGGATGGATGGTTGCGCAGCGGGATACGCAAAGGGGTGGCGGCCCTGTCCTTGCAGGTTCCCTCTCGGGCGGTTTTGACACGCGAGGTCGT
>JALOQD010000373.1 GCA_025453525.1 Myxococcota bacterium
ATGAGCTCCGGCGCCGGTTTTTGAACAGTCCCATCCGTTATTCAACATCACAAACCTGCCATCGCCGTATTTGAAAACACTTGTTTGTACTCCCCAATACTGATTGAAGAACTTCGAATTCTCCTGGACCGTTCCTTGGGTAAAGTCATTTCCTCGCAATCCATCGTGATCGCCGGGAACCAGGAACGTCGCAGCCGAGGCTTTGGCCATGCCTTTGGTGCCCAGGGATGGGTTGCCGACAAAGTAATACCCCTCTCTTTCCGGGTGATTGATGACGTTGTACATGTTGTCGCCCGTTTCGATGATGATCTCCGCGTCGATGATATTCGCAATGTCGATCATGGCGGATTTTCTTTTCCACAGAACGTCGGAGTCATAACCGGATTGATTCAGGTGGCCATCGGACATGTGCACGATGTAGTACTCTGACTTGAACGCCTTGAGCACTTTGACAGCGCCGGCTGATGTGACGGTCCCAGTTGTGGTTTCGAGGACGAGGTCGTACCGGTCTTCAGGCACTGCGTCCGGCACGGTCACGGTGATCAGGGTGTTGTACTTGTTTCCAGAGAGCTTGTCGTAGACCCAGCTTCCAGATTGTTTTGTCATGGGGTTGTTCCGGATTGTTTTGTAGGCGCTCTTGAGTGTGACGGAAACCACCGTTTGGCCGCTTCCCTGATTGAACCACACTGGGAAGGAGGTGCCTGTTTTCACGATGGCTGTGGTCGATCTCCACGGATACACAATGCGTCCAACAGCAGAAGGTGTCTGCGGCGTCGTCTGGTCGCAGGTCCCTTCGGGCACGCCGCAACCGCACTTCCCAGGCTCGGTTTTGTTGGGATCGTTCGGGCAGTTGTCGGTGATGTTGCTGACCACTTTCATACTGTCCAAATTCGGGCCGCCACTGGTGGTATTGGCGACGATGCGAATCGTATTATTGCCGGACTTTAACGACTTCGTGATCTTCGCCGTCCCCCAATTGGTCCATGCATTCGTGGAGGAAAACGCCACATTGCCCACATTCGCGCCGTTAATGTAGATGGCGCATTGCCGCGAGCCAGAGGCCGTGGCGTATCTGAATTCCAGCGTGTGATCTCCGGCCTGGGCAGCATTGACGTTGTTGAGCTCGATCCAGGCGCCATTACCGCCGTAGTCCACAAACCCAGCGCCTGTATACCCGGCTTTGTCGGTGTCGACGTGACACCCGTTTTGCGCCGTGAAATCCTCTGCCTGATAGAGGTTGTTGGTTGTGCCTTTGTCGGTTGGTTCGTCCTCGAACTCATTTTCGAGAGAGTCCCCTGTCTCGCAGCCGAGACACAAGAGCAGCGACAGACATCCCATCATGCTTGTCACAAATAGCTTTTTCACTGGATTTCCTTTCGCTTTGCCGGAAGACCCGGGTGTCTGTTTCTCTTCGCAGCGCCTTGGGCATCGGCGGGGCGCGTCATGGATCAGCATGCTATTCAACACTCGTACCAACGGAGCGAGGACCTGGTGAAAGCGCAGTGAAACTGCAAAAATGACGATTTTTCTGGGAAATATCGGGGAGGTTCCGACCGAATGGACGCAGGCGCTATGGGGACCAGTCACGTGGGCGCGACAGTTCGTTCGCCACCATGACCTCACAGGATGACACGTTGGGGTTAGGGTTCACGCAGGAATAGGTTCCCAGAATTGGGTGGCTGAGGCGCTCGGCCAGCAAGGCGCGAGGAGAGGGAATACTGGTGGTATTCACTGGACGAGCAACGCCGCTGGACGAGATGCATCGTCGGCTGCCCAAACTGGGAAGCTATTTTTGCGTGAGCCCTTAGTCCTCCAGCACTTCGAGACCTGCCTCGAGCTTGTCCGACGGGTGGACCACGACCTTGTCGCCAGGCGCGAGCCCCTTTGTCACCTCCACTTCGGCGGCGCTCCGGGCTCCGGTTTCGATGGGCGCAAGACGAGCGCGACCATTTGCGATGGTGAAAACGGCATAGCCTGACCCTTCTCGGAATACCGCGCCTGCTGGCACCTTGAGCACGTCCGCGGCCTTGTGCACCTCGATATGGGCATCTGCGGCAAAGCCATCACCCAACACAGACCACTTCTCGAGGTCGCCCGCTGCGACCACGATGACGTTGACGCGCTGCTCCTCGACGCCGAGCGCTGTGACCTTGGTGAACGCCCCGGGCTCGACGAGCTTCACAGCGCCAGCAAGCACAGCGCCATTTCCCAGCCCGTCGACGCTCACCGCAGCCCCGGCCTTTACCCGCACGGCAGATTGGGTGGGCAGATCGACGACGAGCTCCAGGGCCCTGGGATCGCCAATGTCGAGCAGGGGAGAGCCGGGCTGGACCAGTCCAGCGCTGTCGTTGTGAACGCGCAGCACCACTCCACTGCTTTGCGCACGCACCTCGATGGGTTGCGTTGTTGCGGTCCTCGACCTTGTCGGATCGCCGAGCGCGGCGGCCACGGCCTGGGCTTCGAGACGCACTCGGCCAACGCTCGTCTTGGCGAGCTCGAGCTCGGCGCCCCGCGCCTTTTCCTCAGCCTCGGCGAGCTCCAGAGTGCGGACAGGCACCGACTGGGTCGAAACGAGCTTGCGGGCCCTTTCGGCCTCGCTGCGCGCAAGCTCCAGGGAGATCTGGGCGCGCTCCACATTGCGATTGGCCTCGGACAGGCCAGCCCGTGCGGCCCCGAGCCTGGCCGTGACCTCGGCGCGGCTGCGCGCATCGAGCGGCTGGGAGAGCGCCGGGAGTATCCGAGCCACCACCTGGTCCGCGGTGACGGAGTCCCCGGGGCGAAGAGAGATGCGTTCGAGCTCCCCGGCGACGGGCGCCGATATCGTCTGCTTATCGACCATTTTCGCTCGTCCCGCGCCGTCCACGGTGAGCACGAGCGGACCGCGGAGCGCGGTGCCAGCCTCGACCGAAATGGGTTTAGGCCCGAGGCTTGCCGCCACGCCGATGACCGCGGCCGCGGCGATGGCGATGAGGATGACGCGTCGAATCCACTGGGCTGTGCGAGACATGTCACTACTCCTTGGTCTTGAGCACGGACACCAAATCCAAACTGTCCAGGCGGCGCCGGACCGTGAGCGCCACGAGCGCACTAGAAAAAAGCACCACGGCCATGGCGAAGACATAGGTGCGAGGCGTCACGATGAGCGGCACGCGGTACATCTCGGTGCTCGAAGCGACGGCCGTGGCCTTGGCCAAGCCGTACCCGAGCGCACAGCCCAGCGGTAGGGCCGCGAGCACGAGAGTGAAGAGCTCTCCCAAGAGAACCACGGATATCTCGCCTCGACTCAGGCCGATGACACGCATGGTCGCGAGCTCCCTCTCCCGTTCGGAGAGCGAGATGCGCGCTGCGTTGTACACCACACCCATGGCCATGGCCCCGGCAGCGAGCGACAGGATAAAAGCAAAGAACAGCAGCACCTCTTCGGTCATGGCGTCGAACGAGGCGAGCATGGCCTTGCGGCTCGACACTGCCGCGACCGTCGGCAACTCCGCGAGCCTTCGATACAGCTCCAGGCGGTGCCGCTCATCGATTTGTAAGAGCGCGGAAGTGACCTGCGGCGAGGTGCCTGCCAGAGCGTTTGCCGTGTCGATCGAGGCATAGGCCGAGGTGCCGAAGGGCTCGTCGGCGATGGCTGTGACGACAGCGCTCGGCGCGTTGCGGCGACCCTCGAGCAGCTCGACTTCGACGGTGTCGCCCACCTTGACACCGATATTCTTGGCCAGCGTCTCCGAGAGCATGAGCCCGTGCTCTGGGACCTCCAGGAGCTGTGCCGAGGTCGAGAGCACACGCTGGAGTCGTCCTTCGCGCACGAGGCCCGAGATCGCGGCCCGATACGTGCGGTGTCCATGCCGCAGGGTCGCGGCAACGGCGCGTTGCGGCTCCACGAACAACACGCCTGGAAAGTGGCGCAGCTCGTGCACCACGCCCATGGACACGGGGCGGTTGAACACCACGCTCACATCTTGTCGCTGGGACCTTCTAAACTGATTGTCGATGATGACGTTCATGGCATCGCCAAAGAACAATCCCGTGACGAGCAAGGCCACGGCCATGGCGATGCCCACGCAGGACGATAGCGCTCGCAGCGGCCTGCGGGACACGTTGCGCAGCACCATTCGCCCCGAGGTGGAGAGCAGCCTCCCAAGGCCCAACCGTTCGAGGAGCGAACGGCGGAAGGTCGCCGGAGAAGCGGGCCGCATGGCCTCTGCCGGGCGCAGCGCCACGGCCCGCCGCACGGCGCCGAGCGTGCCGGCGATGCTCGCGAGCAGGGTGAGAGCAATGGACGCCGCGATCTCGCGACCCGAGATGGCGTAGCGGAAGGTCGCAAAGCGGTAGTACTCCGCATACATCTGCGTCATCGACACGCCGATGGCGTACCCGAGGAGCACGCCCAGGGCAGCGCCCAACAGAACGATGAGGGTCGAAAGCTCCACGAAGTGCACACCAATGCGCAGATTGCCGTAGCCGAGCGCCTTGAGCGTTGCGATCTGCTCTCGCTGAATCGCCACCACTCGGCCAACGATGATGTTCAGCAAGAACGCGGCCACTGCCATGAAGATGGACGGAACGAAGAAGGCCATGGCCTCGAGCTGCTTGAGCTCCTCGGAGATGAAGCGCGCTGAAACATGCCGAGCGTGACCATAGGCCCCGAGTCCCCCGTAAGGCCGCAGCGCTCGATCCACGGCGGCGATGACCTCGTCCTCGCTCACACCGCGCGACAGGCGGAGCACCGCTTCGTTGAAGGTGCCTCTCATGCCGAGCGCCTGCTCGAGCACGTTGCTGCGCAGCCAAAGCACGCCAAACCGGCGATTGTCCGGGAACATGTCGCCTGGTCTGACTTCGTAGACATGCTCGGGCGAGAGGCCGATACCGCAGATGTGGAGGTAGAGGGTTCGACCGTTCACGAGGGCGCGCAGCGTGTCTCCTGGCTCGAGGTGCTGCGCGCTGGCCAGGGCTTCGGAGACGACGACCTCATCTTCGGAGCGGGCCTCTGGCCATCGTCCCCGGCGCAGGTGCAAAAGGCCCAGCTCTGGCTCGCCCACCGCTGGCAGGCCGACGAGTCGCGCGGACACTGGCTCGTCGAACGCCGGAAGTGAGAGAAGCCCGGGGGAGGCGAGGCGTAGCTCGAGGCTCTCGACTCCATCGATGGCTCGCAGCCCCTCGGCGAGCGTGCGTGGCGCTCGCGCGACCTCGGCAAACACGTGACCAAACCGGTACTCGGAGTAGTACGCATCGCGCGAGCTCGAGAGCGACCGGTGCGTGGAGGCGAAGCCGACAAAGGTGCCGACCGCCAAGGCGATGAGCACGGCGATGGCCACGCACTGCCCCTTCATGCGCAGGATATCCCGCAGGAGCTTGCGCCACAGCGTGCTCACCACGACACCTCACTCGGAGCAGCCCTTCGTTCGTTGACGTCGATGCGGGCTATCCTGCCGTCGGCGATCGTCACGACCCTGTCGGCCATGGCGCCGATGGCGGCGTTGTGGGTGATGAGGGCCGTGGTGGTGCGAAGCTCGCGATTGACTTTGTCGAGCACTTCCAGCACGAGCCTGCCGGTGGTGGCGTCCAAAGCGCCGGTGGGCTCGTCGCACAGGAGAAGCTGCGGGCGCTTGGCGATGGCCCGGGCGATGGCGACGCGCTGCTGCTGGCCACCGGACAGCTGAGCAGGAAAGTGATCCATCCGATCGGCGAGCCCAACCACCTCGAGCGCCTCTTCCGCGGACATCGGCGAGGTGGCGATCTCGGTGACGAGTGCGACGTTCTCGCGGGCCGTGAGGCTGGGAATGAGATTGTAGAACTGGAACACAAAGCCGACGTGGGCCCGCCGGTAGTGGGTGAGAAGCTTGTCGCTGGCGCCTACGAGCTCGTGATCTTCGTACCGCAGAGAGCCTCCGGTGGGCGCATCGAGACCGCCGATGACGTTGAGCAGCGTGCTCTTGCCGCTGCCCGAAGGTCCGAGGATGACGAGCAGCTCTCCGCGAAAGAGCTCGAGGTCTACGCCGCGCAAGGCCTGCACCGCCACAGCGCCGATGCCGTACACCTTGGTGACGCCGCTGGCTCTGAGCACCGTGTCCCTCTGCGTCTCGCTCATGACGCGACCTCGGGCCGAGGCGCGAGCATTCTCGTCCACATCTCGAACAAGGTTGCCGAGATTCTTTGGAGCTCCGCTGCGTCGAATTCGTCCCAGTGCTCGGACATCCACCGATCCGCGGCTTCGTCCAGGGCGAGGATCAGCCCGAGCAGCAGCCCCTCGGGCAGATCTCGACGGACCAGGCCGAGCTCGCGGCCCCGTCGCAGAATGTCGGCAAGCCACCCCGCGACAGTCGAGAACACCTCGGCGAGCGGCCCCTGCGTGCGAGAGCCTTGCGGCAGGCTCCAGATGGCCTTGACCGCAGCGAGGAGCCACGGTTCGTCCTTCACGGAGCTCATGAATCGCTCGGTCAGCCCAAAGAGGGAGCTCCAGTAGTCCTGCGCCGTGAGCTCCGACAGATCGAGCTTTGCCTCGAGCAACAGCCGTTGCCACAAATACACAAACATCGTAGCGAGGAGGTCGTCCTTGTTGTCGAAGTAATAGTAGGCCGCGCCCTTGCTCAGGCCGGCCTGCTCCAGGATGCGGTTGAGGGAAGCCCCGCTGTAACCGTGAGCGCCCATCTCCTTGGCCGCTGCCTCGAGGATCT
>JALOQD010000374.1 GCA_025453525.1 Myxococcota bacterium
GGTCGACGTCACCAGGACATGTTTTATCCAGATCTTTCCGGTGTAGCCCGCTCGCACAATTTCTATCCCCTCGGCGGCATGAAACCCGAGGACGGCCTCATCTGTCCAGCGCTGGGACTGGGCAAGACCGTCGTCGAAGGCGGGCGTTGCCTGCGGTTCTCGCCCACGAATCCCTCGTCGATTTTCCGGCTTTTCACTCCGCGGGACTATCTGAATAACGCCCAGCGGGAGCTGTATGCCCTCGATCTATCAACCCCTGGCCCATCGCCAGACAACCTGCCGCGCCCGGACGGCAACCTCATCCTGTGCGACATGAACATTGCGCGAGAGCATGGGACGTTCAACGCCGTGGGGCAGGTCTATTCGATGGTCGACCGGTCGTTGCATCCGCCGGATCACAAGCCAGGCGTGGGGCTCGTGACCTTTGCCTCCTTGTTCAACGACTCGGCGTTTCGTCTGAACGATGCCCTTTCGTACCTGCTTGCCGTGGGTAAAGCCGGCATGTCTGGACCCGTGGAAATCGAGTGGGCCGCGAGCTTGGTGCCCGGCGCCGACGGACGCCTCGAGTTATCGCTGCTCCAGATTCGGCCCATGGTCATCGACCAGGGCAATGCCAACCTCGATCTCGATCTCATCCAGCCCGAGGATGCCATCTGCCTGACCTCTTCGGCCCTCGGGCACGGCGCCTTCGAAGGGATCTTCGACATTGTCCTAGTGCGTACCGATACCTTCAACCGGGCGCTGACCAGGGAAATCGCCGAGGAGATCGGCGAAATCAATGACGTCCTAAAAGTACAGGGGCGCCGCTGCCTCCTCATCGGACCTGGACGGTGGGGCAGCACGGATCCCCGGCTGGGCATTCCGGTTCTGTGGAGCCAGATCAGCCAGGCCGCCTGCATCGTCGAGACCGAGCTCAAGGATCTCAAGGTGGCGCCTTCTCAAGGCTCTCACTTCTTCCAGAACATGACCTCCCTGGGCGTGGGTTACTTCTCGGCCCACGACGATACTCCTCGAGCGCACCTCGATCGCCACTTTTTGCTCGCAGCTCCCAGCGCCGTGGTCGAGCAAACCCACTTCGTGCGCCTTCTGCGCTTTTCGCAGCCCTTGGACATTGCCATCGACGGACGCTCAGGCATTGGAGTGGTCATGAAACCAGGACTGCGCGCTCCTCGCTGGTAAAAAAATCAACGACCCGCTAAGAGACCTGAGATCGGAATTTGGGCATCCCCTTCCAGGCCTGCGAAACTCGCGCATGGAAAGGACGACTCAGACAGTCCTCGGCCTTCCACGGGACGCCCCAATTCCTCGTTTAGGTCTTTTAGCGGATCGTTGAAAAAAATCAGCGACCCACTCAAGAGCAAGGTACCTTCCCCTCGTTGGTCTGTGCTAATTTTGTTCAGAATCCAAGCACATGGGAGGTGCCTCTTGTCCAATCGACTGAATCGAACCGTGGCCAGATTTAGGGCCTGCGGGTCGAGGCTGTCTTGAGCGAGAGCCAAAAACAAAAAATGATGCAAGAACCCAAGGGAGATGTGAGCGTTGCGGTGACCGCCACGGACGAAAAAGGCGAAAACCCGATCCACTGCGAAATGGTGTGGGCCTGGATTCCTAGGAAAGACTGAAGCGTAAGGGGGTTACTTGAGCGTGTTGGTGGCGACGTAGCCCTCGAAGGAGAAGCTGCAGCCGTCGTTCAAAGGCAGGGTCTCGAAGGAATTGTCATCGATGCTCACCTCGATCATCTCGGCGTCGAGGGAGAACTTGAACAAGCCGCCGACCTTGGGATCGAGGGTCTTGACCGTGAGGGTGCCAGCGCTGGGCATGTACTTGTGATCCGTGAATGTGGGCACGCCCTCAGGGTTCATGAGCACGCCCTGACTGTAGACGAGACACGTCGAACACGTAGCAAAGCTCGTGTTGTCGCCGCCGAGATCCATCGTTCCCGGCGCAAGGGTCGCTCCGTAGCCAGCCCACAGGGTCAAGTCCATCACGGCCTGGGCCGACGCGTGTCCTTCGACGAGTCCGTGGAACGCCGTATACTGAATCACTTTGCCCGACTGACGGGAAAGAACAGAAGCGACCGCTTCGCTGAAAAAGCTCGGCACCTGGTCGCACCCGCCTTGCATTCCACCTTGGCCCTCACTCTCGGTATCGCTGTCACCCACTCCCTCGCCTTCGCCTTCACCTTCGCCTTCACCTTCGCCGGTCTCCGAATCGTTGGTCCTGCCTTCGGTGGAGTCATCCCCACAGGCACCAAACACCGCGACCAGAGCAAATACCCCAAAGATCCCTATGCGCTTCATGTCGTGCTCTCCTGCCCTCATGGCTTTTTTCGAACGCCGAAGCCGCACCTTACCAAACAAATCTTCGAGGATGCCATGAATATAAGAAGGGCCGCGACGGCAGTTCGCATATCCCCAAGGTCATTTCTAGGCACTTTTCCGCGCAGGTTCCTGCCTTTTCTGCTACCGTTCCAGCTATCAGGATGCTCTAGACATTCAACAGCGGACCCAAGCGGACGCCAAACAGGACGTTTCGATGACCGAAACAGAAGCCATTCAACCTCAGGAGGCTCCTCTGAACCTCAGCTCGACAAACCCACCCCCATCGGCATCTCCGTCGACAGGGCAGCTCACTCCTGTATCCCAATCCCCACCGAGGAAGAGACGTAGATTTCTCGATGCTTTGGCGTTTTTGGCCAGCGTTGGATTCGCCATCGGCACAGTTTCAATCGTTCTGTCCATGTTTGTGCTCAGTAACGTGGCTGTATTGGGCTGGAAGCTGCCGGTTCCCGTTCTTTCCGTGGTGGTCGCGGCTCCTGTCGCGATGCTGGTTCTGATTTGGTTTTGGCGCTTTAGAGACAACGAGAGGGAGCATTGCAACGCTGAGGCTCGACTCCAGCAGGAACGACTTCATTGGGCGATCCAGTGCCTCGGAGATCGCGCTTTGGCCGTGCGTTTGGGCGGGATTTTCAACCTCGAACGATTGCTCAACACTAAGAAGAAGAGCTCGAAGGCGTGGTCCATGGATGACCACAACAGCGTCCTTGAGATATTGACCGGCTATATCAGAGCCCAGGCCAACCGCTTCGTTCCAGCCGAAACCAGCGACCAAGAGAAGCCTTTACCCGACGACCTTCGCGCTGCCCTGACGGTTCTAGGAAGGCGGCGGTCGGTTCGATCCCATGAAGAAGCGGTGCTGGACTTAGAGGACGTGAGCCTTCCGGGAGTATCCGTGGACAAAGCTCGCTTCGATGGCAGCAACTTCCGAAAGGCCAATCTGAAGGGAGCCTCACTCACAATGGCCGAGCTCAAGCATGCTGTCTTTTGTGAGGCCAAGCTTCAACAAGCCAACCTCGAAGGTGCAAATCTTGAAGAAGCAAAACTGACAAGGGCCTTCCTCACAAAGGCGATTCTAACAGGCTCGAACCTCAAAAAGGCGGATCTGAGAGGGACGAGCCTCAGCGAGGCAAACCTGAAGGGGGCGAACCTGGCAGGCGCTGACCTCGAGGGTGCTATTCTTTATGGCGCCGACTTGATGTCAGCCAATCTCAAAGCGGCCAATCTCAAAGGCGCCGATCTTTCCGGGGCCAATCTCAAAGAAGCTTGCCTTGATGACGCGGATTTCGCGGGCGCATATTGCACGGATCAGACGAAGTTCCCTGCTGGATTCGACCCGGCGTCCCATGAGATCATTCGCCAGTCATAAACCACACGCTCAAAGAGATATCTGTGATGGCTCACGGCGACACATCCGGATCCGTCGTCATGAACCATTCGTCAAATTCAAAGCCGTCCTCTCGCATGGCAAAGGTGATGAGGTGTTGGCCTGGGCTTTCGATGTCCAGGTAGATGGTCAAGGGGATTCCCATTTCAGTTCCTCCAGAATCCCTCTGATTCGAGCTCCAAACCCAAGCCCCTGAGCGCTCGGGCAGCATCAGCTTCTTGCCGCTGTCCGGCCATGCCCCGTCCAGGCCCACATGAATGGAATTGTCTTGGCCTTTGATATCTGTGGAATAGCCGCGCACCCAAACATAATACCGTCGGGCGACTTCCAGGTTAACGAAAAATCCCAACTGCGGCGCAAGCTCGGGCTCCTCAACGAGGCCAGAGCCGTCGTCTTGGGGAGCATAGATAACGTTCCGAAGATCCGGCAGCGCCTCCAAATAGGCGCCACCATGGGCCGATAGGGCGTGGCTATTGTCATCGACATCCACGAGCGCAGGAGTACTCTCTGCAGTGATCACGTACCAGGCTCGATCAATGATATTCTTTATGATTACGTTATATTCCTCTGCCTGGGCTCCCACGGAAACATGACCATTCGCCATCGTGTCGTCTGTCGCGGTTTCCACGTCCGTGTCGTCTGTCGTGGTTTCCACGTCCGTGTCGTCTGTCGTGGTTTCCACGTCCGTGTCGCTGTCTGAACCGGTATGGTCATCGGAATGGCTATCGACATCGACACTAGAGCTCGTGTCGACACCTGCTCCCTCGGATGTCGCCTCGAACGGCTCATAGCCAATCCGCCCGCAGGCCGTCACCGAAAAAAAAAGAAGCCAGCAGCAGGCTTGGCCTAGATAAACGCCACGGTGTTTCATGAAGTATAGGTTAACCACCCTCTGGTCACGCCAGCAAGCCCGGGCACAAGGTTTTTTTTTAACCGCTGGGACAACTGGGTGATAACATCACTTTATCCGTACATTCTGTAACTTCTCAAAAAGGCGTGGCGTGTGCCGCAGCGACGAGGACTGTTCGAGTCGTAATACCACGGAAGATCGAAAAACCATGTTCGAGTTCCCGCAGGAGCGGAAGGTATATGCCACGACTTTTTGAGAACCTACCTCATTCTCTGGCAGTAACGCCGACTCGGTTGGCCGGTGTTATTACCGACTGTTAGCTCTCACATTATTTTCCACCAAGAATCCCACGGACATTTGGGGGCGCTGCGAGGCGTGGTCTCACACTCAGACCCCTTTTCCGCAGGACCGA
>JALOQD010000375.1 GCA_025453525.1 Myxococcota bacterium
GGTCGAGATCGCCCGGCGATGCATCCAGATTCACGGCGGCGTCGGCTACACCAGGGAGTACGGCGCCGAGAAGTTGATGCGCGATGCCATGGTGTTCCCGATTTACGAAGGAACCAGTCAGATTCAAGCGCTGATGGCGATGAAAGACAATCTGATGGGGGTCATGAAGCATCCCCAGGCCTTTGTGAAAGATCTGGCCATGGCCCGTACACGCTCTCTCGCCAGCACGGATGATCTCGAGCGGAGAGTGGCGAAGATCCAGTATCTCTGCCTCGACGCGATCAAACATCTCATCGTGAAGATTGCGGCGACGAAAGTGAAGGACCTGCGCCACCAACCGATGGCGAGCTGGTGGAACAAGCTGAGCAAAGACTGGGATCCCAAAAGAGATTTTGCGCCGGCCATGCTTCATGCCGAGAGGTTGACGATTCTGCTGACCGATAAGGCAATCAGTAAAATCTTGTACGATCAGGCCACGAGGCACCCGGAGCGTCGAGAGCTTCTGATCCGATACCTGGAGCGGGCTGAATCGAGAGCTCAGTACGTATACAACATGATCACCCAAACCGGCCCGCGCATGCTGAGCAGGCTGAGCAAGCAAGAAGATCATCCTGAGCAAGTCGTCTGAGAACCGCACGTAAGGAGAGTGTCTCATGACTGTTTCCAAGCTTCATCTGCTCCACCAAGGTCCCGTGATCCGCAGCTTGGCCCACACGGTTTTCAGCTCTGTCGCGCACGCAATGGAGAAAGGGACATCGACGCCTCCTCAAACGCCGGGGCCCGAGACGTCAGAGGTTTTGCAGCCGCGGCCACCCAATCTGATTCGAGACTATATCCGCCACGTGGGCGGTGATCCCTCATGGTATCGAAATTGTCTGCCGCCACACATGTTCCCCCAATGGGGTTTTCCCATCATGGCCAAGACCCTGCGAGGCCTGAGCTACAACCTCGTCAAGGTACTCAACGCCGGTTGTCGCATCGAAATTCACGGTCCGCTCCCGGCGGACCAACCGCTCCACCTCAAGGCCAATCTCGAGGATGTGAAAGACGACGGGAAAAAAGCGCTGTTGACCCAGCGCCTGGTGACCGGAACAGCGGAATGTCCCGAGTTGATCGTCGCCTACGTAACCGCCGTCGTTCCCCTGGAAAAGAAGAATGGGTCCGGCAACTCGTCGAAGAAAGACACCAAGGAACGCCCCCGGGTGCCCTTCGACGCTCGAGAAATCGATCGCTTCCGACTGCGGGCTGATGTGGGAGTCGATTACGGCCTTGTCACCGGGGATGTCAATCCGATTCACTGGCTGTCACTCTACGCGCGCCTTTCTGGTTTCAAGCGTCCCATCCTGCATGGGTTTTCCGCCCTGGCGCGCACGGTGGAGAGTTTGAATCGCGCCCTGTGGTCAGGTGACGTGAGCCTGTTGAAGAGTATAGACATCCGCTTTGTTCGTCCCTTGGTGTTGCCCGCTGACCTGGGAGTCTATATCGACGGGCAGGGGGCGGTTTTCATGGGCGAGGCTCCGGGCACGACCGCCTACCTCGCCGGTAGCTACTCTTCTCACAACAAGGAGAATTTTTAAATGAACGACTTTCTCGTGGAGTTGGGAGCCAATCCGGCCGCTCGTCAGGCTATCAAGAAAATCGGCTTGCCGCTTTCGTTGCCCCAAAAGCTAAAGAGGTCACAAAGCCCTTGGGATGAGCATCCCATCGCTGATCTTCCGGTTTTTGTGCACCACTCGAAAGAGTCCCAATTGGCCCCTTATCTCGGCCGATTTCTCGGCAAGCTCGGTGCCGATATCACCATCTTCGGTGACCGGCAAAAAGCAGCACCATATCAGGACTCCGGAGAGGCGTATGGTCGCCCGACGCGAACCGAGCTCCTCGAAGACAGCAAACCCTACGGACTGATCTTTGACGCCACTGGTATCGAAGAACCCTCTGCACTGAAGTCGGTCTATGAGTTTCTCCAGCCTTGGCTGCGCCCCCTGCGCAACTGTGGGAGAGTCGTGTTGCTCAGCCGACCACCGGAGAGTCTTTCTTCTCCTGCCGCGGTCGCCGCTGCGCGCGCTCTGGATGGTCTGGTGCGAAGTTTGGCGAGAGAGATCGGCGGGAAAGGCGCCACCGCTTCGCGCGTCGTCGTCGACAAGGGCGCCGAGGCGAACTTGGAAGCTGTGGTGGGCTTTGTGATGTCGGAGCGTTCGGCGTATGTCTCTGCGCAAACCCTGCATGTGACAGGGAAAGTCGCTCCCCTCGAGAATGTTCCCTATCGTAAACCGCTCGCAGAGAAAGTGGCGCTCGTCACTGGCGGGGCGCGCGGCATCGGAGCGGCGATCGCGAAGTCTCTCGCGCGAGAAGGTGCCCATGTCGTCCTCATGGATCGACTTCAGGAAGAGACAGCCGTGGGCAAGCTCGCCCATGAGCTCGGCGGCACGATGCTGCTGCTGGATCTCACTGATCCAGAGGCACCGAAACGCCTTTGCGAGTTGTTCGACAGGAAATTCAAAGGTGGGCTCGACATCATTATTCACAACGCCGGGATCACCCGCGACAAGAAACTGGCCAACATGAAACCAGAACTGTGGGACCAGGTTCTCGACGTCAACCTGATCTCCCTGATGCGCGTCAACGAGGCGCTACTGCCCCAGCTGCGAGAAGAAGGGCGCATTGTCTGCGTTTCGTCTGTGGCAGGGATTTCCGGCAATATGGGTCAAACCCAATACGCTGCGACCAAGGCCGGACTGATCGGCTATGTCCAAGCGTTGGCTCCCTCCCTGGCGGACCGCCGAATCACCATGAATGCCGTGGCCCCTGGATTCATCGAGACGAAGATGACCGCCGCGATGCCCGTTGCCACTCGAGAGGTGGGACGCCGCCTGAGCAACTTGGTTCAGGGAGGGCTGCCGGAGGATGTGGCTGAAGCAGTGATGTTCCTGGCCAGCCCCGGCGCAACCGGGATGACTGGTGAAGTGCTGCGCATTTGCGGTGGAAGCTACCTCGGCGCTTGACGTCGTAAAGGGAAAGGAAAGAGAAGTGGCGATGAAAACCAAGAGCAATACTACGGGGCGTCGGGCAGTCATCATCGGCGGTATGCGCACCCCCTTTCTAAAAGGGTTTGGCGATTTTACACAAGTCAGCGCAATCGGGCTGGGAGTTGCCGCGGTGCGCGGTTTACTCGCGAAATTTCCGATGAGCGACAAAGACATCGATGGCATGATCTGGAGCGGTGTCGTCCTGCCCTCCGGTTCGGTCAACGTCGGGAGGGAAATCCTCCTCGATCTGGGGCTCCCCCCCACCATAGAGGCGACGACGATCACGCGCGCATGCACATCGAGCCTCAAGGCGATCACGATGGCCGCGGCATCCATTGAGAGAGGCGAAGCGGATGTGATCGTCGCCGGTGGGGGCGACTCGGTCAGCAATGCCGAGGTGAAAATGCCGGCGAGTCTGATCCACAAAGTGGCGCCAGTCTTCATGAACGCCAAGTCGAAACCAATGGACTATCTCAAGCTCGCGATGAAGCTCGATCTGCGCAAGGATTTCATTCCGCAGCGCCCGGAGGTGAAGGAGAGATCCACCGGTGAGTTGATGGGGCAGAGCGCTGAAAAGATGGGTGCTCGCAACATGATCTCCAGGCAGGCCCAAGATGCCTTTGCCTGCCAGTCGCATCACCGAGCGGCTGCGGCCGTGTCTTGCGGAAGATTCAGCGAGGAAGTCGTTCCTGTGGATACGTCAAAGGGGAAACGCGTGTTTGCCGATGGACTGATCCGAGGTGATACGAGCGTGGAAAAACTCGCGAAATTGAGGCCGGCTTTTGCCAAGGGAGGAACGCTGACGGCCGGGAATTCCAGCCCTCTCACAGACGGGGCAGCTGCCTGCTTGATCATGAGCGAGGACAAGGCGCGGGCCTTGGGATTCGAACCGCTGGCCGCATTCCGCGGTTGGTCGTTCGATGCTGTTGATCCGGCTGATCAGATGCTTCAGGGACCGGCGATCTCCATGCCCCGAGCCGCTGCCCGGGCGGGAATGGTGCTCACCGATTTCGATTTCATCGATCTTCACGAGGCGTTTGCGGCGCAGGTGCTCAGCGTGCTCAAGATGCTCGGTAGCGACAGTTATGCCCGGGTGCACCTGGATCGGGACAAGGCTTTTGGAGAGATCGATCCCCAGCGCATCAATGTGCACGGTGGCTCTATCGCCATCGGTCATCCCTTCGCCGCTACGGGCGCTCGCATGGTGACCACCATGGCCCGGGAGCTCAAGCTATCTGGGAAGGCCACGGCTCTGCTCGGTATTTGCGGAGCTGGCGGGGTTTCGGCCGGAGCCGTTTTGGAGGCAGTGTAGTCATGATACCTTTAGCAGTTCCCTACGACATCGACCTCGATAAGTTTTTTTTCGAGAACATGCGAGAGCATTTCGAGAAGAGCAAGTCTCGGACGAATACCACATCTTTGCAGGGCAAGGAATTTGTTCTCCAGTACGGAGTCGGCGAAGCGGAGTACTTCTTGCGTATCAAAGACGGAGACACGCTGGAAATCGTCAAGGGAGCTGCGAATTCCCCCAATCTCAGCCTGCACCTCGAAGAGTCGGATTGGCGCGACTACATGTCTGGCAAAGTGGATGTTGGGCTCCATCGTTTCATGGATCCAGGCCAGTTGTTCGATCCCAAGCGTTTCAAGGCGTTGACCGAAACCAACGGGACTCTCTTTTTGAAATTGAACGCCGGCAACCCCGAACCGCTTGTGGTGAGAATAATGTTCAATGGGAGAGACAAACCATCGGCGACGGTCAAGATCGAATTGGCCGACTGGCTGGCGCTTCAGGCGGGAAAAAAGACGGCGACCACGCTTTTCATGACCGGAAAGTTGAAAGCGGGTGGCGACCTCAGTTTCGTGATGAAATGCCAGGCTTTGATGTAGTCGCTAGAAATGTCCTTCTACCGCCAATGAATAGATGTTGAGGTTCACGTCGTAGGTTCCGTTG
>JALOQD010000376.1 GCA_025453525.1 Myxococcota bacterium
TCAGACGCCAAGCCTAAGTATCGACGATATCAGCCTAAACGAAGGCAATAGTGGTACCACTTCCTTCAACTTCACTGTGACGCTAAGTGCGGCCAGCTCTACCACCGTTACTGTCAATTTCGCCACCGCCGCTGGCTCCGCCGCAGCACCCAGTGACTTCACCAGCACCAGTGGTACCTTAACATTTACCGCTGGCCAAACGAGTCAGACCCTCACCGCCTCGATTACAGGGGACACGGTTTCGGAACCCAATGAAATTTTCTATGTAAACCTTTCCAGTCCAGCTGGTGCCACACTGGCCGACAGCCAGGGGGTGGGTTCCATTGTCAATGACGACGTCTCCCCAGCGCTCAGTATCTCGGATGTGAGTCTTACAGAGGGTAATAGCGGCACGAAGATCTTCGCTTTTACCGTAACCCTCACGCCCAACAGCACCGGTACCGTCACTGTCCGCTACGCCACGGCCAACGGTACGGCTACGACGAGCAATAGGGATTATTCCTCGACGAGTGGAACATTATCCTTCAACGCCGGGGCCACCAGCAAAACCGTGAACGTGAGTGTCAGGGGAGATACCCGGCGGGAGAATAACGAGACCTTCTACCTGAACCTTAGTAGCGCGAGTGGAGCTTCTTTCGCCGACAGTCAAGGTTTAGGGACCATTGTCAATGACGACTAAATATCGACATCAGCTTCCTTGATTGCCTGGGAAATTAATTCAGGTCCACGGATGGACTCCTTCTTGTTGTGGACTGCACCCGGGCTCAGGAGGCGAAACGGGACCACCCGGCCACCCTTTACGAATAGGGCCAACTCGGGTGAGCGAATCAAACCACGTGTGGTCCGTGTGATTGGACGAGCCCGGCGGGTTGGTACGGAGCCAAGTACTCTCTCGAATACGGAATAATTTGGGAAATTCTCCAAATCCACGCATTGGCACTATTTGAAATCATCCTTGCAAACGTCGAGCATGCAGCGATTCGATTCAATGAGATTGTTCCAGCATGCATCAAGAGCAAAACCAGACAGCAACGGTATATAGCACATTACCCTGGAAGTCACCCTGAGGTTTTACGAGAAAGTAATTATGAAAATTGCAGTAATTGGTGCATCCGCTGGTGTCGGCCTTGAGGTGGTGAAGCAGCTTATCGAGGCAGGTGATTCGGTAACGACACTCTCTCGAACAACCGACTCAATTCCCGACTCCCCTCACGTGACGAAGGTACAGGGTAGCGCTCTGAGCGAAGCTGATGTGGTTAGAACGATAGAAGGCGCAGACTCGGTGTTGGTAACCTTGGGTACCGGCATGAGCACCAAAGCGACGGGCCTGTACCCAAAGGCATCTCGCGTGCTCTTGAAAGTACTGGCAAACTTACCGAACAAACCGCCGGTCATTGTGTTGACCGGATTTGGCGCTGGTGACAGTTGGGACTACAACTCGTTCTTCATGAAATGGATGTTCACGCTATTCTTGAAGGAGGCATATACTGAAAAGACTCAAATGGAGCAACTTATTTCTAGCGGTTATTCGAATTCGATGTTTGTTCGCCCTGGGCGGCTTACCAATGGCGCTCTCACGCAGAAATATCGGGTTACCGCGAGTCTCGACACCTCAACAAAAATCGGCTCAGTTTCGCGCAAAGATGTCGCCCACTTCATGGTCGATCAGGCCAGAAATCGTAATCGTTCAGATCCCTCGCCCAGAATCAGCGGACTAGGGGACAAATCGGAGACGATGTGCGAACATCGGCACATAACAATTCGGACGTCATGGTGACGCTGCCGACCCTTTGCCAGCGGATATGAAGCTCAGCCAGCACGATCTTCAGCAACTTGACGAAGGCATCCTGCAGGGATTGCCGGAGGCGGTGTTGCGTCGATTGTCGGTGAATTTGCTGGCCGATCTGAAGGAAGCGCGCGAGCGTCTGCAGCAGCACCCAGGCAACAGCTCACGCCCGCCGAGCAGTCGGGCGCCTTGGGAGCGTGGTTCCTCGGGTCAGGACACGGCGCCGCGCGATGCGAGCGCCGACGCGGACGCGCTACCCGAAGGCGACGACGTGACGGAGGCTGAGGAGGCGCTTGCCGAGCAGACGGTCTCGGGTCAAGCGCCGGCGTCGGCCGAGGCGAGTGCGGACGACGCCTCGGCGGCGGCGCCGCGTAAGCCCAAGCGCAAGCCCGGCAAACAGGCGGGGGCGCCGGGGTTTGGCCGCACGCAGGTGTTTCAGGCGCAGCGCGAGGAGCGGCATCACCCGCCGCACGGTGCGCGGTGTGGGCAAGCGCTGCCGCCCGAGGCGCCGCAGACGGTCTACACCGGATTTCAATCGATCGATGTGCGCTGGGGCGACCCCGGCACACCGGGTCTGCAGCTGGAGGTGGTGGATCATCGCTACCTGGAAGTGACCTGCGGCTGTGGGCACTGCACCCGAGCGCCGCCAGCGCAGGGTGAGGTCGAGGAGACGCTCGCGGGCATTGCACTGCGCGAATGGCGCCTGGTTGGTCCGGGGCTGGCGAGCTTCATCGTCGCCTTGAACCTGCGTTTTCGCCTCTCGCGGGCACGCATCCAGGAGTTCCTGCACGATTGGCTTGGGGTGCGCTTGAGCATCGGCACCCTGCATCAGACGCTACATGAGACGGGGGCGGTGGTGGCGCCCGCCGAGGTGGCGCTGATCGCCGATCTGCTCGCTGAAGCCGAGGCACAGGGCGTCGGTGGTCCGATGCATGCCGATGAAACCTCCTGGCCGCAACAGGATCAGCGCCTGTGGCTGTGGGTGTTTCTGACCACCACCACCACCGTCTATGTCATCGCCGGCCGCGGCAAGGCCACCGTCACGCGCCTGTTGGCGGGGTTTCAGGGATGGCTGATGAGCGATGGTTGGTTCTCCTACCGCGACTATCCGCGGCGTCTGCGCTGCTGGGCGCATCTGCTGCGCAAAGCCCAGGGCCTGATCGAGAGTTATGATCGCGATGCCCGGCGCTTCGGCATCCAGGTACGTGGAACCCTCGAGGATCTGATGGCAGCCATCTATGCCGCGCGCGTAGGCCCGCCGCCCGAGGTCGATCTGCGCGAAGCCCACGCCGAGGCGTTGCAGCGACTGCGTCAGGCCTGCAGCGCGCAGTACGGGCATCGCCATGAGAAGACCCGGGCGCTGGCCACGGAGTTCCTCCATGATGGGGACGCCATCTTTCGCGTGCTCGAGCACCCAGCGCTGGCGTTGACGAACAATGCCGCAGAACAAGCCCTACGCCATTGGGTGATCAGTCGGCGCATCAGCCACGGCACCCGCACCGCGGTCGGCTCGCGGGTCTTTGCCCTGCTCGCCAGCGTCATCGATAGCTGCCGCCAGCGCGGTCATTCGCCCTGGACCTACCTCGCCGAGGCGATTGCTGAGCGACGCGCTGGTCGGCCTTTGCCGCCTCTGCCTCAGCCAGGAGCTATTGTCAAATCTGGTGTACGACCCTGAGCGTGGTGTGGTTTAGGCGGCTAACCGTTGCTCCTCATGTAGTTCCTGTTGTTGCTTGGTTTCGGGCGGCGAATCCACCGCCGCCACCCCGTTTTCGTATCTTGTTCCCCCCAAGAGTTCCATGACCTTCTTGGGGGCGGTGATTCTCCGCCACGTCTTCGCCGCTTCTTCTGCCAGTTTGAAGGCCAGGCCGAGGAAGGTGGTGCGGGTGACACAGTTCTTGGTCCGGGTGGTGCGATGGCGCAGGGTGGCGAAGGTCGATTCGATCGGATTGGTGGTCCGCAGGTGCACCCAGTGCTCGGCGGGGAAGGCGTAGAAGGCCAACAAGGCGTCCCGGTCAGTGATCAGCTTGTCCGTAGCCTTGGGATATTTGGCCTGATAACGGGCGACGAAACGGTCACAGGCGCGTAGGGCCTCGGCGCGGGTGGGGGCCATCCAGATCGACTGGAGATCCGCCTTGGCCTTGGTCTGCCAGGTCTTGGGCAGGGCATTGAGGATATTGCCCAGCTTGTGGAACCAACAGCGCTGATGCACCGTGTTGGGATAGACCTGCGCCAAGGCGCCCCAGAAGCCTAAGGCGCCATCGCCGACGGCCAGACGCGGGCCGACGGAGAGGCCACGCGCCTTCAGGTCCCGCAGAACGTCGAGCCAGGATTCGGTGGATTCACGCAGACCATCGCTGATCGCCACCCATTCCTTGGTGCCATCGCGGCGCACGCCGATGATCACCAGCAGGCAGAGACGGGGATCTTCGCTGCCGCGCAGGGGGGTGTAGATGCCGTCCACCCACCAGTAGGCATAGGCCTCCTCCGCCAGCGAGCGCCGGGTCCACGCCTGGTATTCCTCACCCCACTGGGCCTTCAGCCGGCTTAGGGCGGCCGGGGAGAGCCCTTGGGCCGCCTCACCGACCAGGACCCGCAAGGCTTCACCCAGATCCCCGCTGGAGATGCCCTTGAGATACAGCCAGGGCAAGGCGGCCGCGACCCGCACACTGCGCCGCACATATGGCGGCACCAGGGCGGAGTTGAACTTGATGCCGTTGCCAGAGCGATCCCGCACCTTGGGGACTTCGACCGCCACGGGACCGACGCCGGTGAGGATCTCCCGCTCCGGCTGGTGGCCATTGCGCACCACGGCGCGACGACCATCCAGAAGACGGACTGGCGCAAAACCCGCCAGCATCTCGGCTACCTCCACCTCCACCGCCCGTTGAAGGAGGTCCCGTGCCCCGCGCCGGATGAGATCCTCCAACGATAACCCGACCTCAACGAGGGTCCCGTGCTCGGCTTGGCTTGCTTCCCGCGCTGGTGTGCTCGTATCTTCTTTCATGGCGCACCTCGACGTTGCTGCTTGTGTCGTGATAACCACATTGTCAGCAACGGTGCGCCGCCTTCTCAACCTTTATCAGTTCCCGCTCATACACCAGAATCGAGCATAGCTCCTCAGCCAGGGGTCTGAACGGTTACGCCGGATTGGGCAAGGCAAGTCATAGCCGGTTAACTAGACCATG
>JALOQD010000377.1:0-3445 GCA_025453525.1 Myxococcota bacterium
TCGAGCTGCGTCTTAGTATCCGCCGTTCCTGCACAGATGAGCCCGCACAGCGCCGAGTTGGGACAGACCGCGCTCGAATTTCGAAATCCACAGCACCTACCGCGCCCCAATCGAGCCCAGGCCCGCTGCCAGGAACCCTCGGTGACCGCCGATGCTGACCCCGCGAGCGGAAAGCTCCCCAGAAACCGCGTGATATTGATCTGTTCCGTTTGGGTGGGACCTGTTCAGGGACCTGTTCAGGGACCTGTTCAGGAACCTGTTCGGGGTGGGACCTGTTCGGTTCGGGGTGGGACCTGTTCGGACGTGTTCGGCATCCTCGAGGCCTAACACCCCAATCCATTCCACGGTCCCTGACCTTCCGCCTGATTTCGGGTTCAAGTCTCCGCCGGGGGCCGGGACAATCGTTCGACAGCTTGAGTCAAGGCGTGGTCGACCCAGCGGTAATGGCCTTCGGGCATCTGCCGGTCAGCCACATAGCCCATGTGACCGCCTCCCTTGGTCCGAACGAGCTCCACGCAATCTGGGCATTGGACGTCTTTCCATTGGTCAAAGGGCACGATGGGGTCGTCCTCGTCGGCGAGGATGAGAGTGGGAACCTCGATGCGAGCCAGCACGGACTTGGCGCTGGCCTTGATATAGTATTCGGTTGGATCCTCGAACTCCCAATCTGGACAGGTGATGAGGGTGTCGAACTCCCGTTGGGTTCGAATGCCGGCGATCTCCTCTCCCAAGGGCTTGCCGTAGCGCTCTGCGTTGATCCGGGCCTGGCGCACCATGAGCCTAGCAAAGCAGCGATGGTAGAGTCGCTGACCAGGAAGATCCATGTTGCGCGCTACTGACATGAGATCGATGGGCGGGTTGATGGCTACCGCACCCCGCAGCCACTTGCGGCTCTCTTGCGGTCGTTCGCCCAGAAGCTTGAGGACGGTATTGCCGCTCATGGAGTAAGCGACCACGGCCATGGGCAACCCTTGGTAGCGCTCGCTGAAATCCTCGAACGCGGCGGCGAGATCGTCCGAGACTCCGCTGTGGTAGAGCTTCGAGGAGAGCCCGGCGCCAGCGCCGGCTCCTCGGAAATTGAGGCGTATGGTGATATAGCCGCTCGAGAGGAACTGGGCCGCGGCCCTACGCACGTAAGGCACCTCGGCGTCCACGGCGAGCCCATGCAGAAGGACCACGACGCCAGAGGGTTCGCCATCAGACTGGGGACGGTTCTCCAAACCCACGAGGCGGTCGCCATGCGGCAGATCCACGATGACACGCCGCGGCCATGGCAGGGTCGGCCACGGGCCGGCGATGGTTCCAAGCCACGTCTGGGCATGGGGACCGCGCATCCAACGCGCTGGGGCGTACTCTTCTAGGTAGTCGCTAATTCTCACAGGGTTCTGCCTTCGCAAAAAAAGAATCGAGAGCGGATCATAGCGCCATCTCCCGAAAAGGACAATCTGGAAATCAGATTGGAGGATCCGGGATATCCGAGATTTCTGCGACTCCGCTGCCCCCTGGATATCCGAAGCTCACATCCTGCGAGTAACCCACCACGGTGATGGCCAAGGGCTCTTCTGACTCGATGACATGGTTGCCGGTTTGGAGCTGCACATGGGCGTATTCGTAGTCCTTGGCGCCAAAAGAACCCAACGTGGCGAAGGTCACGGCCACCGGGGCGCCGTCGAGGGACACGTCGATGCCAGCACGGCGGACCACAGTGACCACATTGCGGTTATAGCCCTTGGGAATCAGGAAGACATAACGAGGTTGGAGCTGGTCTACGCCCGGCAGAACGATCATCGACGGATCACCGGGGTAGGAGCTGCCGAACATCTGGTTGCTCAGTAGAAACTGGGTCACAGAGAAGCTCTTCATGGGATCTGTGGCCACGACGACGAAGGGGGCTTTGGCGGTAAACTCCGCGGTCTCGTAAGCGTCCAGCGTTGTGGGCGCGCCCGTGGGCGCGAAGGGGAAGTACTCGAGCTGCGTGCCGTCGAACCCGGCGCTCACACGGTACAGGCTCAAGGCATCACCTTTACCCTTGGCATCGGCGGCAGGTGCCACGGCATAGGCATTGCCCCAGGCAGAAAGCGGCAGCATCTGATGCTCCACATGATCGGCGCAACACTTGGTGGTGGTCGAGGGCTCGGAGGTGGCCACAGACCCGCTGAACACGGCGACCTTTTGGTCCGCCACGACTCGCGTGCCCGAGAGGTTGCCGGCGGCCTTCACTCCGCTGGAGATGGCGCACAGCACCCTTCCACGATCGAGCACGACGTTCTGATACTCCCCAGGGTACAAGGGGGCTGTGGGATAGATCGTCACCTTGGTGTTGTCCGCCGTGGCGATCACGGCGACGAAACCACCGGTGTTGATCTTGGCAAACGAAAAACCATCATTGGAGACGAGGTTGGCCGCGCCAGTGATGGCCACGTAATCCGAGGCGAGCACGTTCTGCGGAAACAAGAGCGAGGCGTCGTTGGAATATACCTCGGAAGTGTTATCGAGGGGATTGAACTGATAGGCGGCAATGGGCAGATCGCTTTCGATGCGGAACGCAAGGCCCACGCTGGTGGTGGCGCCGGGCTGGAGGTTCTGGGTCGGCAGCTCGAAGGTGGCGATGGCCCCAACTTTCACGACTTGGGTTTCGATGGCCGACGACCCTCCGCCGGAGTACACCGACACCGTGGCAGGAGCCTGCGCCGACGTGTTGGCCACCACCACGGCGAACTGCTGATCGTGGGGCATTTGCGCGAGCAAAGCTGCCGAGGAGACGTTTGGCAGATCCACGGCCCAGAACAAACATCCGAGGTTGGAGTCGCCCGTGTTGTCGCAGGGATCGGTGCTCCAGCCCGAGTCGCTCTCACTGCCGGTCTCGGTGTCTGTCGTGGTGCTTGTATCGTTGCTGCCTTGCCGACCATTGTCACGCACGCTCGCTTCGCAGGCGAGCCCCATGGCGAGGACCAGTAACAGAAGGGTGCCGAGTCGCGTGTTCATGAGCTTTGCCTCCCTGGCGGTTTGAACCATTGTAAACGATGCCAGAGGCTATCGGTAGCTCCAATGTCCACGCAGAATGGGCAGGCCCACGCGCAGGAACGCGCCGAGCTCGAAACACATGTTCTAAAGAATTTGGCCGTCTCTTGAGCGGTTCTTTTATTTTCTGGGGGGATGCGGCGCTAGTTCAGGATGGCCCGTAGCCAGGAGAGCAGCGAGGGCCTGCTGTGAGAAGAGACGAAAGAGCAACCGCTCCAGCCGGTGAATTTGTCTTCGACGATCGAAGAGTCGGAATCGCCCTGCGGGACCGAGCTCTCACTCTCTGTGTCGCTTGGATTGGAAACCGTGTCGGTTTCGCTCGTCGCGCTATCGACGCCCGTGTCGCTCTCGTCGCTGGACTGCCCCGTGTCGCTCTCGTCGCTGGACTGCCCCGTGTCGCTCTCGTCGCTGGACTGCCCTGTGT
>JALOQD010000377.1:3459-11237 GCA_025453525.1 Myxococcota bacterium
TGCTGGACTGCCCTGTGTCGCTCTCGTCGCTGGACTGCCCTGTGTCGCTCTCGTCGCTGGACTGCCCTGTGTCGCTCTCGTCGCTGGACTGCCCTGTGTCGCTCTCGTCGCTGGACTGCCCCGTGTCGCTCTCGTCGTGGGTCTGAGAATCTGTATTTGTGTCTTCATCCGAGGACTGCGGTCCGTCACTCGCGAGGACCAGTCCGACGATCACCGGATCGTGATCAGAGCACCGGATCAGATCAGCAACCCAGTAGGGTTCTGAGTTGACCTCGACGTTGTAGTCCAACACGGCTGGCTCATCTGCGTTGATGTGCCAGTGCGCTGCGTCGACGATTTGCTCTGCCAGCGAGGCCGTGGCGAGGGCATGATCCAGAGCACCGGCCATGCCATCGAAAATGTAGGAATAGTCCTCAAGAGAACCCATCGTCTCGAGCACACCGAGATATCCCCGCTCCTCGAGGGTTAGAATGGGCTCTTCTGCGGAATAGGCGTTGAAGTCGCCGAGCAATAGAACGTCCGCGTCACCGCAAGCCGTGGGATCCGTGGCCAGCCAAGCAGCCAGATCGATCGCCGCCTCTACTCTGCGGGCGTTCCAGGCCCCTTGCCCATCGCCCTGATCGTCGTTCGCATTGCCCTGGACAGACGAGGGCGTGCTCTTGGATTTGAAATGGTTCACCACCACTGTGAGCTTGCCCGTGGTCTCTAGCTCTTCGAACGTGGCGGCGAGTGGTTGGCGATTTCGCCCGCCGTCCTCGATGGTCTGATCAAACGCCCCGGTGTCGAGAGTCGCTGGCTCACCGACAAGAGCGACGCTTTGCGTGTTGTAAATGAGCGCCACGGAGATGGCGTCCCCGCCCAAGGATGGAGAGCCGATGTCCACCGCGGCGTAGAGCTCTTCTCCCAGGGCATCGTTGACCAAGGTCACGAGGCGCTCGACCGCGCTGCCCTTGCCTTGACCATTGTTTTCAATTTCCATCAGAGCGACGATGTCACCGTCCATGGCGACGAGAGCGCTGACGAGCTTTGTCTCCTGCCTGCTCCGCTCGTCCTCGCTGTCTGCCCCGCGACACTCCATGTTCTTGTTCGGACCACACACCGGCTTTCCGTCGTCGATGGTCTTAAAGTAGTTGAGAACATTGAGACTGGCCACGCGCAAATCCCCAGCCACCACAGGAGCAAAGGTGCGAGGGTTCTTGGAGTCGAAGGTTGGCGCCTTTGTCGGATGAACGCGATAGCCGAGCCCCGGAGTGGGAGCGGAATTGATTCGCCCCTCATGCAGCACGCCGACGAGGCCAGTCACGAGGTCTCCGGCGCGCAGCGCTGTTCCCGGTGCCGGTCCGATATACGGAACAGGGTTCGGGTTATCACCGTACTTCGAGGTGTCTCGTCCGTCATCGAGAAACAGAATCCGCCGTGCGTTCTCCTCGGCCAGCTCCACGGCTTCGAGGCTCTGGGCAGGGAACAGCTCCACCGGCTGGAACAGACGACCAGGCACGCCCTCGTCATCGGCGCTGGCCAGCGTCAGTTGACCGTAACGGCCGAGGAAGTAGCACTGGGTCACGGTGAGGGGCGCTCCGATGGTCACCAGCATGCCTTCGTAGCGCTCCAGATCGCCTTCTGTCTCTTCGGGAAGGACGAGCACCGTCGGTTCGATGCTCTGGCCCGTTCCCAGAACAGAGATGGAGCTCACGTTCGCAATCTCCGTTGTTCCAAGATACTCGGTGACGCTGCCGGCGATCTGCACCAGATCTCCCACGCTGACGTCGTTCTTCTCATCGGCATACACGAACAGGCCGTCAGAGGTCAGCGCATCGCCATCTCCAAGCGGGTCTTGAACGAAGAACCCTTTCAGCTCATGGGCACCCTGGAAGTCAGCGACCACCACGCCTTGGGTGTGGACAGCTTGGCCTTCGTAGGGCGACTCGGTCCCAGTGCCCTGGAGCTCGAATATCGGAAGAATGGTCGGCTCTTCGTCCGGCTCTTCGTCCGTGTCCCCGCCGTCATCGCCACAGGGGTTCGCCGAGCCGGGTGTATCGTCGGAGCCCAAGGCAAGAGAACCGACGATCCATTCCTCGAACGAACAACGGATCACGTGTCCAGGCGCGCCATTGTCGTCCGGGCCCACGGTGATGGCGGAATAAACGAGATCTCCGCCGCTGGCCGATTTCATCACGGCGACGGAGTCTTCAATATTCGTCCAAGGAGTAAAGTCCAAGACACCATCATTGTTGGGGTCCAAGTCCATGCTGAGCGTTCCAGAGAAACCACTGACCAAGAGATGCGTGACATTGTCGCTGTTCTCGAAGTTCAAATCCGCCGTGGCGTCTGCGACAGAAGAGAACGTGCTTTCCGCCACAACGAAGAAGCCGGTCGAACCGACGGTCCCGGACAAACGCACGACAGCCTCGACCACGCCTCCGTTATCAGAAGAGCTATCTCCGATAACCAAGTAGGTGAGCCCGTCGAGCGATGTGCCGGGATTGGCTATCAGCTCGACAAATTCGTCGTTGTCCGCGTCTGGCTGGTCGATGCGGATCTCGTTGATGGTGACGGCCTCGGCGCGGCCAGAAATCGCCATTAGGAGCGCACAAGCCAAGCCACAATGGGAATATCTAGCAAAAAATGTTTTCATGTATTTCCTCCTCCAGCGCGGCGATATGACACATCCGCCTCACAATGGCGAGTTAAAAGCGACGATGCGAGGCGTGTCTTTTGAAAATTAATGACTATGCAACACTTCAAATAATTGACGCATCTCGAGAAGAGCTGGGCAAAAGCCACAAAAAGAAGCCGCGATTTGTTGGATGAATCCACAATGATTTCGCAATGGCTTTTTTCGCATCTCCGTCATCCCCGCGCACACGGGGATACAGGGACGTAGGGGCGGGTTTTAAACCCGCCCCTACAAACGCGAGGGACAGGAAGGGTGTTCTAGGCACGTAGGGGCGGGGTTTAAACCCGCCCCTACTCGCAGCCGCAGCCACAATCGTTGCCGAAGTAGGTCTGACCCTCTTCGCATCTAAACTTTATGACCATACACTCCGCAGGGCTCTTGCCCACGTAGATCTTGGACGGGTCGTCGAGGGAGCACGAGGACTCGCACTCGCCGGCCGTGTAGAATCCCTTGGACTCTCCATCTTGACCCGCATCGTGCATCACCGCAGCATGGAAGTGGCACGGTGTCTGGTAGGTCATGGCCTCCCCATCGATGATCGTTCCGCACTGCGGAGCCCACATCTCGATGTAGCAATCCGGCTGGTCCGCGCATGTGCCGTCCTTGATGTCGAGGGTCAAATTGGGGGCGTCGGCAAAAGCCTCGGACAGCCACAGCTTGGCATCGTCATAGGTCTTGAAGTTCTGGGCATAGAAGTAGGCCGTGCCGGTGTCTTCGACGAAGTTCGCCGTGGCGCAAACGAGCCCGGGAACGTGAAGCTGCTTGATGTAGAGCTGTGAAACCTGGAGCTCGCGCCCGTTTCTCTGGCCGACTTTCGTGGTCACGTTTCTGCCCGCAGCGATGATGTCGGCCTCGCCCACGGCAGACCCGGCCTTCTCACCAAGGCGCCCGCCCAGACCAGAGAGGCTGCTCGAGTCCGTGGTGTTGAGCTTTGTCTCGAGCAAGGTGAAGCACGGCGCCATGACACAGACGATGCCTTTGTCGTGGACGCTGTAGAACGTCCCTGTCGGCGCTACGTCATCCGACGCGCGCCATGCCTCGGTCACGTTGAGCGCAACCCAGGTGATCGCGCCGTCTTGCGCAGGAACCTGCATGCCCTTGAGGATGCCAGGCCCGTCCAGAAAGTCGTTCCACTCTGCCTCGTCGAGCTCCGAGCCATTCTTCAGTTGCGCCACATAACACTCGCTGCGGAGCTTGCCGTCAGCGCACCGCGTGACCGGCTTGTTGACGGCCTTGATGAAGGTGCCGCCGCACGTCGGCCACATGCACTTGCGCATGTCCTGGCGATAACTGTAGAACTGCTCGGCTCCGGGTTGCGAGGCCGGAGAGACCTTTGCCTCAGCGTCGTCCTGCACATCATTGGCATCGAGGCCGGTGCAGGCAACAGCCCCTAGCGCTACACAAACGATAAACAAGCTCATCTGTCTTCTCATGATTCTTGTCTCCTTCGGGTTGGGTGTTCTCTCCTCATGGACCAGCCACCAAAGCGAGCCCTAGTATCCTGGTGGAAGCACAAAGCTCATAAGCGGGATCATGGACTTGGGACAGTTCGTAGCGGAGCAGCGTGCCGCATCCGCGATGGGGCCATTCAAGTAGTTCATATAGATATCGTGAAATCCCTTTGCGACGCCTGTGCCCCAAGAGTTCTTGACCCTAAAGAACATGAGCTCCGCATCGTAGGAAAGAGCGGCCTCCAGAAGCGCCGCATCCTCTGGGTCATTCGGGTCGAGGGTCTTACCAGCCTCGAGCACTCGCGTCCCGGCGCTGGTCAGGACTTCGATCTTGACGGCCGTGGCTGCGCTGTAAATGCTCACGCCGATGCTGAGAAGACCAGGACCCTTGGCCGAGCACACTTCGTTCGAACCAGCTTTGTACGGCCGACAGTCGTATTTCGCCGCAGACACCTCGCCACCCATGCGCACATGGAGATCCGCATCGCCATCCACGGACTGGCCATCCTGTAGCGACATCTTGACCGTCACAGGGCCTTCGGGAACCTCGATGCTCGGGAACACGAAAAACTGGCCCTTTTCCACTGAGGCGGAAAGCTCCTGCGCATCGGTCCCTGCAGAGATCTGAACTTGATAGTCTTCGAGGACCGTCATATGCCCACCCTGGCGACCAGGCTTGCCGTTTGCTTTGAAATTGGTGTTCCAGGTGTCGAGCTTGAACGATCCGTTTCTCTGATCGAACGCGTCGAAATCGACCATCCATGAAAGAAGAACGGGTTGCCTGTCGTGAAGGGCCTGTTGGACCCTCCGCGTCACTGCGCGAGAGGTGACTCGCGACCTGATCTCGCGCCACTCATCGAGGGCCGAAACCAGATTCTGGGTCGTGGGGTCAGTGGTCGATGATTCACCGTAACCGTTTGTGTACTGCACGACGAAATGCTCTGGATTGATGATGGACGTCCCGGCCTCGTCTGCGCCGGTCGTGAATCGAAGCGACATGTCTTGCCCAAAGACCTTATCGAGGGTTTGCTGCATTTCCGGCGTGAGTCCAAAGGCTCTGTCGAGGACTTTGCGCACCAGCACCTGGTTGGCGCGGGCTTCCGCTGTGGAGAGCTCGCCACCTGCTCCGAGCGCAGCGTCGACGGCGGCTTGGGCTCGAGATTGAGCGTACGAGGCCTCTCCCCAACTGTCTGCGCCGATGAAGTCACCCTCGGCCATCAAACCGTATTCGCCAATGAGCCTCTTGGCTTCTTCCCAAGAGCCGCCCGTGCGTATCTTGTCGGCAGAAAAACCATAGGAAACGATCTGATCAAACCAGCTGATGTAGGTCCAATAAGACTCAGAAATGTCGACCTCTTGTCCGGTTGCCGCAAGGTGCATGGAACTGGCAAAACCGGAAATCGCGTAGATCCAGCAGTTGCCAATCGATTGTTTTTCTATGGCCGAATTGGGCACATCGACAATCCGCCCGCCGCCATCGTCGTCTTGCTCGTTTTCCGCTACGTCCATTTCACAGCCTGAGAAAACCAAGATCATCGCCATTACGATTTTTAGATGCATGCGCGACACGTTTAAGTCCTTTCTGTAGTGGCCGCTGGGCAATAGTCACCCGCTTATTTCGGCCAGGTTAATCGGGCGTTGGCCTTGCTAGGACCATGCCAAAAAACCGCGCATCGTGGATTATGCGCAAAATATCCAATCCATAGAGGCAGGTGATTGGGCGCAATGCGCAGCGGAGAAGTCCCCTTTTCTCGTTTCAGCAACACTAAAATGCCAGGGTGCACCGCGAGCGAAGTCGGTCTTTCCGAATGCATAGAATGCAACTTCGTTCGCATGGTTTACCGAAATCCATTGTCCCCCAATACATGCGGAATGGGGGGCGCCTCTGCCTTGCATCAAGGCTTAAAAAAGCGGCTTTGCAGAGATCTGCCATCGCCTTTTTCTTGTTACTGTACGTAGACTTGAGAGTCATTCGTGCACTGCGTGTCGTCAACGGAGATCTGAAAACAGGGGATGAAATGTCGCACAAGCGACTGTCACGCCAAGTAGCCAGCAGAGCGCGACGGTGTCACATGTGCGCGACACTTCCACAAGCTATCGACGCAAGCCCGCCCAGGTTCGCTATGGATGGAGCCGCTCTTTCAGTTGCTGTTCATAGAGACTGCGCGGCCAAACAGGTGCGTTGTTTGATTCGGTATATCCAGGTACATCCACATAGGCGCCCTTGCTGGTAATGACTCTCGCCGTATTACCAATCGCCCAATTAATATGATTAGGAGGACTTTGAACGACAATAGTGTCAACGACGGAGTTCCAAATGGATGAGTCGATGCATGGCTTCACCTCTTGCGTGGGCTTCGGATGCCCATGTGAGTGACCTTCCTGTGCTCAAGGATGACACGTTTTTTCGAAGAGCAGTCAGAACCGGCCCCCCTCCCTTTGCGGTTTGACGGGTAGGGAGTTCCTGTCAATTTGATTGAGAGAAATGATAACAGCCAGCCCATCGTCGGCACGGTGGTCGGCGAAAAGGCAGCAAAAAAGCGAATGCCGCTTGAACAGGAGGGCGCGCTCCAGGAAGTGGGGCGCTTTCAGCTCAGACGCACCTTGGGCAGAGGGGCCATGGGCATTGTGCACGAGGCTCTCGATCAGGAGAGCAAGGTTCTCGTTGCCCTCAAGACGCTCAAAAATCTGGCAGCCGAGGAGATCTATCAGTTCAAGCAGGAGTTCCGCTCCTTGCAGGATGTCGTTCATCCCAATCTGTGTTCTCTCTATGAGCTCATGGAGCAAGACGGTGAGTGGTTCATCGTCATGGAGCTCGTCAGCGGCGTGGATTTCTTGACCTATTCGACCTTGACCAAGGGACGCAACAGCGCCCCGGATGCGGGCCTTTGCAAACCGTCGCGAGGAACGCTGGTGGGTTGGGGTGGCTTCCACGAGAAGCGCCTGCGCACGGCGCTGCAAGGCGTTGTGCAGGGGCTCGAGGCGATTCACCGCGCGGGCAAAGTCCACAGAGACATCAAGCCCTCCAACGTCATCGTGACCCAACCGGGGCGCGCGGTGATCCTGGACTTTGGCTTTGTTCTAGAAAGAGAAGATACCCCAGAGCGCAGGTTGGAAATCGTGGGCACTCCCGAGTACATGGCGCCGGATCTGCTGGAGACCGCGCGCATCGGGCCCACTGCCGACTGTTATTCCTTGGGCGTGATGCTCTACGAGGCTCTCACGGGCGTTCTGCCCTTTACTGGGACGCCCATGGACATCCTCATGGACAAGCAGTTGCGGACCCCCGAGCCGCCCAGGGCTCACAACCCGGACATCCCTTCTGACCTAGATGCGCTGTGCATGGAGCTTCTGCGCAAAGACCCGACCACGAGGCCCGACGCGCGCGCGATTCTGCACAGACTGCAGGTGGACGAGCCACAGGGGCCTGGTCCCCGTTTGTCAGGTGCGCCGTTCGATCCGTTGACGCAAGTCTCCTGCTTCGTCGGTCGAGAGCATGAGCTCGGCGAGCTGCAGCGCGCGTTCGAAAAGACACTCTCGGGAAGCGGGGCCCTAGACATCTTCAAAGCCTGACATCATGGCAGATGAGTCAAGTTTCAAGCTGCCGTTTTGAGTCGTGCTTGGATACACATCTCTTCGATTTCCTTTTC
>JALOQD010000378.1 GCA_025453525.1 Myxococcota bacterium
GTCCTCCAGCCGCAGGCTCCTCGATGACATCCGCATGCGAGCCCGTCAGAGCGCGGACACGGTGCAGCACAACTCGACCATGCTCAGGCGCCATTTCGATCAACTCGGCGCCACCGGCCTGGTCATCGAGGAGATCACCTCGAGCTTCGTCGAAACCGCGGGGCGAATCGAGTCCATGAGCGCAGCGGCCATGGAGCAACGGCGACGGCTCGACGACGTCGCGACAGGCATCGACCATATCGACACCGCAGCCGCAGACCTCACCTCGGCAACCAAGGCGCTCCTCCAGCAGGTGGAGCGCATTTTCGACTCGCACCAGGAGCTCCGAATCGTTCTCGAATCGAGTACGCATCGCGCCTCAGCTAATTAGTTCCCGTCCCGAAATGGGAGTTTTCCGGCGTCCTTCGGAAAGGCGAGGACTGTTTGAGTTGGATAATACGATGTCTGAGTTCCGCAGCCTTGGAGAAGGATGCCGGATGCCGGAAAACGGGACTTTCGGGATGCCAACTAATTAATAATTGATTCGTCAGCCGAGCCCATAGCGGACGCCTTCCTGACTCTCAATGGTTCGGACCTGCCCGCCACTGACGAGGGAGGAAAGCGCACCCCACAGCTCGAAAAGATCGACGCCCAGCTCTTTGGAGAGGCGCTCGGCCGTGCACCAAGGTTCTTCCAGGAGAAAGTCGAGGACGCGAGCGGACAAAGGGGGCCGGGCCGTGGGCCGCGCGACAACGGATTCTACGGCCTTAAGGTGTCTGGAATCGACAGCCCGCGGATGCCGAGGCTCGACAGCCCGCGGATGCCGGGGCTCGACAGCGCGCGGAGGCTTGGGCTCGACACCACGACGGCGCCGGGACCCATCGCGTTTGACCCGCGGCGGTCGCCCGGCTCGCGACCGTTTCTTAAGGTTGGGTGGCTGCGGCTCGGGAGGCAAGGCCGAGGCCAGCTGCCACATGCGGCTGAGCTCGCTGAGCGTCAACAGTGGAATGCTCTCTCCCCAATCCTCTTGTGCTGCGAGCTCCAGCAGTTGCCCGACCATCATGCGAGAGGGATCGAGGAGTGAGAGCCTACGAACGAGTTCCCGTGTCTTCCACTTCATCGAATGCCTTCCTCAGGGAAACCGGCCTTGAACACCGAGTCCAACGGACAACTCGAGGCGAAACTCGGACACGAACGAAAAGATCGGCGCGGTTTGGATGTAGCTGCCGAGCCAGGGCAAAAAGTCGAAGTGGGCCGCGAGTGGCACAAAAATTCCAAAGTCCTTTTCTTCACTGCGGCGCTGCGAAAAATCAAAGAGCGGAGCGATGCCTACGCTGAGCTTGAACAAGGACTCGCTGGGCGTGTACCCCTTGATGCCCAGGCCGAGCTGCCGGGTGTTGGGCGTGTATCTGTCCGAAGACCCCAGGCCGAGCCGAGCGATGGCGAACACCTCGAAGCCCGGAAGAGGTGCAAATCCCCCAGAAACATCCACATGCCAGGCAGACAGTCCAGTGCAGACCGCTGCGCCGTCGCTCGTATCATGGGTGCTCTTGTCAGGGCCGCACATGCGGTCCGGGTCGTCCTTGTCGTAAGGCGCGACGAGGAAAAAGGCCGTGCCCACCAGCAGGTCCACCGAGCCCTGCATTTTGTGGTCTAGCCCCCTGCCGCCCCATTTTTCCGGTTTGGCGGTTGTCGCCTGGGGCGCAGGCTCGTCTTGCGCCAGAACGGGGCCGGGCAGTAACACCGCTGCGGCGAGGAAGAACGGCACTGCACGAAGAGCTTCCATGCGTCTTTTTCACTCTCCTCGAAAGCTCTCGAGGCAGCCCAGAGCTAGCACTCAAAAGCGCTCCATTATAGGATGAGCCCGCCATGCAAGCAAATGGTGCCTTCGATCCCCCGGTTCTTTGCGCTACCAACACGCGACGTGGCTTTCTGCGCGCCGCGGCGCTCGGGCTTCTGGGAGCCGCTTGGCCAGGCAAGCGCGCAAAAGCGTCTTCGAGCGGCCTCGAGGTGGACTTGCCGCAAATCGCCTACGCCGGGGGAAACTGGCAGCCCTACCCCACGGCCATGCGGCGCCTGGCCTGGGAGCTCCACAAACGGACCCTCGTAAACACCGCGCTCGAGCCTTCCGAGATCAAGCCCACCGCCGCCATGCTGTCTCGCACGCCACTGGCGTTCCTCTGCGGAGACAGAGGTTTCACCCGCTTTTCGGCAGAGGCGGTGGAGGCCCTCTCCCGTTTCGTTCGGCTAGGAGGGACGTTGGTCATCGATTCGGCGACAACCCCCGACGGCGAAGCGCGTGCGTTTGACCGCTGCGCCGACGAGTTGCTCGCATCGGTCTTGGGAGAAACCCCGCTGACCCCCATCGCCTCGAGTCATGTGCTCTATCGCACCTTCTACAGAATCGACAGACCCATGGGGCGCATCGAAGGACCGGCTTTCATGGAAGGAGCGGAGAAGGACGGCAGACTCTGCGTGATTCGCTCTCGTCACGATTTGGGTGGAGCGCTCGCCAAGGACAATCTGGGCAACTGGCTCGCAGAGGTGATTCCAGGCGGCGAACGTCAGCGTGAGCAGGCGTTTCGGCTCGGCATCAATATCGTTTTGTACGCGCTGTGTTTGGACTACAAAAACGAGGAGCCCCACCGTCGCTTCTCGAATAGCGCACAGTGACATGACCGCGGCGACCTTCACGAGCCCCCTGCCTCAAGTGACAAAGGAATGGACCCTGTCCTTCCTGGGCGGGTTCGATCCCTCCGCGCTGATCGTCCTGTCCCTCAGCATCATCGCAGGTGTCATTTGGACCTGGAGAGCCCTCGATCCCTCCATGCCCCTGCGAATCCGCCTCTCGATCGCCGCTTTGCGGACGTTCGCGCTGCTCCTGGCATTCGCCATGCTCCTCCAGCCGACTCTGCGTTTACGCGCCTCGACGTTCAACCCCGCGCGCGTCGCCGTGCTGCTCGATGGTTCGGGGTCCATGCGCAGAGGCGTGGATGGGCCGCGGCTAGACAAGGCCATCGCCATGGCGAGCCGCATGGGAGAAGACCTCAAGCGCCGTGGTAGCGCGGTGGAGTGGTATTGCTTCACCGACGAGCTGCAGGCGATTTCCGATCCCAAGGGCGCTGCGGGGTGTGCTTTCGAGAGTCGTGGGACGGATCTTCGAACCGCCATCGCCAAAACCGTGGCCAATGAGAACCGCGTCACGCCGCTGTCTGCCCTCGTCGTCCTCTCTGATGGCGCCGACACTACCATGGCGACGGGAAACCGGGAAAGCGACCTGTCCGGGTGGGCCTCGACCATCGGCGCGCCGATCAACACCATCGCGGTCACGGGCGCGAGCGCGCGTAGAGACATTGCGGTCGCCGAGGCACGCACGGATCGGATCGCGTTCACTCGAACCCCCACCTCCATTCTCGTCTCTCTTTCTGCCGTAGGCGCGAACGGCGAATCCGTGGAGGTTCACCTCCTCCGCGACGGGGCCGTGGTTCGTCGGGGAAACTGCGAAATCGTCGATGGGGCTGGTCGACTCACGTTCTCCTTCACACCCATTTCCATTGGCGAACATGTGCTCGAAGTCGCGTTGTCGCCCACCCACCAAGACGAGATTCCAGAAAACGACCGAACCTTTTTGAGCCTATCTGCCCTGCGCGATAAATACCGCGTGCTCCATCTCGCAGGCAGACCGTCCTGGGACCAGCGTTTCCTTCGCGGCACTCTCAAAGACTGGCCCAAGATGGACCTCGTTTCGTTCTACGTCCTGCGCAGCGAGCTGCAGAGCGAGACCCATGGGTCCTCTGGCATGGTTCTCATTCCGTTTCCCACCGAAGAGCTGTTCGCGAGCCATCTCCCAGAATTCGACGTTGTGATTGTGCAAGATTTGGATCTCG
Source organism: Myxococcota bacterium (assembly GCA_025453525.1). Taxonomy (GTDB): domain Bacteria; phylum Myxococcota_A; class Polyangia; order JAAYKL01; family JAAYKL01; genus JALOQD01. The sequence goes on from JALOQD010000378.1 coordinate 3,867, forward strand.
TTGCAGTGGGCATCGACCAATACCTGCCGCGCATCTCCGAGTTCGTCCAGCAAGGGGGAGGACTCGTGTACATCGTCGGTCCCGCCGGCCTGCCTCCGACCATCAGCGCGGACGAGGCGATGCATGCCATTCTTCCGTTCGTGCCATTGCCCGTGGGAGCCGCGACGGTGGCCTTCGAGACCGCTGCGTTTCGACCGCAAATTCTCCCAAACGGCCGCAATCATCCTTTGCTCGCCTTGGCACAGGATACGAGCGAAACTCAGCAAGTCTGGCAGTCTCTACCGCAGCTCGAGGGCCTCGCGCGCGTGGCTCGGCTCGCCCCCACTGCCTTGGCTCTCGCAGGTCATCCGTCCCTCTTCGTGGAAGACGGACCTGCGCCGCTTTTTACCGTGCGCGATGTAGCGCAAGGCCGTTCCTTGGCCATCACCACCCCTTCTTTGTGGAGGTGGGGTTTTTCCGGCCCAATGACCGGGGGTCCGAGTCACGCGTACAGCGGATTCTGGCATCGCGCCATCGCCTGGCTCACCAAGGACGCCAGCCTCGATCGCCTGAAGCTCCTCGTCGCGCCCAACCCAGCGAAAATGGGCGGGACCGCGGTCATCGAAGTCGAGGTTCTCGACGAGGCCTATCAGCCCATCGCCACAGCGCCTGTTGAAATCGCCGTGACGTGGACCAATTCAGACAAAAGTCGCGGTGTTCACGAGGTCAAACAATCCACCGACGGACAGGGAAAGTACCGCTTTGAGTGGATGCCAACGATCCCAGGACCGCACAAGCTCACCGTGGTGGCTCCATCGCAAAACATGCAGAGCCAGTCTGAGTTCCTCGTGCTGCCGAGCTCTGAGGAGGTGCAGCATCTCGAGCCGCGCACCGAGCTGCTCGAGGCGCTGGCAAAGGACTCTGGGGGCACCTTTCAGCAAGACACGGCGCAGATGGGTAAACTCGCCGGGCTCGCCGATTCCAGGAACCGTGTTGTGAGCAGCAGGGACTTGTCTCTGTGGAGCCACCCAGTCACGATCCTACTCCTGCTCGCGGTGCTCGGCGCCGAATGGTTATTGCGCCGTCGCAGCGGCCTCTGGTAGCAATCTCAACTTGCGTCAGGGCCGACCCTCGTCACACTAAAATTGTATATTGGAGCCATTGCGCTCCGACTATTCGCGTATTGCCGAGCCACCCGTGAACCGAGGTCGGAGCCTTTGATGCCATGAACGAGCCGCCCGAACGAGACGAAGAGTTACTCACTCTGTTCGTAGAAGAGGCGCGGGAGCACCTATCCGGCATCGAGGGGGATCTCCTTTCCATAGAGGCAGCGGGAGAACGCACCGATACCGAGCTGACCAACAAGGTCTTTCGAGGCATTCATTCCATAAGGGCAAGATGAAAGAGCGGCGTCCTTCCTGCTACGCTGAGGGTGATGAAACACCAGCGAGAGGAGACGCCGCAGATGAAGTATATCGCAATGGACGC
>JALOQD010000379.1 GCA_025453525.1 Myxococcota bacterium
GAATTATTTCGAATTTCCGTCATTCCCGCGCAGGCGGGGATCCAGGGACGTAGGGGCGGGTTTTAAACCCGCCCCTACTCTTAGTTCTGTGGACCGAGGGGGAAGATGGGCCGCAGCTTCGTCGTCGGCACGGTGTCAAATGGGGTCTCAAGCTCACCGGCGAGCGGAGCGGGCACGACAGACGGTCGGTCCGAACCCAGCACAGGGACGCCGAGAATGTCCGCGAGCGGCGCCGGTTTGCCGACCCAATACCCTTGGGCGTAATCGACGCCCAGTATCTGGAGCTCCTCGAATACCTGGCGACACCCGACTGCCTCGGCCGTCGTCTTGATGCCGAGGAAATGGCCAATCATATTAATGGACTCGACGATCGCCCTGTTGAGCGTGTTCTTGCCCATGTCGCGGACAAACCCACCGTCGATTTTGATTTGCGAGATGGGAAGGTCCTTGATGTAGCCATACGACGCAAGGCCTGAGCCAAAGTCGTCCAGAGCGAATTGACACCCAAGGGCGCACAGACCGTCGATGACCCGCAGCGCGCGGCAGAGGTTCTCCACTGCGGCCGTTTCGGTGAGCTCGAAGCATATCTTACTGGGTGGCACCCCGTGGAAACGGAACTGATCGTGCACAAACTCGAGGATCGAGCCATTCTTCAGCGACGCGCCCGAGAGGTTAATGGAGCATAGCTCCACTTTGTCGAGCACGTCTGGCCGGCTCGCCAAGGTCTCGAGAGTCTTCTTGATGACCCAGCGATCGAGCCGCAGCATGCCGCCGTACCGTTCGGCTGCTCGGATGACGTCCACCGGGGACAAGGGTTGGTCGTTCGCGTCGAGACACCGCAGGAGCACCTCGAACCGGAGACCTCCCTGGTGCACGGGCGAGAGTGCCTGGATAGGCTGAGCCCAAAGAAGAAACCTACCCTCGCGCAAGTTGCCCTTCACCGATGCGGCGTGCATCATGTCTGTGCGTCGGCGCTCCACCTCGATGTCATCGGTGCGGTAGGCCAAGATCTGATTGCCCCCGTTGTCCTTGGCGATCCCGCAGAGTTGGCTCGCCACTCCGAGCAACTTATCGAGCCCGCTGAAGTTCTCCGTGAGCGGCAGCAAAGCCACGCTCAAGGTCACGTCGATGGTTTTGTCCACCCAGGAAAAGCTGAAGGCCTTGAGCCGCCGCTGAACCTCACGGGCCATTTTTTGCGCATCGCTCGCCGTGGCCGACGAGAGCAGGACGCCGAACTCGTCACCGCCAAGGCGCGCAACGACGTCGTGTTCCCTTACCGATTCGCGCAATGCCGCTGCGACCCACTGCAAGAGCGCGTCGCCAGCCTCGAACCCACACGTATCATTGACGACGCGAAAATGATCGATGTCCAAAAAAAGAAATACCTTGGGCTCATCGAGCCGCCGTTCCTCCACCGCGCGCTCCAGGTAGGAGTTGAAGGATTGGCGGTTGAGCAGGCCTGTGATGACATCGGTTTGAATTTGGCTGGCGTTATTGAGGGTCATCAGCCGACTCTCGCTCTTGTCTCGCACCAGCACCACGCGACCAATTCTGCGCCCTGCCTGATCTCGCACTGCAAACGCCGCACGCTTGATCTCTAACCTGTGGCCTGCGCGATGATGAAGCACGAGCTGCATGTAGGGCGCGGTGTCGTCCTCTTCTCCCAGCTGCTCCAACCGAGGCAGAGCACCGACAGAAGGCACAGGCGTCCGCGTCGTGCGCAGAACATCGTCCACTGATTGGTGCATGGCTCGCTCCGCGCTCCACCCTGTCATGAGCGCGAGCACGGGATTGAGGTAGGCAACCTTGCCATCCGAGTCCGCGACGAGCACGCCCAGTCCTACCTGCGCAAAGGCGCGATGGCTGAAGTGACCGACCATGGCACGAATGGGATCCACCGGCTCGAGGGCGAAAAACGTATCCTCATCGCGCCGAGCCATGGGGATCGGGGTCGGAATATCTCCTGAATAAATGGAAAAAATGTCCGACGGCACTGCGAGCTCAAACAAGGAATTGTCAGAATCGTCCGCACGCAGTTGGTCCTGCGCCGCTGCCACGCGGCGACGCTCGATCACCAACTGCTGCACGGTAGCGTCGAGTTTCGCGATGACGTCATTGAGGGCGCGCTTGCTATCGCTGAGGGCGACTTCGAGGAATCGCTTCTGTGTGATGAGGTTGCGGACCGCATCTCGCTTGGAGATCGCCCTGGACTCATCGCTCGCGTGATGAAGCCCCGACAGCCAGATCATCGAAATAGCCGCCAGGCTCATGAGCGCAATTCCCGCTATGAGGAGCATGCTTCCCCCTTAATTGCTTATTGCGGAAGAATAATATCGAAAACGACGACCTGCCCCGAGGCAGCAGCGTCCTGTGCAATATCCGTAGACATCCGCTTGCTGGAGATCCCGGCCGCGGCCACTTCGTCCCGCACGAGCCTCGCGGCTTTCTTGGCGCGGGCCGTGGTCGCTGGATCTGCGTACAATCCCGTGACTGTGGCGCGGGCCTTGGTCTCGATCTTGAGCGCCTCGCCGAGCTTCAGGGCCAGGGCGACCTGCTCTTCGTTCAGCGCCGACTCCTCGCCGACCTCGAAACGCCATTTCGATGGAATGGCAATGGAAGTCGGGCTCTTCCCCTCGCTGGCCTGTCCTGTGGCGCCCGGTGCCTGCATCGCCGGGCTCGCGACAGGGGTCGGCGGTTTCGGAACCGTGTCCGATACCTTGGGCGCTGGAGACGGATTGGACCCGACGGTTGCCTCCTGCACAGCGGCGTCGCCTGGCGGAGGTGGGACGGGAGGGGTTTGCGCCAGTCCGGCCCCTGGGGGAAGCGCAGCGGTCAAAGCTGGCGGGCACTCACAAGGCACGACAGCGGGCTTATAAACAAACGGAATGAGAAGGATCGCCGCCGCCAGCATCGCGGTGCCGCAGAAATACAATGCGGCCGAAGCAAATGATCCTAGTTTGGGCGTACTCATACCACTCCTTCTGAATGCGCCTCGAAAAGGCGCGGCTAACGCGAAAAGCTCCTTCGAAGAGACGAGCTTAGCGCCCAGCTGTTTCCAAGGCAAGTTACAACTCATCTGCGGTTTTCACCCCAAAGGTTCATCGGCTTGCGCAGGTTCCTCAGGCCTTGAATGACACGATGCAATAAAATTCGTATATTTGCATTTTTACAGCACGATGCTTACAATTTTAACCAGGGTGCAACCGACGATTGGAGCACCCCACGGAGTAAAAAGGCGTGGCGATTCAGAGAATTCACCGCTTGTTCGCACGGCGAAACCCGCCTTGCGAAAGCCCTGTGCTGCGGACCCGCATTCATAAAATGGTGCGAATGCGCGAATTGAGCGTCGTCCAAAAAACCCCGGCCCAGGCTCCTGTCAAGGTGGGTAGTCCGACTTCCCCGCACGATCCGCAGACCACTCACCAGGAAAACAAAACTTCGTTCAAGTGGCTGACATTGGTCGTTGCTCAAGACAGGCTCACGGTAAAAGCGCGCGGTCATCCGCCTGCGGGCGAAACGACACCCGATATCAGCGACCTCGAGGCCATGCTCAAGACCCTCGGGGTGAAAGTCGCGCCGGAGATATCGACCCTACGTCAACTTGTATCCGCCTTATCCCGCGGTCGGGACGCGGCTGATGCGATCGTCGCGCGTGGCAAGGCGCCGACCAAGGGCGAAGATGGCCGCCTCGAGCTTTGCATCGACGAGGAAGAAGACATCAACGAGACCTCGGAGGACGGGCGTCTCGATTTTCGCGAGCAAGCCCTGGTTCAGTGCGCCAAAGCGGATCAACTCCTGGCTCGTATCGTACCGCCCACGCTTGGAGAGCCGGGTTTCGACGTCTTTGGTCAGCCGATCCCCGCACTCCAAGGCGCGGCCGCCACCGTGGCTCTGGGCAAGAACGTCCGCCGCAGCGACGACGGTACAAAAATCATCTCCACAACGGATGGTGCGGTCAGTCTCTCGGGCTCGGTGTTCAGCGTCCATGATACGTATACGGTGCGAGGAAACGTGGATTACTCCACTGGGAACCTCACCCTCGAACGCGGCTCGGTCCTCGTGGAAGGCGACGTTCGCCCGGGCTTTAGGGTTGCCGCTGAAGGAGACGTGCTCATCCGCGGAGTGAGCGACGACGCCCAAGTGGTGAGCCAGGCCGACGTGCGCATCGCCAGGGGCGCGATCGGAGGTTACATTCGCGCCCGCGGAAACGCGATCATCCGCTTTGCACAAAACGTTCACATCGAGGCCGAAGGCGACGTGCTCGTCAGTGGTGGTATCGTCCATTGCGAGGTGCTCGCCGGAGGAAAGGTGTTGGCTCAAAGCGGCAAGGGCCAGATCCGCGGCGGTACCGTACGCGCTGCCAAGGGAATCGAGGTCAAGGATTTGGGCTCTGAGGGGCATGTGAGAACTGCGGTCGAAATCGTGGCGCCACACCGCGTTCTGGCGGAGTTCCTCATGCGGCTGAAAGGACAGGAAGAGGCGCTGGCCAAGGTCGCAAGGCACGTGGGAGAAGCGAGCGATGAAGAACTCCTCGCCCGCGTTGCGGAGGATGAATTCGATGAGGTCTCACAGCTCTTGTCCCGCCGCCGGGAGCTCATCCACCGCGTCGCCAGGCTGCGCAAAACCATCGACTCGGAGCAGCGAACGGTCAGGAACCAAGGTGAGGCGCGAATCCTCGTCTACGGCAGGCTACACGCCGGCGTGGTCGTCACCATCGGCGGAGCACAGCTCACGGTGCGCGACGACATGAAGCGCGTACAGCTCTTCTACGACAAAGAGCGCCACATGGTCCGTGCTCTCCCCCTATAAGGGTTCACGCAGGAATAAGTTCCCAGAATTGGGTGGCTGAGGCGCTCGGCCAGCAAGGCGCGAGGAGAGGGAATACTGGTGGTATTCACTGGACGA
>JALOQD010000094.1 GCA_025453525.1 Myxococcota bacterium
TTGGACGTGGCTGCGACCCCAGCTGCCGAGCGGGGGTGCGCCCCTCTTTGCCGGTTTCGGCTGCGACCCTCCTCGCGGCCTTTTCCTTGGCGCGCTTGCGCTCATCGGCCTTACGGGCGCGAATCTCGGCGATGCGCTCGCCGATGGGCACCTCGAAACGCTCTGTCGCCTTTTGCGCGTAGTCGAACCCAACCAGCGACTTGCGGGGCAAGCGCTGCCCGATGTAGCGCTCGATGCGCTGGAGATCCTCCTCTTCCTCCCGGTCGTAGAACGTGACGGCCGTGCCCGTGGCGTCGGCGCGCGCCGTGCGGCCCACGCGGTGGATGTAGTCCTCGGGCACGTGCGGAACATCGACGTTGACCACCAGGGCCAGACCCTCGACATCGATGCCGCGAGCCGCGATGTCGGTGGCCACCATCACTCGGAAGCTGCCGCTCTTGAAGCCGCTCAAGGCCTCGGTACGCCGCGACTGGCTGCGACCGCCGTGGATGCGAGTGCAGAGCACACCGCGCTTCTCGAGCATATCCGCCAGTCGGTTGGCCCGGTGTTTGGTTCTGGTAAAGGCCAGGACGCTGTCGAAGCTCGACTGCGCAAGCAGACAAACGAGCAGATCTGGCTTGAGATCGTCGGCCACCGGAAAGGCCGCGTGGGTAATGCCCTTGGCCGGCTCGGATTTTCGCGCCACGCCCACTTGGATCGGAGAAATGAGAATCGAAGAGGCCAGTTCGACGATGGGTTTGGGCAAGGTGGCGGAGAACAAGAGATTCTGACGCCGCTTCGGCAGCTTCTCCAGCAGGCGCGTCACGTCGGGCAAAAAGCCCATGTCCAGCATGCGGTCCGCCTCGTCTAAAACGAGGGTCTCGATGTCGCGCAGAGCCGCGTAGTCGTGCTGCATGTGGTCGAGCAGACGGCCGGGAGTGGCGACGAGGAAGTCGACTCCGGCGCGCAAGGCGTCGACTTGGGGCTTCATGCCCACGCCGCCGAACACCGCAGCGCAGCGCAGGGGCGTGTGCCTGGACAGTGCGGTCGCGTGCTCGGCGATCTGAGCCGCGAGCTCCCGCGTCGGAGCGAGCACCAGCACTCTCGTCTTGCCTGGCGGACGAGACAGGAGGCGGTGCAAAAGCGGCAGAGCGAACGCCGCGGTCTTTCCCGAGCCCGTGGCTGCTGCGGCCAAAACGTCTTTGCCGAGCATCACTGGGGGAATGGCGCGGTCCTGAATCTCCGTGGGCCGTTCGAACCCGAGGTCGCTCACACTGCGCAAAAGGCTCGGTGCCAAACCGAAGGACTCGAAAGATGAAGGAACAATAGAAACGGGATCCAATGTATGAGATTGTGACAAAACGACTCCATGACAGGTCGTCACCAGGCCGCAGCGCGTTGTCGCGGCACTGATGCGACGGGCTTATCGCGGCGCTTAGGTGAGACGCCGAGCTCCGGCTGAAGAAAAAAAGAAGAAACGGCAGGTTCGCCGGAAGAGACCACCGCGGGCTCAGCTCGCCGGCCAGGGCACAATCGCGCCGGCTCACGATACCGAACACTGCACAACATGCGCCTTTGGAGGCGCCTTGGCAAGAGCCGATACAGTGGTGTAACTTTACAGGCATGAATCGTCTCTGTTATTTCGCGGTCATAGCGCAGTGCGTGCAGCTGGCCTGTCGCCCAGCTGTCCCGAGCGCCCAAGTCGTTTGCGCCTCAAACGACGATTGTCCCAAGGGATGGATCTGCGACCGCATCTGCCGTCTCTCCACAGACGAAACCCCGACCGAGCCACACACCGATGGCACCGAATCGGACAGTGGTGCACACGGGAGCGACACGTCTTCTTCCTCCACCAGCAGCACCGAGCCCACGAGCTGCCAGTTGGCGCAGCAGAACGACGCTCACTTCATCTGTTGTCCATCGAAGATCCCCAAGACCTGCGCAAAGGCGGATTGGTTTTTCTCGAGCGCGCAGGATTCCGCCATGACCTATGGCTGCTGCTCGGCAGACCTGCGGGTGCTCGTCGCCTGTCTGAGCACAGGAGAGTGGGCTCCCCGCACATGCGAGAACACCTGCCAGTTCGCTTCCACGCTCATGACCTGTGACGGACCGAAAAACAACAACTGCAATAATCCCATCGTCATAGGTATATTGCCCCGCTCTTGGTACGGCCGATGGTCTGACTTCGCCAACACCATTGCTCCTATCAACCCATGCGGCACGGGAACCGAGGACGCTGTCTTTCTCCTCACACTGCCGAGCACCGGTTCTCTGACCGTGAGCAGCCCAGATCCCGCCACCCTGCGACACCTCAATTCTTGCTCTAATCCAACCTGCCTCGACTGGACCACCAGCCCAAACGAAAAGCTAGCCATCCGAGGCACGGCCGGGGACAAAGTAGTGATCCTGGTGTCGCAAAACGGGTCAGACGACAGGGCCTTTTCTGTGCGCTTCGAACCATGACTTCAAAAAGAGCTCGCCCCCAAATCACGCTGCCAGTCACCGTTGAATTCGAGGATGTGGACTCTTTCCGCATCGCGCACCACACCAAGCTCGTGGCCTACCTCGAGCGAGCCCGCGTGCGTTTCCTCGATCGCCACGGCATCGATCTCACGCGCACCGACCCTCACCCGGTGCTCTACGACCTCGAGGTGCGGTTCAAAAAGCCGGCGCGGTTCCGCGACGCGATCGAAGTCTCCGTGTTTGTCGAATCGGCAGACGGCTTTCGGCTCATCCTCGGATACCGCGTGACGCGAGACGCAGAGCTGCTGCTCAAGGCCCGCACCTGCCTCGCTTTTGTCGATGCCGCTAGCGGGCGCATGGTGCCATTGCCGCAAGACTACGCGGCGCTCGCGCTTTAAGGACTTATTTTCTTTTTCTCAAAGGGACGGTAGCCTGTCTCCACCGCGAACACACCGAGTCGCATGTCGGTGAACTTCTGATGCTGCTGCGGGCTCAGGATGAGCCGGAGGTCGGAATCGGTCTTGTCCTTGAGCTCGTTGAAAAGGCGAATGTACGGAACCTTCTTGCGCTCCAGGGCTGCCTGATACAGCTCGTACAGACCTTTGCGGGCTTCGTTGATGATATCTCGCAGGTCGCTCGACTGGCGGGGCGACAAGTCTAGGTCTGCGGCGAGTTGCTCAAAGGGAATGCGTCCCTTGCCGACGCGCTTTCCACCTGCCGCTTCGTTCATGGCCGCGAACTCGGCCATGGCCTCGGATTCGGGCTCGGCCGCGCTCTTTTCAGGCTCTTTCTGCGGTGGGCTCGCCTCTTCGATGCGGCTCCGTTCTCGCGCAGCCAGCAAGGCCGAGCGCAGCTTCTGCAGATCTTCCGACGAGCCGAGCTCCGCGGTTCGACGGAGCCTCGCGCCCTCGTCGTTTTCTTGACCAGGGTCAAATTCGGCAAGGCGATCTTTGAGCTTCTTGGCCTTGGCCTCCACAGTGGACAGCCGGCTCCACAAATAGGCCGTGGCGCCTAGATTGGCCACGAGCAGGGCGCCCAAGACCACAATCAGAACGTTCGAAAGCTTCTGTCCCACGAGTCCTTGAACCTCGTTCCTTATAAGGAGCGACTTTCGAGACAAAAAAAAAGAGCGACAACTCGTTTGATGTGGGGGGCATCTGGGGGCGAGTCGCCGCTCACCACCTAATTGCGTCTTCGACGGAACAATGTCAACCGAAACTTTTTTGTCGAACAAGAGCGGGTCTTCCGACCGTCGTCCGCGCTCCCCTGCTTCGCCCCTTCGAAGCCAGCCACTCCAAACCCGGTTGACAGGCCCCGGAGGTTAATGGTTGTCTTGCCGTTCTTTTCAACCCAACAAGGAGTAAGCATGTTCGATAATCATCCCAAGGGACTCCTCGCCGCGGCGCTGGCCAACATGGGCGAGCGCTTCGGCTTCTACACCATGATGGCGATCCTGGTCCTGTTTCTCCAGGCCAAATTCGGGCTCAGTGGCACGGATGCGGGCATCATCTACTCGGTTTTTTATTTCTCCATTTACATCCTGGCCTTTGTGGGCGGCCTCATCGCCGACCGCACCCGCAGGTACAAAGGCACGATCATGGTCGGGCTGCTGGTCATGGCCCTCGGTTACGTGATCATTGCCCTGCCCACTCCCACGGCTTCCCAGAGCGCCACGCCGTTCTTGATTCTGACCTGCTTCGGTCTCTTCACCATCGCCTTTGGCAATGGGCTCTTCAAGGGCAACCTCCAAGCCCTCGTTGGCCAGATGTACGACAACGAAACCTTCGGAAAAAAGAGGGACTCCGGGTTTTCATTGTTTTACATGTTCATCAACGTCGGCGCCTTGTTCGCGCCGATCGCGGCCGTGAGCGCCCGCAACTTCTGGCTCGCGCACAACGGATTCCTCTACAACGCGAGCTTGCCAGAGCTGTGCCACGCCCACCTGCGCAGCACCCTCACCCCCGAGGCTTCCACCAAGCTCGCGACCCTGGCCTCGGCCGTGAGCGGACGGCCAGAAGCCTCTGTGCTGTCTCCGGCTGAGATGACCGAATTTGCCACGCAGTACCTCGGCGTCTTCGCTCAAGGCTTTAACTTCGCGTTCGCGGTGTCTGTCGGCGCCATGCTCATCTCGCTCGCGGTGTACCTGCTCAATAAAAAGAGATTCCCGACGCCTGCCCCAAAGGGCGTCAAATCCTCCTTCGCCAGCGGCACTGCCGAAATGGACACCACCGAGATCCGCCAGCGCCTCTACGCTCTGTTTGCCGTGTTCGGCATCGTGATCTTCTTCTGGTTTTCGTTTCATCAAAACGGGTTGACCTTGACCTACTTTGCCAAGGACTACACGGACCTCTCCCAGATCAACATCAACCTGGGCTTCGTGACCATTCAAGGCGCCGAGCTCTTCCAGTCGTTCAATCCGTTCTTTATCGTGTTCCTCACCCCCATCGTCATGGGCCTGTTCGGCTGGCTGCGGGCCCGGGGCCTCGAGCCCTCGACCCCGCGCAAGATCGCCCTGGGCATGGCCGTCGCAGCCCTGGCCTACCTCGTCATGGTCATGGGCTCGTTCGGTCTGCCCCTCAAGAGCGAGGTGGTGGCCATGGGCGGCCTGGCCGAGAGCGCCAAGGTGACGCCCATGCTGCTCATCGGAACGTACTTCATCCTCACCGTGGCCGAGCTGTTCATCAGCCCCATGGGGATCTCGTTCGTCTCCAAGGTCGCGCCTCCCCAGTACCAAGGCGTGATGCAAGGCGGTTGGCTCGGAGCCACAGCCGTGGGCAACCAGCTCCTGTTCATCGGCGCCATTTTCTACGAAAACATCCCCATCTGGCTGACCTGGTGCGTTTTTGTCGGCGCCTGCGCGCTGTCCATGGCCACCATGCTGTTCATGGTCCGCTGGCTGGAGCGAGTGGCCAAGTAAGGATTCCGCCCCCCTTCGGGCCGTTTCTTCGTATTCCATTGCCTGTTTCCACTAAACTCGCCATGCTTTCTAACGGCGACCACGAGAAAGCGATGAGGACGAGGTTCGCATGTGGGAATGGCTCAGGCGACTCTTTGGGGGTTCGAGCGGGCAAAGCGCCCTTGTGATCGGCACGCGCCCGGCTGCTGCTCCTGGCGCTGCCGCTGCCACGGCCCCTCGCCCGGCGCCCAAGCCGCCCAGCCCTGCAGGCGCGCTCGAGCCCTTGGACTTGGGCGGCATTGCCGAGTTCGACGTGACCCTGCGCATGCCATTGGACTCGGTGAACGACGAGGCGACAACCGCGGCCGGGCAGAGGGTCATCGCCTACTTCCTCGAGGACAAGTCCGAGCTTCCGGCGTTTCCCGCGCTCGCCATGCGCATCCTTGAAGTGGCGCGGCGGCCGAACGTGAACATGAATGAGTTCGTCACCGTGGTGAGCCAGGATCCAGCCATTGCCACCCGTATCCTGCGAGTGGCCAACTCGCCCTTCTATGCCAGCATCTCGGAAATCACGAGCACGAGGGACGCGGTCGTGCGCATCGGCCTGAAGGACGTGGGGAGCCTCGTGTCCGCCGCCTCGAGCGGCGCCCTGTTCGAATCGCGCAAGAGCTCCAAGCTTCCGGGGTTCGACGAGCTCATGCACCAGCTGTGGCTGAGCTCCATGACCTGCGCCTTTGCCGCCACACAGCTTTCGATGCAGGTTCGCAAAGGCGCGGGGGATCGGACGTTTCTGGGCGGCATGCTCCACGACGTGGGCAAGATGGTCGCCCTGCGCTCCCTGAACGAGCTCATAGAAAAGGGAGAGATCCGCCTCGCGCTCCAGACAAAAGACGGCCTGAGCGAGCACCAGATCCGCGCCGTTCTCGAGCAGATCCACCTGCGGCTCGGCCTCGAGGCCATCTCCACCTGGGATCTTCCCGACTTTCTCATGGACATCTGCCTCGAACACCACGGCGCAAACATCGCGGCTACCCCGGACCGGGAAGACCTGCACATTATCCGCGTTGTCTCGGGGATCAACGCCATGCGGATCGATCCGTTCTACCCGCTCGGGCTGCAAAACGAGGTGGAAGAGAGCGCCCGCGCGCTGGGTTTGCGGCAGCGTCAGCTCGGCGCGCTCTTCAACGACATCCGGCAATTCGCCCAAAAAGCGCAAGTCTTGGCCAGCGGCGGGAGGTGAGCGCTGTGAACGTCTCTAGCATCCCCCCAGGACCCCTTGAAAAAGTCTCCAACGTCGTGGTCATCACCGGCTTATCTGGCGCGGGCAAGTCCACGGCCATGCGATTTCTCGAGGATCTCGGCTACTTTTGTATCGACAACCTGCCCCCGGCCCTGGTGCCGACGTTTCTGACTCTCTACGAGCGCAGCGGCGTGAGCGGTGCAGGCGTGGCCGTTGCCTGCGATGTGCGAAGCGGCGCCTTGCTCCAGGATCTCGTGGGCATGGTGAAGACACTCACCGAGCAAGGGACCGATTTAGAGATCATCTACCTCGACTGCGACACTGAAACCCTCATCTCCAGGTTCAAGGAGGTGCGGCGCTCCCACCCTTTGCAGGCCCACACCCACAGCATGGAACGGGCCATCGAAGAGGAGCGGCGGCGACTCACGCCGATCCTCGAAATCGCCACGCGCACCATCGACACCAGCGAGCTCTCTGCCGCCAAGCTCCGGGAGGTCCTACTCGGCGATCTCGAGCGCCACAAGGCTGACGCCGTGAGTCTCGAGTTCGTGAGCTTCGGGTTCAAACACGGCCTGCCACGAGACGTGGATTTTCTGTTGGATCTGCGCTTTCTGCCCAACCCGTTCTACATACCGGATTTGAGAAACAAGACCGGCCTCGACCCCCTCGTCAATGAATACGTCATGAAACAAGACCAGGCCGAGCCATTCTTCGAGCAATCGTGCGCCCTGTTGCTCATGACGCTGTCGGGGTTCTTCGAGGTTGGAAAAACAGCGGTCACCGTAGGACTGGGCTGTACCGGCGGCAAGCACCGGAGCGTCGCCTTTGCGCAGCGCCTCGCTCAGTGGTTCGCGGAAAAGGGACACCCTGCCAAGGCTGTTCATCGCGATATTGATCGCCCATAGCCAGCAAGTCAGGCTTGACCCGAGTTTGTAGTCACTCTACTTGTAGAGTTTACATGCAGACTCGCCTGGCTGGTCTGCGGAAGCTCTTCCAAAAAGTTCGAGCAACGCGGCCGCTCATCGGGCCTTTAGTCGATATGGACTCCATGCACCGCAACATCAAACAGACCATACTCTCCTTCCTCGAGCATCATTGGCCACTGCCCCTGCTCACGGCGTTCATCCTGGTGTTGCATCGGGATCTGCTGCTGTGGGCCGTGCCTGCCACCGGGGATCACCCCATCCACCTGGCCAAGGGCTGGCTCATGTCCGAACACCTGCTCCCCACCGGTCGTGTCACGGGTTGGAGTCACATGGTGTTCTCTGGATACCCGGCCGGCACCTACTACCCAGTGCTCGGAGACCTCCTGGTCTCTCTGAGCCACGCGCTCGGCCTGGGCCTTTTGAGCTGGGAACGCTCCTATACCTTGATGTTCTTGTTTCTCCTCGTCTTTATGAACGCCACGGTCTACTTCGTCGCACGACGGTTCGTCGGTCCAGTGGGCGCTCTGGCCGCGGCGCTGCTCGCCCTGGGCGACGTGGGCGGTTGGCCCCAGGGTGGTCATTACTCCACTGTGCACTGGGCTGTCTGGCCGTTCATGCTCGGCCTTTCCCTGTCTTGGCTGAGCGTGCTCGCCTGTGAGAGCGTCATGTCCAAGCCCATTCACAAAGCCCCCTTGCCGTTTCTCGGTCTATCGGTGCTCCTCGGACTGACCGGACTCGCCCACCCGATGACCGCGTTCTTCCTGGGGATCTCTGCTCCCATCTTCACCGTGTTCTTCGCCCTGTGGAAACGTCGCGAAATCGTGCTCGGTCGCTCCCTGTCTCGCGCCGTGCTGGCCGCAGTCATCGGCCTGGTGCTCGCCGGATTCTGGCTCGTACCGTGGCTCACCACCGGTGACGAGTGGACGTATGGCTGGCCCGCAGTGGGCTTTGGCGGCGCTTGGCTCACCGCGGACGAAAAGCCCTACACCCTGTGGGGCATGACAAAAGATCTCTTTACGAATGAGCTGTTCAAAAACTTCTTTTGGCTCGCCTGGGGCCTCGGCCTGCTGGGGGTCGCCTTTGGAATCGCCTCGAAAAAGATGTGGCCCACCTACCTCGCGGTGCTCCTCATCGTGTCCTTCGTCTTCACCGGCGTGTGCAACACTCTGGGAGACGGCACCATCTTTCGCAAAGTGCAGATCGAGCGCATGGCGGCCTTCCTCAAGTTCGCGTGGTTCGTGCTCGCCGGGTATGCCGTCGATCGACTCGGCTATCTCCTCTCCCTGGCCATGGCGCGACTGCGCCAGGATCACGGACTGCGAAAGCAGTGGGAGCGCCATCGCTCCCGCCTCGCCTTGGGATTCGGTCTGGCCTTTTTCGCCGCGGTGGTGGCCTTTGGCTGGAGCGGCACTTACTCGAAAGTCGCCGAGATCGGCCGGTTGGGAGGCCCGGTCTGGAAGAACATGCGCAACGCCTACGCCTTTCTCGCAGCCCAAGAAAAGGGCCCGCTGGACCGCGTGCTCTACCACCCGGGCATGCTGTGCCTCGAGGGCAGGGTTTCGAGAGAGGATTGCAACGAGGTCTACCACCGCCACATTTTCGCCTCATCCTCGATCTACACCGGCCTGCCGCGCCTGAAATTCGGCTACGAAGCCACGGCTATTTACAAAAACCTGCCCATGCAACAGCGCTGGCCCGCCGATGCCTTCCTGCTCCGGCGCATGGTCATGGAGCCCGACGCCCTGCGAAACCTGCATGTCCGCTGGATCGTCTCGTTGGACAAATGGCCGGACCTGCCATGGATCCACGAGGTTCGGACCTTCGAGGACATCACCGTGTACTCGGTGGACTTCGGCAAGGAGCCGCCGGTGCGCCTCGATGGTCCGGGAAAGCTCACAGTGCTCGATTGGCAAGACGAAAAGGTGGTGGTGCGCGTCGAAGGCTCGGGCGAGGACTCGCGCATTCGTTACCCGATATCCTACTACTACCCCTGGCACGCATACCAAGATGGCAAGTCCGCGCCCATCGAGCGTCATACCGTACTGTCCAATGTGCGCGACGTGCTCATGACCGTGAAGGCCAAGGACGGTGTGACAGAGCTGCTTTATGAGAGGCCGCTCCAGGAGCGCATCGCGCGGAGCGCCAGCGTCGTCGCCTGGATGGGCGTCGTTCTGGCGTTCCTCGCGCTCATGGGCATCGCGCTCGTTCGACGCCGGGTGCGGCGGGCCGCGGCATGAACCTGCAAAGGGGCAAGCGCGCGATGCGGCTCATGGCAGGAGCGACTGGCTTCGCGCTGGTCCTCGCCTGCTACGCGGTGGTCAGCACTCACTACCGCCGGACCGGGCTCATGGCCCCTGACGAGAGCTTCTACACCGTTGCCGCAAAGGCCGTGAGCCAGGGCCAGCGACCCTACGTGGACTTTGCCTATACGCAGATGCCGGTATTGCCCTACCTGAGCGCCCTGGGTCTGAAGCTTGCGGGCTCGAGCATGGCGAGTCAAAGACTGTGGTCCTCGATTGGGGGTGGGATTGGACTGCTGCTCCTCGGACTCGCGGTCACCCGCCGCACGGGCAAGCTCGAGGCTGGACTGCTCGCCGCTTTTATCGTCGCCGCATCGCCTCGCTGGACCTTTTTGCAGTCCATGGGCGTGTGGTGTGGCACGACGGGAATGCTCTGCAACGCCGCCCTAGCGGCTGTCCTGTGGCCCGGAAATCTGTGGCGCAGAACAGCAGTGCTGGCCGTATGCGGCAGCGCGGCCATCGGCTGCCGACTGTCCTGCGCGCCGTCCATCGCGGCGCTGTGCCTTTCGCTGCTCATCGAGGCCGGCACTGTGCGAAGGGCCCTCCGTGCGCTCGGTCTGTGCCTGGGCGTGGGCGTGGCGATGATCGCGCCCCTGGCTTGGCCAGACCTCGAGGCGTTCGCATTCATGAACTGGACCTTTCACATGTCGTCCAAAATGAGCCACCCGGTCGGCATTCGCCTCATGCAGTGGTGGGACGTCTCGCCGGCGGTGATCGTCTTGTGCGCGTGCTCCTTGTTCACCGCCGTGAAGCTCGCAAGCTCTAGGGCCTTCTTCGAGCTCGCCCTGCTCCTCGCCGGAGTGGTGGGGCTCGTGGTGCCCATGGTGCCATCCTCTGCTTGGGGTGTGTACATTTCGGCCGGCGTGCCCCTGGCCGCGGCAGCGGCCCTCGTCGCCCTCTACCGCAGCGGTTACGCACCGCGCAGCGCTCATCGATTCGCCATCGCCGCTCTGCCGTTCTTGTCGCTGCTTCACACCCTTCCCCTCGAAGTTCCAGAGGGAGCGACTCGGGAGGTAGAGGAGGTCGCGGCCTTCCTGCGAACCTCGGTGGGAAAGGGGCCCGTGCTCACGGCCGCCGGGATCGTCGCCGTGGAATCGGGCAGGCCTCTCGTCGAAGGAACGCACATGGGTGCCTTTTCCGCCATGGCCCCGCCGGACGCCAGCCAGGCCCGGCGCTACCACATGACGACTCCAGCCTTGCTCGCAGAGGCGGTTCGACGGGGAGAGCCCGCGGCCGTGGTCCGCATGGTCGAGCCAGAGGCCTGGCGAAACTGGAACTTCAACCACGCGCTGCCGGCCATGGTGCCGCAACCCGTGGAAGAGGCGACCGCGTTCGAAAACGCCATTGACGAATGCTACATCCCAGTGTGGAGAGCCTCCACCATGGAAGTCCTCGTGCCCCGGACATATGGGCCAAACAAAGGTGAGCCAGTTGAAAAGCCGTGAATTTCGAACCATATCCCTCCTGTTCCTCGTTTCGGTTTCCGTGCTCGCCTACCAGCTCAGCCAGGTGCGGGTGTTCGCCTATTCCCTGCACCCAGTGATCGCCTACTCGGCCATCGCCCTGGCCATGCTCGGCTTTGGCCTAGGCGCTACCTGGCTCGCCCTGCGCCCTGCGCTCTTTGAGGGCAATGTCGAGCGGCGCATCAGCTTGCTGCTAACAGCCATGGGCCTGTCCATTGCCCTGGTGAACATCCTATTTGCCCATACCTCGGTGTTCACCATCCCTGCCGGCACTCTGGACGCCCGGCCCCTCTGGGTCGCTGTGGTGCTCATCCCGTGCGCCTTGCCGTACCTCTTGGCTGGAATGGTCACCACGCTCCTCTTCCGCAGCGGACTGGCAAAGATCGGCAAACTGTACTTCTGGAACCTCTTGGGCTCTGCCGTGGGCGCCATCGTGATGATCCTCGCGCTGCGCCCCCTAGGCGCGCCGCGCATCATGCTCGGCGCTGCTGCCCTCACCCTGCTCGTCGCGCCTCTTCTGTGGGGAACCGTGGCCAGCCGCGCGGTCCAACTGTGCCTTGCTGTCGCGCTGCTTGCCGCGATGCCAGTGGCCGACGCTCTGCTGCCGTTCCAACCCGACCCCAACGGTTACCACCAACTCTTCGAACGAGCCGAGCTCGCCGAGGGCCACAAGAGGCCCGTCAACGAAGTGACCACTTGGGATCCCATCGGGCGAATAGACGTGCAGCGTCACACCCGCGACAAGTTGCTCGTCAGCGACCCGATAGACTACCGGGTCGTGACCATCGACGGCGGCGCCATGACGCTCATGCTCGGCGATCCAGGAACGCCGGGTTGGGGTCAGGAGATCTTTGGCCAAAGCATGTATGCCGCGGCCTATCAGCTCAAGAAAGCACCCGACGTCCTCGTCATCGGCGCAGGTGGCGGCAGCGATATTCAGACCGCGCTGTTCTGGAATGCTCGCAGCGTCGTGGGAGTCGAGATCTCGGAGGCCACCTACGAGGCTGTCACGGGTCGATACGCCGATTTTGTGCGCTGGCCCAGGCGAGACAATGTCAGCCTGTACCATGGAGATGGCCGCGCCTATGCCAAGAGCACGGACAAAAAGTTCGACGTCATTCAGATGAGCGGCGTGGACACCATGACCATGCATACCTCGGGCGGCGCCATGGTCGCGGCCGAGGACTACCTGTACACCGTGGACGCCTTTGTCGACTTCCTCCACATTCTCAACGAGGGCGGCGTGCTCTCGGTCATGCGGTTCGGCGACCAGGCCATGAACCTCTCGGTGGTGGCGGCCCTGGCCCTGCGGCGCCTCGGTGTGCGCAGCCCGCAAGACCACATCGTCGCCCTGCGCCAGGCCAACATGTCGGGTGTGCTGGTGCAGCGCCAAGCGTTCACCGCGGCCGAGCTAGAAGCGATTAGACAACTGACGGTTCGACGCACCGAGAACACAGTATCCATCCCGATTTACGACCGAGCCAAGGTCCGCCTGGGCGCTGTGGTCGAGCTACTGCACCCAGAGACCACGGTCCCTGCTCCGCGCTACACGGCGTTTTTCGAGGCCATGGCCCAAGGCAAGGAGGAGGAGGCCCTGGCTGAGATCGGCAATGCCTTTGTCACCCCCACCGACGACCGGCCCTACTACATCCTCGGCAGCCACTTCGAGGCGATGAATCGCGGCGAAAAGACCCACCCAGCGCTATTCCTGCTGATTGTCTCCACGGTGATCATCGCTGCGTTCTCCCTCGTGCTCATCCTGTTGCCAGCCGTCTTCGTCCGAAAGCGCACTGGCGCCAATACCCGCGGCCTCTTGGCCGTGGTCGCCTACTTCTTCTCCATCGGCGCGGGCTTCATGCTGCTGGAGGTCGGCCTCATCCACCGGGCCACGGTGTTCGTGAGCACGCCCGGCGCGGCCGTGGCCGTCGTGCTCTCGTCCATCCTCATCGCCTCGGGTCTGGGAGCGCTCATTTCCGATCGCCTGAGGGTCTCCTTGCGCCAACGCGTCATGATTTCTTTCTTCGGACTTTTGGCCATGAGCTTCTTGTATCGATTCGGCGCCGAGCCGTTGTTCGAGAATCTCTTCGGCCTGCCTGTCGCCGTTCGCGGCATGGTGGCTGCTTTGGCCCTCTTGCCAGCTGGGTTTTTCATGGGCTGGTTCTTCCCCACCGGTCTGCGGCTTGCGGCCTTGCTCACCGAGGATGCCATTCCCTGGGCCATCGCGGTCAATGGCTTTGCCTCGGTGCTCGGGTCGCTCGCCACGCTGTTTATCGGCGTCACCGGAGGTCTGACCGTCGTGTTCGTCGTGGCGCTGCTGCTTTACCTCTTCGCCATGATCTCCGGGTTGCTGCTGGCGCGAGGGGAAGGCCGAAGCGGAGCTTCGTCATGAGCTCGGCTTTTCTCACTCAACCCCAGCGCGCTCGGCTGTGGTTCGGGTTTGGCATGGCCGCCCTGCTCGCTGCCGAGCTGGCGCTCACCCTCTACGCACATCCCTTCTCGTCGGTCATTGACAAAGCGCCCTTGCGCGCTCCTGGCTACGAGGCCGCTGCGGTGGAAGTCACCTCTAGCCTGGACGGCCTTGCCAGAGCCTCGTGCGCCCGGGGATACGATCCTCGAAGCGCTGCCGGAGCGCCTTTTGGCGTGAACCCGGATCGCTCGACCCCCGCCCTTGTTGTCTCCACCGCTGTGCTCTCGGGCTTTGGCCTGTCTCAAATCGCGGCTGTCAACGCGTTTGCTTGGTTTGGGGAGCTCGCCACCTTTCTGCTCGTCATCGCCACGGCGTTCATGGCCCGACTATCCAAGCTCGGCATCTTCACTGCCACGGCTCTGGCCCTAGCTCTGCTCAACTTCGACGGACTCCTGCGCAGCGCAACCTACGACGGGCCGCCCTTGTTCGTCCTCGCCTGCGGTCTGGGGCTACTCGCACTGACGAGCGCCAACAGGCTAGCGGGCAACAGCCTGGGGGCGTACTTTGCCACGGCCATTGCAGCGGCCCTCTCCTGCGGGTTCGTCCATCCAGGCGCACCCGTCTTTCTCGCCTTCGGCATCGTGGGGCTCGTCGCGGTCCACCGGCAGGCCAAATCGCGAATGATCGCCGCCCTTTTTTCCATTGCCGCAGCGGGAATCGTCGGCGCGCTCCCTTCGATCATCCACTCCCTGCAAGCCGGAGTGGAACCGCTGGGCACCGCGGTCGGCGCCACGCCCCTGCACCTTCTCACCGACACCCTCGGGCTCGTGGCCGATCGCCACGCCTCGGGGAGCGCCTCGCTGCGCGGCGGATTTCGGATCCTCGCCCTCGGAGGCGCCATTGCGGTGACCGTGTCGTCTTTTCGCGGCAAGGACGACAACCTGGGCCTAGCGGTTGCTGTGCTCCTGCCCTCGAGCCTCGCCTATTTGGGTGGACTCATGGGGCCCCTGGAGCACGCCTTGCCCTACCGCGGCCTCATGCTCGGGCTCCTCGGCTCGTGCGTGCTCGCTGGACTGGCCATGCAACAGATCGCCGAATCGAGGCAGCTCGACCACCTTCCCCGTCCCATGCTGCTGAGCTTTGCGTTGGTAGGCGCCGCCCTCGTTCCCAGACTCGCCCAGGACGTGGGCTACTTCGTGCCCAGTTTGATGCCCTTCCCCAGGGATCTCCCCGAGGAAAAGCCCCACATCGCGGACATGATCGGCTATGGCGACATCGGCTATCCGCGCCATCGGGTCTTTCGTCACCAAGGGCCGCCGAACGACTACCTGGTCGTCGCCAGCAAGCTCCAAGCAACCGATAGCAAGGCGCGCCGAATCCTGGTCGAGTCGCCCTCACTCGCCCAATACCTGCGGGTCAGCACCCAAGCCCAGATCGCCGGCAGTCTCCCCTGGGAGCGCCTAGGAAAAGGCGCCGATCTCTTTGCCAGATTCCCCAAAAAGGACCCGACCGAGGCCCAGCTGCGGGAGTACATCGAAACCTATGCCATCGGCTGGATCATCGTTCGCTTCAACCCCGACCCAGGAGACGAGGATTACCGCACCCGCCTTTCCGGCATGCGCAACCTGCTCGAACCCGTCCCCCTGCGCCTCGCTCAGCACCGAGTGTTCAAAGTTCGGCAGCTCGCGCCCTACCTCACCGGATCGCCCGGCGAGGTTGAGCTCGATGGCCAAACCATTCGAGTCACAGGAACGCAGCCGGGCGCCGCGCTCACCGTGCATTACCACTACCAACCACGGCTCCAATGCCGACCCGACTGCCGCATCCAACGCCTCCCACTCAAAGCAGACCCCATGGGTCTCATCACCATCCCAGCGCCGCACCCAGCTGATTTCGAGATCACCGCGCACCCCTGAGCCAAATACCAAAAAACCGCTTGAGATCGCCGAGCGGCTCAATATAATGCCGAGGCTTTCAAGGAGGCTCTCGAGGTTTTCGAGGTCGCCGCGAAAGGGGCAGTAGCTCAGCTGGGAGAGCGCCGCGTTCGCAATGCGGAGGCCGAGGGTTCGAGCCCCTTCTGCTCCACGGAAATTCCTCCATTCATCTCCTCCAGCTTTTGGAATGAAAGCCCGGTTTTAGCCCCATAAGCCTGCAAAGCCAAGCGAGCCTTTTCCGTAGGCGCGTTCATGTGCCTCCTTTAAGATTTCAATCCTGGAAAACTTGTTCGGTTGAAGTCGGAGCTACCAATAAATTTGGAAAAATCCTGGCAAAGAGACATGAGATGGTTCGTGTTCCACAGCGCAAACGATGCCGCTTGGATCTGAACTTTTCGATGCTATTTCCATCCGGGCCGGGAAACGATGGGCTCGTAAACGTGAGGCTCATCATTGCGCCCTCGGGAGACGTCGCCATCGCGGAACCTGTGTCCTTCACCTCGAGCGAACAAACTGCGAAGTGTGTCGTCGGCTTGGCACAGGTGAGCCGCTTCCCCCTGGTCACAGGTCACACGCCGCTGAACATCGTGTTTCCCGTGCGTATTGGCACAAAGGAGGAGGCACCCGCGCCACCCTCGACGCCGATACCGGACCTGACCAAATGAGCCCCCTCGGGGCCCAAAAGCAAAAGGGTCCACCCCTCAAAAATGATGAAGGTGAGTCGTCCCCCCCGTTTGCGCAATTAATTTTCCTTGGTGGTTGAAGGATGGCGCCGAGAATTGCTCCCCCCCGGCCAGAATG
>JALOQD010000095.1 GCA_025453525.1 Myxococcota bacterium
CATCTCGAAGCACGAGTCGAGGCCCGCATCCCGAAGACCGCTCAGAAGACGCGCGTGATTGGCTCGTCTTTTCTCGATGAAGGTACCGAGCTTGGTCATCTGGCTCACCCCCAAGGCCGCTTGCATGTCCGTGGCCTTGAGATTGTAGCCAATATGAGAGTAAACGTATTTATGGTCGTAGCCATCTGGAAGATTTTCATACGTCCGGTCGAAGCGCCGGCTACATGTGTCGTCGTGTCCTGACATGCACCAGCAATCTCGTCCCCAATCTCGGAGCGAGGTGATCGCCCGGGCCAGCACCTGGTTGTTCGTGCAGATAGCGCCGCCTTCCCCTGTTGTGAGATGGTGTGCTGGATAGAACGAATACGTGGCAGCATCTCCAAAAGTGCCGACAGGCTCTCCTCCATAGGTCGCACCCAAGGCATCGCAGCAGTCTTCGATGAGATACAGGTTGTGCTTTGCGCAAAAGTCTTTGACTGCGCCCACAGCGAAAGGGTTTCCCAGACAGTGCGCGATCATCACTGCGCGAGTTCTTTGACTGAGCGCGAGCGGCAACTGCGAAACATCGATGTTGTGAGTCGCCAGATCCACGTCCACGAAAACGGGAACGCACCCGTACTGAACAATGGGGTTGACCGTTGTGGGAAACCCAGCGGCAACGGTGATGACCTCGTCTCCCTTGCGCACACGACGGTCCCCCAAAGTGGGCGAGGTCAAACTCGCGAAGGCCAAAAGATTGGCCGCCGAGCCCGATACCGTCATGATCGCTTTTTGCACACCAGTGAATGCTGCCAGACGCTCCTCGAACTTTTTGGTGAATCTCCCAGCGGTCAACCAAAGGTCGAGAGATGAATCAATTAGGGATGCCAAATCGTCGCCATCGAGGACCTTGCCGCTGACCGGAATGTAACTCTCATTGGGCACGAACGGCTTGGTCTCAGCCCGAAGCGAATACTGGCGCGCGAGCTTCAGTATTTCATCCCGCAGATCATCGCTCATTTGTTGTCTCCTTAATGCGACTCCTCAACTAGACACATATGAAAATTGTTCACTTAAGCTCTGCTTTAGTCAAAAACGGTGCCCAACCCAACAAAGGTCGATACTTGCCTTGGCTCCCGACTGAAGCATGCTTTTCTTCATGCGCGTGCTTCACTTCTGCTTGACGGACCTCGCCGGAGTCCCCAGTCGCATGTCCCGCGCTATGTCCCAGCGAGGCATCGACTGTCGCTGCGTGAGCTACGCGCCTTACTTCTTCCCATGTGACATCGCCGAGCCTCCAGATAGCGAGCTTCCGGACCTATTGGGTGATTTTGACCTCATTCACGTTCATGGGCTCAGAACGTTTAAGCGCTACCACAGGGAGATCTGCTGTCGGCCCTTCCTAATCCACATCCATGGATATCCCGACTGGGGCGAACCTTCGCCGCCAGGCTTGCCCCATGTGGTAGCGACCCCTGACCTACTGCTCGATTTTCCCGCGGCAGCCTATGTGCCGACCATGATCATCCTCGACGAGCTGCCCCTTTCTGCCCCGCTCGCCAGTGGGATGCTGCGAGTTTGGAAAAGCCCCTCTTTGCATGACAAGAGCTCGGGCTTCTTCTCGAGTGTCATGGAAGCGGTGCTCAAGCGATTTCAGTCGAGAATCGAATACGTCAATCCACAAGAGCTCATGCCCCACAGCAAGCTTCGCGAGCTGCGGGCCACTTGTCACGTAAGCTTCGATCAATTCAACCCCTACAACAGACCGCGTATCTTTGGACTAGAGAGCCTCGAATCCTTGACGCAGGGACTCATCGCGATCAACGGCGCCTGCGACGAGGTTCTCGGCGTGGTGGAACGGGCAGTAGGCCAAAAACCACCCTTTGTCGTGGGCTCTACGCTACAAGAGCTCGGCAAGGCGATCTTCGAAGTGCTGCAGATGGCCTTACTCGAGCCCGACTCGTTCGAGGTTCGTCGCGCTGAGGGCCCAAGGTACATGAAAGCTCACTGGTCCGAGGATCTGCTGCTGCCCCAATGGAAGGCCGTGTACGAGTTCGTTTTGACGCGCCGCGCGTGGCCAATGGACGGTTCTGCTCGATTCTGGGTCGACGCGCCGAAACCATCATGAACGTGTGCCACCTCTGCGGCGCGGCCATGCGCGATGACGAGCGAGTCTGTCCGACGTGCGGCAGCTCGACCGCGGCAGACCCTTACTCTCCTGGGCACGCGCTGGTGGCTGAGGTGGAGAACGCTCCGTCGCCCGCTGGGCCATCGACCTCTTTGGACTACGGCGTGAAAATGGAGCTCGAAGCCGTGCTCAGCGATCGCCACCGTGCCGCAGCTCGACCACTGTGATCTCGCTGTGCGTGCCCAGGCGCATGGGAGGCCCCCAGTAGCCGGTGCCTTGGCTCACGTAGATCTGGGTCCGCTCGCCATGGCGATGCAGGCCCTTGACGTAGGGCTGCTGCAGCACCACGAGCAAGCTCCAGGGCCATATCTGGCCGCCGTGGGTGTGTCCAGAGAGAACCAGGCCCACCTCTTCCTTGGCCGCGGCATCCACCGAACGGGGTTGATGGGCGAGCAATAGGGTCTCGACATCTTGAGGAGCGCCGCGCAGAGCTGCGGCCACATCGCTCTTGTGCTGCGGCACCATCCGCCCAGCCTCGTAATCGTGCACGCCGGCCACCACGAGCTGTGCGCCTTCCTTCGCGAGCACGACGTGCGAGTTGCCCAAGGGTTCAAGGCCGAGCCTAATGAACTCTGGCATCCATTGCAGGGCATCGCTGTAGTACTCGTGGTTGCCCGTCACCATGAGCACGCGATGGCGCTCGGTCAGGCGCCGCAGGGGTTCGAGCTCACCTCGAAGCTGGCTGGGCTCTCCATCGACGAGGTCGCCGGTAATGACCACGAGATCCGGCTCGAGCCCCAGGGTTTGCTCCACAACGCCGTGGAGCCACGCTTTGTCGAGTGTCGCGCCGATGTGCAGGTCTGTGAGCTGAACGATGCGGTAGCCGTCAAAGGCGGGCGAAAGGCGGGAGAGCATCACGGGAACATTCAACACCGGGAGCTTTTGGCGCACCGCGGCCATGGCCACCGAGGCGATGCCCAGCGTCGCGATCGCAGCGCCCGCGCCGATGAGCCTGGTGAGCAGCAGACGACGGTCTGGATCGAGGGGGGCCACGGGCAATATTCGAAAGGCCAGGCGGGCGAGCTCAGGCACGGCCAAAAGGGCGAACAGAATCCCCATGGAGCCCATCCATACGTAGGGCAAGTAAGATAAGGGCCGCGCGAGCTGCAGCGGCAACATGTAAGACGCGATCATCCCGATGGGCAAGGACAAGCCCAGGAGGATCACCAGGACCGTGACCAAGCGCCGCCAAACCGTGGGCAGAGCCGTGTCGTGCACGAGCCGCAGCCAAAAGTAAAGATGAAGCCCGAAGACGACCGTCAAAACGACGCTCAGGAAGATGGCAAAAGCAACGATTCTGTTCATCATGACCGCCTCAACGTAAGCGCTCCCATGCGTTCGAGCAACCGAAAGTACACGAAGGACCATCCGCGGTATTTCAAATGGCGCCTGGGGTGTGCTATTCAACTTGAACGCCTTTGACATTAAAAGAGGACAAGCGATGGACAGGTATCCCATGACACCGGAAGGTTTCCGAAGGCTCGAAATAGAGCTCAAGAAGCTGCGCGAGTTCGATCGACCCGCCAACGTAAAAGCCATCGAAGAGGCCCGCGAGCACGGCGACCTCAAAGAAAACGCCGAGTACAAATTCGCTAAGGAACAACAATCGCTGATCGCAGGGCGCCTCGAATACCTCGAGGACCGTATCTCTCGCGCCGAGGTCATCGATCCGTCCAAGCTCAAGGGCGACCGCGTCCTCTTTGGCGCCAAGGTCACCGTGGCCAATCCCGATACCGACGAGGAGCACGAATATCGCATTGTCGGAGAGGACGAATCAGACGTGGACAACGGACTTCTCTCCATCAGCTCTCCTTTGGCTCGCGGTCTGATTGGCAAAGAGGCGGGAGACAAGGTCACCATCTCCACGCCCTCTGGCCCAAGGCACTTCGAGGTCGTCGACGTCGAGTTTTAGCATCGCTGGCGACCGACGGACGCTCTTGAAGCAGGCGCTCCTCACCTGGTCGTTCTGCGGGCTCATCGCCGGCGTGGGCGTGGGCGTGCTGGACGCCCTCCGCCTCGCGCTGCTCGAAAGGTCATCGTTCGGAGGGTGCCTGGAGTGCGCCACTACGATGCTCTGGGCAGTGGGGCTGTGCTCCGCTCTCGGACTTCTCATGGGTTTGGCTGTGGGGCTCATTGCACAGCTCGCCTCCGCAATCGCACAGAGGCCAGGGCGAGCGCGACCCACTGCGCGCTTGGCTCTCGTGCTCGCTTTGATCGCCCTGCCGATCATCGCCGCGCTCTTGTGGCAGCTCTCAGGCGGTCCCCGGGCGAGCGCATGGAAGGGCCGCGTACCGTTCGTGGTCATCGGCTCCAGCTTCGCTGCCGCGATGTTCGGAGCGCTGCTCGCTTGGGGCTCTGCTTGGAGCGCGGTGAGCGCTGGTCGACGTTGGTTTCTCGTGGCGCTCGGCATCGCGCTCGCCTCTCTTGCCGTTGCCATCGACACCTTCATCCTCGTCAGGCTCTACCCGGCCTTTCATTTCGCGCTCACGGCCCTTGCCCTGCTTTGCCTGACCGTGCCCTTGCGCGCTGTCCTCCATGGGCCGACACGGCCTTCCTCCTATGCTTGGTTGGGTGGAGTCTGCGCGGCGAGCGCGATTTTGGGTTCTTGGTCTTTATGGGCGGTGTTGCACAGTCAGAACCCGCGCTTCGTTCTGTCGGATCGCACGGCAAGCGCCGGTGATGTGCTCTTCCTTGCGAGCCGGTTGCATGGGAATCCACACCTCGAGACACCACTGCGCAGCGGGGCTAGCGCGGTGGTAAACGACAAGCCGTCCACACAAGGCTCGCTGCCAGTGCACCCGCGTGCCAGCTTGTTTCTCATCACCGTGGACGCCATGCGCGCCGACAGGCTCGCGCTTGCCGGAGCGACGCGCAAGCCCATGCCCAATCTCGACAAGCTCGCAGCGGACAGTGTCGTTTTCTCGCGGGCGTACACTCCCTATCCGCACACCTCGTATGCGATCAGCTCGCTTATGACCGGGAAGTACACCCACGCTCTGTTCGACGTTCCGGAGGCGCCGCAGGCTCACGAAACCTGGCCCGAGATGCTCAGGCTCTTCCACTACAGAACAGCCGGGTTCTTCACCAACGCCATCTTCTTCATCGATCGAGCTCGTTTCAATCCCTATGCTGTCAAGAGCTACGGTTTCTCCTATCGCAAGGTCGACTACCTCTCCACGGCACAGGAGCGCGTGACCCAAGTGCTCGAGTTTCTCGACCAGACGAAACGGGAAGCCACGCCATCGCCGGTCTTCGTCTGGACCCATTTATTCGAGGCCCACGAGCCCTACGACCCCATGTGTCAGCGATATGGCGACGAGCCCGTGGACCGCTACGATTGCGAGCTATCGACCATGGACCAGGCCTTGGGCCCCCTTCTCGA
The DNA here is from genome assembly GCA_025453525.1 of Myxococcota bacterium. Taxonomy (GTDB): domain Bacteria; phylum Myxococcota_A; class Polyangia; order JAAYKL01; family JAAYKL01; genus JALOQD01. The sequence goes on from JALOQD010000095.1 coordinate 5,550, forward strand.
GCGCCTGGAAACGGACTATCCCGACGCCGTCCTCATCGTCACCGCGGATCACGGCGAGGAGTTCGGCGATCACGGCGGTCTCTATCACGGCACCACGCTCTACGACGAACAGGTCAAAGTTCCCCTGTTGATGAAAGTGCCTGGCGTCGCACACCGCCTGGTGGATGCGCCCGTGAGCCTCGTGGATCTGCTGGGCACTTCCCTGCGGCTCCTCGACGTCCCGGTTCCTGCCCGGGTCCGCTCCAACGATCTGCGGCCCTGGCTCATCGGCCGACCCCCAAGGCAAAAAGCCCATGCCTATGCGGCGATGGGCGAAGAGGTGATGCTCGCCTCGGATCGCCACAAGCTCATCTGTCAGAAGTCGCAAGAACTGTGTCGCTTGTACGATAGCCAAGCGGATCCCAAAGAGACTCGCTCTGTGGCGCAGGAGCATCCGCAGGTCGTCCGGGAGCTGAAAGAGCGCCTCTTCGCCATGCAGCTCTCCCATGCGCAGGTCGAGCTGCGTCCCATTGAGACCGACGACGGTTTGGTGGGATGGCCAGAATCCATCGGCCGGGCCATGGCCGGCGATCGCAGCGCCATCGCGCCATTGCAAGGGCTCATTGCCGACCCGAGCACGCCTTTGCCCCAGCGCCGTAAGGCAGCACAGCTCGTGCGTGGCCTGTGGAAAACCCAGCCCCTCGAACGCCTGCCCGAGCTGACCTCTGACCAGGACCCAGTGGTCGCCTGCTGGCTTTGGCTCTGTGCCCTCGAGCACGGAGACGAGAGCGCGCTCGAGCCAGTTGCCCTGGCCTGCACGCAGCTCGACAGGACCGATGAGGCCCGTCGTGCCGCCGCTCCAGCGCTCCTGCGAAGCGGTCACAGGCAGGGCTTCGAGGAAGTCGCCTTTGTGGCCATGGATAAGAGTGCCCCGCCTGAACAGCGCGCCGCGTCTCTCGAGTCGCTCGCCGATAGGCGGTATCGCAGGCTCGCCCCGAGGGTCGAAGCGCTGCTCGATGAGTATCAGCTCACTCTCGCCGCGGCCAAGACCCTAGGGGCTTTCCGCCTGCGCAGCTCTGTACCGAGTCTCATCGCTCGATTCGAAAGGGAGCGTTTCGCAGACCGCAAGGCCGCCATCGCCGCGGCGCTCGCTGAAATGGGCGATTCCAGAGCCGTGCAAGCACTCACTTCTTCTCTGTTTCAAACCGGAGGGCCCCCCAGGGGTGTCCTCGAGTCGCTCGTTCGGCTCGCTGCGCCTGGAAGAAGTGGGAAGGCGGTTTCGGTCAAAGGCCAGGGCAAGGCCATGATTTGGAAGAGCCCCAAGCTCGGCATTCGCCTGCGCACAGTCCAACCATCGGTTCTGCGCATCGTCGTGCGGGCCAAAACCATGGTCGGGGAGGGCTTTGTGAACGTGAGCTGCGGCGAAGAGGCCGCTCGAGTGCCTGTGAGCGCAAAGGCCGATGAGAGCTTCGTCGAGCTCCCCACGTGCGGCCGAGCCGACAACGCGATGTTTGTCACCCTCTCGGCGTTTCCCGAGGATCTTGGCGTGGAAATCGAGTCTATCGCCATTTTGTCGCTCGAGGCAGATGAGCTTGCCCCCTGAGGTGTTGCGGTCCAAGTTCATGAGAGACAAAGGGGCGTTTGGGCCAGGAGGACGTCATGGCGATCTGCAAGATGTGCGGTGAAGAAGCGCAAGAGCTCGTGTCCGCCAGGGTCCAAGGCAAGATGCGCAAGGTCTGCGAGGACTGCGCCGACCGTGCGACAGAGGAAGAAGAAGTCGCCAAAGAGAGCGAGAGTGTGGTTCAGGGCATGATGGGGTTCAAGGGGCGACGCAACTAGCTGGACCACGGCCCGCATTTTTAAGCTGCCCACAGGCGCCCCTCGGTATTTCAGTCAAGGCGGAACTTTCCCAACATGCCGCTTTTATTCGTATTTTTCTGCCAAAGCCCAGCATTCCGAGTCTTGACGCCGCCACTTTTAATACCCAATGTGTGGCAACGCACAACGGAGTGCGCCCACCCAACTAAGAAATTTGGACTAGAAAAAGGAGTATCGAACATGATTCGCAAATACCTCGTGATTGCACTAGCGGCCGGCAGCCTCTGCGCGCTCGGCGCGTGCGAGAATCCAGACCAAGAGGCCGAGCTCGCCATCGAAAGCGGAGCTCCCTATTCCGGCGTGGTTGGGGCAGCCGTCATGCCGAGAGTCACCGAGTACGTGGTCGACGGCGCTCAAATGTCCCCCGGCTACGTGGCCGTCGGTGACCTCAATCAGGACGGCCGCAAAGAGATCGTCGTCACGACGCTCCGGGAAGTTGTCGGGCCGCCCGTGGGTGGGCCGCCGCCGATGATGGGTGCGGTTCACATCTACAGCCGCGCGAGCAAGACCACTCCGATGGACCAATGGTCCGAGACGGTTCCCTTTGGCACCGACAAGGGTTTTGGCTTTATCAACCTGCCCCAAATCAAGGACTTCGACGGCGACGGCGTCAAGGACATCGCTCTGAACATGGGCTTCCTGGCAACGCGGTTCGGCAGCCAGCAGTACCTCAAGGGACCGGAATTCACCACTTCAGTGCCCTTCACCGCCGAGACCGCCATGACGCCCTATTTCTATCATGAGCTCGCGACGACCGACCTCGACAAAGATGGCCAGATGGACATCGTCACGACCCGCGCGCAGTTCGTTCCGCCCATGGGCGGCCCGCCCTCGATCAACCTGGCTCTCGACTGGTACAAAGGCGACGGCGTTGGCGGTTACACCCGCTACACCATCGACTCGGCGAGCTGCGGCTCGGTCATCAAGCTGTACGACGTGGACAAAGACGGCGACAAGGACATCGTTTGCCCGCAGTTCTTTGGCCCGCCGCGCACGCCGTCCATCGTCTGGTTCGAGCAGATCGCAAAGCCAGAAGAGGCCAACGCCATGCAGGGAACCTGGGCCAAGCACTCGATCGACTCCACGACCGGCCTGGGCTTCGACCTTCGCTTCGTCGACATCGACGGCGACAAGAAGGATGAGCTCGTCTACTCCAACCACAACCACCAGGGCAACCCGGCTCTCGTCGATGCCAATGGCGCCCCCATCCCCTCGGGCATCTACTACTTTGAGATTCCCGCCAAGCAAGACGTACTCACCGCAACGCAGTGGCAAAAAGTCGTCGTGGATGAGGGCTATCTCGTCACCGCCCCCGGCGCCCCCAACACGCAGGGTACCCCGGGCCTCATCGACATCGCCGACATTAACTTCGACCGCCGCCTGGACATCATCACCTCTGGCGACGGCGCCGATGGCCTGTTCGTGCTGCTGCAGAACAAAGACAAGTCCTTCACGCGCGTCGAGCTCGAAGGTGGCAACATGTGGGGCCAGGCCGTCGCGGCCGACATCGACAACTGCGGCAAGCCCGAAGTCGTCGCGGTTCAGCACGGCTACCCGATCAACGGCGTGCTGCCTCCGGGTCAGGTGAAGATCTTCAAGTTCCACAGGAAGTAGTCGCCCGCCCGCTCGGCCCACCTCTCGACAAAGTCCGCGAGCTTCCCCTGTCATAACCCTGCTTTGAAACTCGAGCAGGAGTTTCATCCCTTGCGTTGAGCGAGGGCTCATGTGGTCTGCTTTGAACTTCCTTGAAATGCTTTAAGGGGGCTCATTCGAGAACAAGCCCAAGAAGCCATCGGTGTGGACGCACCGACGAAAGGGTCCCCTTGGGTCCGGGCGTGATGCTTTAGCGGGCGGGGTAAAAGCTCGAGGGGAGCTCGAGAGGGGTGCTCACTCTGGACGGGCGATCTGCTCGTACCAGGCAAAGCTGAACTTGCCGAAATCGGCGGAAGGCAGGAAGTACTCGGCCGAGAAGAGGTCTAGATCGCCGTCTTCATCGATGTCGCGGCCCACTGGGAGGCTGCCGAGAGCCTGGCCCAGCTCGAGGGGCTTGGACTCGAAGTACGGGGAGGTCTTCGTGCCCTTGAAGAGCAACACCTGGGCAGTGGGCTTGCCCGAAGTGGGCTTGCGCTCGCCGACGGTGATGAAGTCGAGCACGCCATCGTGGTCGTAGTCATCGAAGATCGCCTTCCAGTAAAACAGCTTGGAGTCGGACGGCTTGACAAACTGCTTCTTCGCCCATGTGTCCTTGCCATCGTTCTCGAACCAGGCGATGGAGCCGCAGGCGCCTCCAGCCAGAGGATTGGCCTCGCAAGCCAGGAAGCCGGACGGATGGAAGATGTCGTTGTCTCCGTCGCCGTCGACATCCATGATGGTGCTCACATGCGGGAACTTAATCTTGCTGTCGAGGACCTTGGCGGTCCAGTTGTCCAGGTTGCCAGAGCCGTAGTTGAGCACGAGCTCACCGGTCATCTGCATGTCGGTCATGGGAGAGTAATGAGAGACAATGACATCCAGCTTGCCGTCCTTGTTCACGTCACCGACGGTCGCGAAGGCCGGACTGCTGCGGGTAGAAATGACGTGTTGGTCGAAGTTGGCAGCGTAATCGGCGTAATTGACCGTCTTGGGCTTATTCCACTCGTAGACCTTGACGACGTTGACCTCATAACTAGAAACGATCATCTCGTTGGTCCCATCTTTATCCAAATCTGTGATGATCATGGCGCCGGCCTGGCCCATTCCCGAGGCTAGGATGCGCGTCTCGAAGGTGCACGGATCAGTCTGCTCGAGCACATAGATATGCGGATCGCCATCGCCGGACACGACGAGGTCGATATCACCGTCCAGGTCCACATCGCCCCATCCGAAGATGCCAGGAGCGCCCTGGGGGCTGGTCGGAGGGCTCTTGCGGCTCACGATGCCCTCGGAGATCTTGGTCATCGGCCATTCCTTGCGCAGAGCCTGCGAGGTATTCGGAACGTCGAACAACACCATCTGAGACTCGGGATCCTTGGCGCGGTCCTTGGTGTTGGTGTGGTTCGAACCCACAGCCTTGAGACCCCCATCGCCGCAGAGATTGGGGATGAACTGGAGCATGATGGAAGGACCAATTTCGTCGTTGATGACGTGACGCTCCCAGGTGCCTGTCGGGCCGCCGGTCTCGCCCTCACCCTCACCCTCACCCTCACCCTCGCCCTCGCCCTCGCCTTCGCCCTCACCCTCACCCTCACCCTCGCCCTCGCCTTCGCCCTCGCCTTCGCCCTCGCCCTCGCCTTCGCCCTCGCCCTCTCCTTCGCCCTCACCGACATTTACATCGTCGGTCGTGTTCGGAAGGGTGCTCGTGTCATCGTCGCAGGCAGGCAGCATAACGGCAGCAACCAACAGGGCCAGGCACACATGGAATAGCGGTCTGTTCATGATTTACTCCTTGGCGTGAGACTCTCTCACCCTAAAAAGAAAAGCCATTACATCGGCACGATGCCAAAATCACCGTCCTCATCTCGGACCATACCAGAATGGCGGGCAAAAGTGGGAGTGGTTTTCTCCTTGTTCTGATTTTTTATTCACCGGAGTGGTCAATACACTTTCAGCCGCTCGAGCACCACGTCCGCGAGTAAACCGAGGATGAAGAGAGCCCCGAACAGCCGATTGTACACAAACGCGTGGGCCGAAAGATACAAGGGCCAAACATTCGGGGGCAAATCCGCCGGCGCTTCGAGCGGTCTGGGCCTCGAAAAGACTCGACTGGCCCATACGAGCTTGGGCACAGCGAGAAGCACGACGAGCAACGCCAGGCCCGCGTGATGAGCCCAAACCAAGTACCCTATGAGCGCGTATTGCGCGATCCAAAGACCAATCGTGGTGAAGCGGGAGACGGTCTGCCCCACGATCACGGGCAAGGTGTGCACCCTCTTCCGCCGATCCTCCTCCAGCTTGTCCGTGTGCTTGCCGAACAATACCGTCGTTGGACCCAGAGCATAGGCCAGGCTCATGAGCACCACCGAGACATCGAGCTTTCCACCGGTCACCACGTAGTACGTGCCCCCCACCATGAGCGGTCCCCACACCAGGAGCACCGAAGGCTCGCCCAGGCCGATGTACTTGAGTGGCCAGGTGTAGAACAACACGAAGAACGCGCCGATGACTAGGAGCCCCAGGGTCGTCCAGCCGGTCTGTGCCACGAGCACGACCCCGCAGACCAGAGCGAGTGCTCCGGTCACGGAAATGTACATCCACTGCTGCCTTTCGCTCAAAAGGCCGTGCTCGAGGGGCTGAGGTCCGTATTGGGAACGGTAGTAATTGTCTTTATCGATGCCCTTTTTGTGGTCGGTCCAGTCGTTGAGCAGGTTGTTGGCCCCATGAGCAAACACCAGGCCGAGAAGGCACAAGCCAAACCTCAGCCCATCGAACGCGCCGTCACGGTAGGCGAGGAGACCGCCGATGCCCGCAGCCACCGCGGTCATGATGAACACAGCGGCGCGGGTCGCGATGAGCCAGCGAGACACCACATCGAGCCGGTCCCACTCCTTTTTATCGATGCGGGGGATAATCATCAGGGCTTTGCCCCACATGGCCACATTCACCATTTCTACACTCCTTCCAATCCGCGGACGATCGCACGTCCGAGGCTCGAGGAAGCGAAGTATCATGGGAACGCCGTGAGCGGCAACTGGCCGAAAAAAGCCTCGAGACGCCGCGGACGTCGCACACTCCGCTGCGCGGCTCCGGGGCGACCGAATCCTAGGCTCTTAGAGAGAGCCGCTCGCGTCGGTTTTTATCATGTAGTAGTCGTCGGCGAGAGCAGCCCCTTGGGCGAGGAAGGACTGAGTGGAGCCGACCACCAGGTATCCCCCATCGTAGGTGGGGATGAGCGCGGACGGGGTGTCGTAGGTATGCTCAGTGCCATAGCGCTGCGACCATTGCACCGCGCCGTCCTGGCCGAGGCGCATCAAATAGGCGTCGCTCTCCTCATACGGTTTGAAGAACACGTCGAAGAGCACCGCGGCGAGCACCACGATGTCGCCCTCGGCCGTGGCCACGACATCCACGCCAAAATCGATGCCGTGCTTGACGTACCCCGTGCCGGGAACGACTTCACCCGAGATGTCATAGGCCTTGGAGGCTTGCAGGTTGCCGCTTTCGTCTGTGAAGACCACGCGGATGTTGCCCGAGAGCTTGAGCGTTTGATAGTCGTGGTCATAATCCTCAGCGCCGACCAGGGCAAACCCCGTGACGTCTCCGACTCCATCGCGAAGCACGGTGAGTGCCGAGGCGTGGTCATCTCCGCTGTTGCGCACTGCACCGGGATAGCGCTCCTGCCACACGACCGCGCCTGTGTCAGCGGCGAGCTCGAGGGCGAACGAATCTCGTCCTTCCTGGCCAGAGAGCACCATGCCTCCACAGGCCACGTAGCCGTCGTCGACCTCGACCACAGAGGCGAGATTGCCCCATCGGCTCCCTGGTCCGAAGAACGCCTTTTCCCAGAGCACCGCGCCGAAAGAGTCGACTTTGACCGCGTAGTTGTACTTCTCCGCAGTGGCCAGAGACGGAAAGGGCACCATGGCGTCGTCCTGGGTGTCCCCCTTGAAGACCACTTTTTCGCCAACGGCCAAGTAGTTGCCGTCGCTCGTGGCGATCACAGCGCTGAAGCTCTCCGCCCTTTCGGTCTCCCCATAGGAACGAGACCAAAGGAGGTCACCGCTCTCGTCTATTTTGGTGAGCGTGGCTTGCTCGCGGAGCTTGTCGACTTCAATCTCCTCCTCGCCAAAGGGAATCATGGCGCGACCCACGGCCAGGGTCGCTTCTCCGGCCAGGAGGTAGCCGCCCTCATGGGCGCGAATGATGGAGGCCGTGCTTTCAGGATAGGCGCCTCCGTACGCTCTGTGCCACAGCACCTCGCCTTTTGGATCGAGCCGCACCAGCATGGCATCGTTGTTACTGATGAGAAACTCGGGATCCTCAGGCGTCCATACTTGCTCCGCAAACGAGAACGTGTACCCAGCCACCAGGTATCCGCCGTCATAGGTCTGCACAGCGTCCAAGCCGTCGTCGTAGTGAGCTCCGCCAAAGCCGACTTCGAAGGTCAGCGGCCCGGTAAGCTCACAGGCCGAGACGTCCATGGCGCTGCAAGACGCGTTGCACGAGGCGATTCCGCCCGAGTAGAGCTCGGTGTCGAGCACAGCGCAGTCCACGGTATCGCCGTCGCACGCTTCGTCGGTCTCGAGCTCTCCATTGGCGCACACGCCATAGGTGCAGCCCGCGACGTTCCACGCGCCGCAGTCGGCCTCGCATTCTGCTCGCCCGCTCCGAAAGCCGGTGTCCACTTGACCGCAGCTCGCCGTATCGAACGCTTCACAAGGCTCGGTGCCATTGACCGAGTCGTCGCCGCAGAACGGCTCCTGCGCCGTGTCCACGGTTTCCGAGACACTCTCCGACCTCGTCTCTGATACGGTCTCTGTATCGACCTGGGTGGCTGTCTGGGTCTGAGTCTCAGACTCGCTGCCAGTGTCCAGGGTCTCGCTTTGGCTGTCACTGACGCTGATAGTGTCCGGCGTGTCTTCTGTGTCACTCGAGCTGCTGTGGCTCTCGGTATCACGCGAGCCGTCATCGTCCGATCGGCACGCCGAAAGCCCAACAAACAGACACACCAACACAAAGAGAGGCAAGCGCATGGGAGCGTGTCCTTTCTAGACAGTAGTCTATTTAGGGTAAATCCCCTGGGCAGCCTGACAATGGCACGGGATGGAAAAAAGCGGGCGCTACCGTAGAGGCAGCGCCCTTCGATGGCTCACGGATAGATGGTATTGAGGAAGAAGTCAGAGCCCAACACGTTGTCTTGGTTGCCCACGAGCAAGCCCCAGTCACCGGTGGAACGCACATACCACTCCTTGAAGAAACTGTCGTAGTAGCTGCTCATGTCACGGCACACATCGATGCTGCCCGTGCCGAAAGTCCAGCTATCGGCCACGGACAGGGAATCCACATCAAGGCGGGAAATCAACGCATCAAGGGAACCGTCATCCCCGGTTGCAGCACCGCAGACATAGAGCGCATTGCCCTTGCCCCGCGCCATGCCATTGAGGGCCCAAGGCGCCTCGCCGTCCACAGTGATCACCACGTCGGCTATCGTCGAGCCGTCCACGCCGTCGATGGTGCTGACCATCGAGTCCATGTCTTTATTAGGACCGCCATTCAGCAACAGATAGATCTTGTTAGCGGCGTCGATCTCAATTTGTGGGGCGACATAATCAATGAAATCCGACCGGGTGTAGTTTAGTTTACCATCAATGTCGAATTTGGTGAGGGTGGCTACGCTATCGCCATCAGTGTTGAAAATAGTGCCGACCACGTAGATGCCGCCGTCGGTGTCAGCGGCCACATCCTGGGCAGAGTCATTGTTGGTGGTGCCCCACTGGGTGCCCCAGGCCACGTCGCCGTCTGGCTCCACCGCGAGGAGCAACGCGTCCCTCTTGCCAGCCGAGGTTTCCTCGCCATAGACGCCCAAGGTATCCCCAGTGATATACAGATTGCCCTTGTAGAACATCGCCTGCCCAGGGACGTCGTGGAGCGCAGTACCGTAGAACCGGGTCCACTGCTTGACGCCTGCGGCGTTGAACTTGACGACAAAAATGTCGTCCGTCTCGCCGGTGTTGTCTTGGTTGGTCTGCCCGTCCATATCGCCGTTCGTGCGACCTATGAGGTAGAGGTCGTCTGTGAGCGGGTCATTGACGAGGTCCGTAGGCTGGTCGATCCCAGCGCTCCCCAGCCGGATCACAGTCGAAGGGGTGTCGATATTAGCGTATTTCTGGAGAAACACATCTGCGTCGCCACCGCAGGCAAAGCCGCTTGCGCACTCGAGGCCTCCGAGCCCATCGAAGGTAAAGCCCGCGACAAACGCGTTGCCTTCCGAGGTGGTGACCACCGCAAAGGCCTGATCGAGTCCTGGGCCGCCACTAATCTTGTCCTGACCGACGACGTTGCACACGCCTGAGTAGACCTTGATCTGTTGCTTCACGGTGTCGCAGCCATCCGAAACCTCCACCGTGATGTAAAACGGCCCACCCCTCATGGAGGCGAGCAAAGTACGTTTGTTCTCTACAATCTCTTCGGTCATCGGATCCTTGGCGTCCAGAATCTCGATGCCAGAGGTTCCGAGCACCTCGTAGGTGAGGCTCGAAGTCGTCTCTTCCCCTGTGTCTAGGGCCGTATCCGTATCCACAGGCGCGTCTGGATCTTCTGCCTCAATGGTCATCACCTGAGAGCCGCCCTGGCACATGTTCGGAATAAAAGCGATGCCCGAGATGACCGGCGCGACATTGCCCTTGCACGTCAGGTCCGCGTCCTCGCCTGGTTCTCCTGGCTCCCCGGGTTCGCCCTGCTCGCCTGGTTCGCCCTTGTCCCCGGGATCGCCCTTATCCCCGGGATCGCCGTTTTCACCTGGAGCACCAGGATCGCCGTTTTCACCTGGAGCACCAGCATCGCCGTTTTCACCTGGAGCACCAGGATCGCCCTTATCTCCGGCTGGGCCCGGGTCTCCCTGGTCTCCCTGGTCTCCCTTTTCTCCGCCAACACAGGCCAAGGGACCCGCTGCTAGAAACAGCACCGCACACAACGCCAGGATCCATCTTTCCATCTCGTGTCTCCCTTCATCTCAATTTTTTTTCAGCTAATAACTTACCCGGTTTCTGATCCTCATGCACGCGCAGGGAACAGGAAAAAAGCAACGCTCGCCGCACTCGAGCTCGAGGCAAGAGACAAACAAAAAAAGCAATGACCCGCTCAGAAGCCCGAGCATGGAAAGCAGCGGTCATTCGGCTTTCGAGCTCGGCGAGCAGCGCCGCGCGGCACTCCACGTTCAACAAGGTGCAGCACAAGGCCGGGCCTGAGCAGTAGCCGGGCCGTCAGGGGGAGGGCTATCGCAAGATCGGGGACGCTTTCCCTCGCACCGAAGGTGCGGCGGAATGCAGCCCCGGGTTTTCTTAACCCGGGGTGGGGGGACGCGGC
>JALOQD010000380.1 GCA_025453525.1 Myxococcota bacterium
CCATCGTGAAGGAGGTGCAAAGCGGCACGATCCTCAGGCTGAGGTTGAGCGGCGTACCCACCTCGCAGTTCCTCGCCGGCGTATCGCTCTCTCAAGTCGTGTGGAGCGCGCTCATGCTGCCACTCATGTACGGAACCGCCGTCCTGCTCGGGTTTGAGAGCGCGGGCAGCCTGCCTGTGGCCTTTCTCGTGGGGCTGTGTGCCTCGTCGACGGCCATCGCGTTCGGCCTCGTCACGGCTGCCATCTCCCGCACCAGCATCGAGGCGTTTTTGTGGGGCAACCTCATGACCTTTCCCGTGGTCTTTCTCTCGGGCGCGTTTTTTCCCATCCCAGACAAGCCGCTGTTCACGATCGGCAAGGTGCCGATCGGCGCCCTCGACTGGCTGCCCACCGGGCCCGCGGTGAGCGCCATGACCAAGGTTCTCGTGTACGGGCAGGGGTTGCCCGACGTGGCGCCAGACATCGCAAAGATGCTCGTCTTCTCCGCGGCGTTCTTCGCCCTGGGCGTCTTCCTGTTTACGCGCACGCATCTGCGTAAGCTGTAAAACCAAAGGGGTATTGGGGTGTATGGTCCCTAGACCTTTGTGGTCTTGCGCGGGGAGCGCTGCCTCGCCTTCCTCGGTTTGACCGAAGCCTCGGCTGCCACACGCTGCGCCAAGTGCTCGAACAGGAGTTGTCGGTACTGGGGCAAGAGGTAGGGCTCCATGGCCCGCAGGCCCAGTCGGGCGCCTCGAAACATATCCGCCATGGTTGGAGTCGAGCCCTGCAGTGTGACGTAAGGCACCCAGTACTGATTGATCATCCATTCGATGTGCACGATGTCCTCGATGGCCTGCTCATCCAGCTCGGCCTGGAACACGCCGGCCTGCGCTGCCTGGCGGATCACGGCTACGATCCCGAGGTACCGCCCCTCGTAGGCCTGCTGCTGCAGCGCGGCGAACTGTGGATCGGCCTGGCACAGGGCGCCGAGCTCAGTAGCGATGAACCGGTACTTCCAGTTGACCGTAAAGCCCTCGACGATCACGTCGGCGATCTGCAGCAAGCCGAGTGGGCCGCGGGCGAGAGAGGACCAGAGCTGCTCGTACTCATCGAGAAAACTCCGGTATAGCTCGAGGATGATCTCCTGCTTATTGCGAAAGTGATAGTAGAGGTTGCCTGGGCTCACCTCCAGGGCTGCGGCGATGTGATTTGTCGACACCACGGCTGCCCCGTCCCGGTTGAACTGCCGCAGGGCCTCCTCCAGGATCCGGGAACGGTTGCTCTTGTCCGCCGCCATGGGGCCTCCTGCTCCTAAAAGAAAACGTAGGAGGCGCTCAGCAAAACGAGCACGTTATCGAGCCGCGACTCCATCTCGTGGACCTGGCCTGCATCGGCGATGACGGTATACCGAATGGGCTTGGGGTTGATGGCGTTCACATGCAGCACGAGACCGATTCTCCAGGGTGTCTGCGCCAAGCCGAGATCACAGCCCAGCGCCCCGCCGAGCGAGAAGAAGAAGTCGTCCGCCTCCTGCGGCACCGTGAAGGTCAACGGCAGCCCGAGCCAGGGCTCCACGCTGCTCACCGCAGCGCTCCCGGTCTCTAGGTTCAGCCGATAGCGGGGGGTGAGCACGAAGTCGAAGTAGACCTGCGGAAAGCTCCCCAGAACGTCGAGGCTCAAACCGAGGTCTCCTCTACCCAGGGGGAGGAGGCCTGCATCCAGGCGCAACCCGGCCGCTGCGCCGGAGTCGGCGATGTCTCGCTCGGGGAGCTGCACCGTAGCGCTGGTCGTGCCGTCCACCTCAGAGGTTTTGCCAAAGTGGTTGGCATAGCCGAGCAGCGCGCCGACGCTGAGGTCCGGCGCCCGACGGGCCAAGGGGGTCTCGCCTCGCTGCGCCGCAGTGGGGGCACACGACACGGCGAGCAGGGCAAACGCGAGGACCTGAGGAAACAGCGGCAAGCAGCGCGACATGGTCAGACCTCTCTCCGGCTCGCGGATGGGGCACTCAAACTCCCAGTTAGAGTAATTGCTCTATTCAGAGGGGTCAAGGCATCTGACAAACCTCGACCGCGCTTCAAGGGCAGTCACGTGAGGTTCGCTGTCCCCCACGGCAATAGTTACTTTGCAACGAAACCAAAGGGCTGGGTGTAGGAATCGCCGCTGCTGCCGTCCAAGACGGCACGGACAAAGGGCTTGGTGTATTTCGAGAAGTTGAAGGTCGACCCCGTGGAGACAGAGGACGTCCCTGGGCCCACCCAAGAGATGCTATTGGCGCCCGTGGCGGTGATGGTGATGGTCTTCGCCGTATTGTCCACAACGATCTTGCTGATCCGCGGCACTTTGGCGCTGCCCGAACGGCCAGGCTCATAGGCGAAGTAGAAGGCGCCATTCTTCAGGCTCGTGCGCAGGTTCGCTTCTGACAGCGCGGGCATCAGCACGAACTGGAAGTTTCCGAAAAGGTCACCGCTGTCGTGTTTGTCATCGTCGGAGGTTCCCCACACGAGCCGGCCATTCGACTTGAAGAAATTCTCGTTGATGTTGTCCCAAAGCTTGCGATCGCTGGAATACCGATCCCCTTGATTGAAGACTTCGAGGCCAAAGCAGGTGTAGTCCCGGAACCACGGGATGAACCAACTCCACTCGGAGCTGCTGTGGTCTCGGCCCGGATGATGAATGTTGCACATGCCACCCTGGGACGCGATGTGCGGAATGCCATTTTGCAGGTTGGAGCTGGAACTCGAGAAATTGAAAAGAGCGCCCACATGCTCGGAGCTCGAATACTCATCGCCCTTCACCCTGAGCATACCGGACGGCGCGGTCCAGGACGTAATGTAGTTGTGGTCTGTAATCGCCAAGATCGCGTAACCCGCATTTTTGTACTGATTGACGACAGTGGAAGTACTATCACTGCCATCGCTGTTCGTGGTGTGGGTATGGAAATTGGCCTTGTACTGGTTCCACGTCGACCAGCTCACGGACGAGTACGGGTTGAGCGAGCAGGTCACGCTGCTGCCGCTGCAGGTGCCCTCTGGTACCCCACAGCCGCAGAGTCCAGGCTCGGTCTTGTTGGGGTCGTTTGGACATTTGTCGGTCACCGAGCACTGATTGCAGGTCTTTTTGCAGTTCGCGAGGATGGCCGCTTCCTGGGCCGCGGTGTAGCCGTAGTCCTCTGAGGCCCGGGTGCAATCGTAGCCGACCCAGCCCGAGCACTTATAGCCTTGCGCATCGACGAAGCTGGCGTTGTCTGTGCACGTCCCGCTACAAGTTCCCTCTGCCACGCCGCAACCGCATTGACCCGGCGCGGTCTTCTTCGGATCGCTCGGGCAGCTGTCCTTGCAGTTCGCAGTGCCGTCGTTGTCACTATCCGTATCCGGAGTGCCGCAGCCGCATTGGCCCGGTTGGGTCTTGTTGGGGTCGTTTGGACATTGATCGGTGATCGAGCATTGATTGCAGGTCTTTTTACAGTTCGCCAGGATACTGGCTTCCTGCGCCGCGGTGTAGCCGTAGTCCTCTGAGGCCCGGGTGCAATCGTAGCCGACCCAGCCCGAGCACTTATAGCCTTGCGCATCGACGAAACTGGCATTGTCTACGCAAGTCACATCGCCGTTGTCTGAGCCGATCCCGGCTGTGGTTTTGATCCATTTTACATAGTAGTCAACCCGTGCGTCTGCCCCCATGCCGTCGGTGCAATACCCACCCCCTTCGCCCCACGAATGGACACCGGCGACGTTGTCGCCTAGGAAAGTCGGTCCGCCCGAGTCGCCATTGCAGATGTTGCTATCGTCGCGGTAGTAGAGCTCATTCGTGGAGACCCCAGATATCGTGTTTGTTCCCGCATATTTGCGTCCCTCCGCATTGCCACCGGCGTCGCTCGTCCAGCCAAACCCGACAAGGGTTATCTTTTGACCCTTGGAGACCGCCGCTGTATTGAGCGGGGAAGGGGTGACCGAGGTCACCGCGCTATCTAAGAGCAACACAGCGAGATCGTTGGTGCTGGGGGACGAGTGTTGGACAGCCTTGGACCACCGGTAGCTCTTTCCACCCACGGTGAAGGTGCCGCTCGAGGCATCAATGCAGTGCGCTGCCGTGAGCACGGCTTTGGGCGCAATCAGGGTTCCAGAACAGAATGTCCCCCCATTTTCGAGATACCCCACAGAGGGGTATCCGCTCGTTTGGGTCCCATTGGTGATGTAAGGCAAGGACGAGTCATCGTCTTGACCGAGACCGCTATCTGCTCTTTCACAGGAAATTGAAACGCAACATAAAAGGACCGACACTAAAGACCATTTCCAAGGTTGTCGTTTCATGCGGTTTCTCCTTTTTTGGGGGGATGGTGTGACTCGGCCAATTTTTTTTTCCAAACAGCGATTGGGAGAGACCCGCATCAAAAGAGCCTTTCCCGACTTTTAATACCGTGTTTGTTGTAGGCAAAATCCACGCCACATGCTGTTTGGGCTTTTTTCACGTCCTTTCATTCGCCAAGGGTTCCTTGGCGTAACAGGAACGCGACACAGCCCGATGTCACTGTCACTTTCGTGGGTCACTCAAAAGGATTTCGACGTTGACAGTGGGATCGAGAACGCCATACCCATACTTATCTCTGCATCTGTCAACCGATGACGAGGAGGCCCTGACAACATGAATGCAAAAGACAATTCGGGCGGGAGCGTTCTAGGTACGGTTGCGTGGGGACTCGTGGGACTGTTGGGCGTCATCTACCTCCTCAATCCCACAGCCGGGATCTTGGAGCTCGTTCCTGACAACATACCGTTTGTGGGCAATCTCGACGAAGCCACAGCGACCTACTTGGTGCTAGCCGCACTCAAAAAGGTCTTTAACATCGATCTCTCTCCCAAGGTGCGTCTCAAAAAAGACAGCCTCGAGCCCCGCGACTGAGAGGCAAGCCCACACCTTTTTTGCTATGGTCAGCGGCAAGAAGGCAACTTAAAGGGCGTCGGGAACCGCACGCCGAGGCGCCATCACGAGGGTGGGAGAAGAAGAAGAACAGTTGGTTTTTAAAAAAAAGGAAAAGGACGCGCCGGACCGCAAAGTGAAAAGGGACTTTGGCTGCCCAGCACCTGCGCGTCGCACTACCGTCGCTCGCGAGGCTGATTTGGAGGACACATAGCTATGCTTAAAACCAAGAAGAGCAGCGAGCTTACGCTGCGCGATCTCTTGTCGCGGCTGACGCTCGCCCAGGCGAAGAAGCTCCTCGGACCTCAGGCGGAACACCGCCTGTCAGCATATTCCAAACGAGAAATCGATATTGACGAAGATGTGTCTCTCGACGACCAGACCTTTGAGCTGCGGTTCAAGGGCGCCAAGGTGCGCCTCTCCCCGTCATCCGCGAATCGCAAACGCTTGGCTTTCTCCTGTTCCAAATGCGCAGGCTTCGTGTGCGACCATGTGGGCGCCGCCTTCGGCCTCGTACTCGAGAACAAAGTCGCCCTCGGTCTGTCCCGTCCGCCCGAGGCTCACGTGCCACTCGAGCACTTGAATGAGCAGCAGCTCCAAGAGCGGGTCCTGTCCGAGCGCGCTCGCCGCGCGGCCGAAGAGAAAATGGTCGTGCGCGGAGCCGAACCGTCGCAGCCCTACACCGACTACGTGGTGACCAACTCCACCTCTGGCAAGTCCTACAAGGTCGCCCTGCGGGGTCTCGGACCGGGCCAGTCCTTCTGCTCCTGCCCGGACTTCCGCAAGAACACCTTGGGCACGTGCAAGCACATTCTGCGGACCGAGGACGCGGTTCGTCGCAACTTCAGCAAGGCCATGCTCGAAGAGAAACCCATCAGAACCGGTTATACCGTGCATCTCGTCTATGGAAAGGAGGTG
>JALOQD010000096.1 GCA_025453525.1 Myxococcota bacterium
CAGACGGGGACCAGGCAACGGCGGGTCCTGCCATGTGTCGCACCCGGCAAGGGCGATGGCAAGAGGCAGGCACAGAGCGGCACTCAACGCGCGACGCATATCACACCGCCGATGATCAGGAAGAACCCCATGACTTGAATCCATGTGATGGACTCCTTGAACCAGAGTTGTGAGCCCAGGATCACGATAAGCCCGGACAGCGAGACCATGATGGGATAGGCCACGGACAAGGGCAGCTTGGCCAGGGCCTGGGTGTAAGCGATGATGTTGAGGGCGAACAGGAAGAGGCCTGCCATGACCGGCCAAGAGGTGAGGTAGTGGCGAACCATGCCCCAAAGCCCGGGCACGGCCTGCGGTTCGCGCATGCCTGCCTTCATGAGGACGTTGGCGACTCCGTTGAACAGCAGCGCCACGGCGAGGAGCACGTAGGGCTTCATGTAAGCGTTGCTCATGTCAGAACCTCTAGAATAGAACGCGGCCGATCTCGCGTCCCCATAGGATGATGCTCAAGCATAGGCCAGCCCAGACAAAGCCAGTGGCGAGCATGGGCCCATCGGTAAACACGGCTCTCGTCGGGTCGCCGCCGCCTTGCGTATGATAGACGAGGTACAGGTATCGAAAGATCCCATAGAGAACCAGGGGCACGCTGAGCACGAGCATGCGCGAGCCCACGAGCGCTACGGTCTTGTCATCCACGGTGTAGAGTGCATACAACACCACGGTGGCGGCCGTGACGATAGAAATCATTTGATCGAGAAAACCCGTGGAGTAGTGCTCCAGCACGGGGCGGTGCTTGCTCGCTTCTTCGCCGAGCATCACGACTTCCGCGCGCCGTTTGGTAAAGCCCAGGAAAAGAGAAATGGTCACGCCGCACAGCATGAGCCAGGCGCTCGGCATGACGCTCAGCGCCGTGGCGCCGGCGAGAATGCGCAGCACGAAGCCGGCCGAAATGATGAGCACGTCGATAATGACGAGATGTTTGAGTCCGAGAGAGTATCCGACGTTGAGTAAGAGATAGAGCGCGATCACGACTGCCGGCGCCTTTCCGAGGAGCTCGAGGCTCAAGGCCACCGAAGCTAAGGAAAGTGAGACAAATCCTAGGAGCCCCGCCATGACCGGAAGGTGTCCCGCGGCCAGAGGTCTCTTGGACTTCTTGGGGTGTAGGCGGTCTTCTTCGACGTCGTGATAGTCGTTCAGGCAGTAAATGGAGCTCGAGGCGAGGCAGAAGGAAGCGAAGGCAATCAACGTATGCGTGATGGCGTATATATCGGCGACGAGTCCAGAGAAAATCACGACCGCGAAAACAAAGATGTTCTTGACCCATTGTTTGGGCCGCATCAGTGCGATGATGGCGAGTAGTTGTTTCACAGCCGTGCGTCTTAGCATGAATGAGGGCATGCGCGAAGCCTCGAGGAACGCCTTTTATGCACAGCTTTTTGGCCCCGCCGACGATCGTGCACCTGCGCCTGGTTTGGTGTATGGTCGCCAGGGTGAAAACCGCAATCGCTCCGGCAGGCGCCGAGGGCAAGGGCGTGGGAGGTTGCGATGAAGGCTCGTTACAGGCTCGCTCTGCTGTTCGTGGTGATGGGCGGATGCGCCGTCTCTTTGGCGAGGCCCTGAACAGGTGCCGATGACGATCACCTCTGGCAGGTCCGACCATCCCGAGCTTTGTGGCAAAACGACGCTCGAGCGATGGCTCATCGCCATGTCCGTGATGTACGGCGTCGCGCTCGTTGCGGCGCTGTTCGTGCTCCTGCCCGGTGAGACTTCGGATGAGTTCCCTTCCAAGGGCCAGGAGTTGGCAGGCGCGCAGTCCTCTTCCCTGTGGCCGCAAGGCGGCAACGCGAGGTCTTCTCTGGCGCAGGACCAGGGCTTCCCGCTGCCAGCGCTCGGAAATCCATCGGTGAAGAACGAGAGCTCCGACTTTGACCCAAACCGGACGAGGAGCGAGCTTTCGACTGGAGTGCCCGACGCAGGACAGTCGCAGGCAAAGCCATCGTTCAAGGCGAGCCTTGCCGCTCCGGTTGAGGTCACGAGGTGCTGGACAACGGACGGCACCGAGATGTCGCGTTTCGATTGCGACACTCCGGCCTTCGTCTCTCCTTGGGTCGACGAGCTCTATGGCGCGGTGGACGCCTGCCGCCTTTCTGGAAGGGGCGAGTCGTCACGGGGCGTCCTTCTACTCGGTGTGGAAGCTGATTTGCTCCGCGGTCGTTCCAGCGCATGGCTCGAGCCCGGCAGCACGCTCGAAAGCGCTGCGGACATCGCCCTATGCCTGCGCAACCAAATGCCTGCCCCACCTGTGGGAGCCATCGGAGACCGGGTTCGATATCAGCTCGCGCTTTCGTTCGTGCTTCCGGCTCCCCTTCCTCTGCCCCAGCCAATGACGGAGGATGCGGCTCCTGCGAATTCTCTCGGCCTGGCTTTTCCAGCGGGTGAGCTCGCCGCTGTGACGAGCGAAAAGGTCCGCGTGCGCAAGCAGCCCACCGAGAACGGTGAGGTCATCGGGAAGATCAGCCCACCGGCTCAGGTTCTTGTGCTCGAGAGAAATGAGCAGTGGTGTCGGGTGATAACGCCCAACCGCAACGAGGGATGGATGGTGTGTTGGGCCCTTGGCCCGCTCCCTGCAAGTCCCTGATCAGTTGCAGATGAGACACTTCCACTGCTTCTTGTAGCCAGTGTCGGATTCGGTATCCTCGCCCTCGCCCTCGCCTTCGCCCTCACCTTCGCCCTCACCTTCGCCTTCGCCCTCACCTTCACCTTCACCTTCACCTTCACCTTCGCCTTCGCCTTCCCCGATGGGGTCGGTCGAGCGGGATGGAGAGTCTTCGCCGCCGCAACCTTGGAGCAGCAGCATCGTTCCCGAAAGGAGCAGTACACCGAGCACGAGCGTTAGAGTTTTCATTTTACAAAACCTCCTTGGGCCTTCATTGGCTACTGTGCGACAGGCGTTGACACCGGACGGATTTATTTTCATTGGTTCGTTAGATATTCGAGACGGGAGCGGGCGCTTCGAGCGTAAGGGCTGTCCGGGAAGGTCTCCACAAGGGTTTTAAGGGAGGACTTTTCGTCGCTCAGCCGGCCGAGAGTGGAGAGGGTTCGACAGCGACCGTACATGGCTTCTGACGCGAGCACCCCGCGGGGCGCCGTGCGCAGGTAGTCGTTGTAATGGGCCAGCGCCGCCTCGGGTTTATCCAACTGCTCCAGCTCGAGCTCGGCGAGCGCCACAGTGGCGACAAGGGCTTCGTTGGAACCGGGCAGCTTGGAGATGGCGAGCGAATAGTTTTCTGCGGCGCAAACCCAGTCCTTGGCTGCCCGACAGCGACGAGCCTCGGCGAGGAGATTCTTGTCCAAAGCAGGGGTCTGTTGAGCTTCGAGGTCAGTGGGTCTCTCGTTCTGGCTCGCCGTTTCTTGGACGTTTCGAGGGGATGGAACGGTCCGTGGAGAGGTTTTCTCCGAAGCGTCCCCAGGCCTCTCGGCCGTGGATATCGCCGGAGCCGAGTCGAGCGCGGCTTTGACCGCCGTCTCCAAGGGCGATTCGATGGCTGCGGTTGGCGCTTGTCCGAGGAGCTCTTGGATGTAGCGCGTCGTGCTCTCGCGGAGAGGGGTGAGAGTAGAGGTCGAAAGCTCGAGCTCTTGTCCAGCTTGGAGCAAG
The DNA here is from genome assembly GCA_025453525.1 of Myxococcota bacterium. Taxonomy (GTDB): domain Bacteria; phylum Myxococcota_A; class Polyangia; order JAAYKL01; family JAAYKL01; genus JALOQD01. The sequence continues at coordinate 3,656 of JALOQD010000096.1, forward strand.
ACCGTGGGCTTGCCCGCGGTGAGCACTTCGATGGATCCTTCGAGCACGCCGGTTTTGCCAAGCGTGGCATCGACAAAGAGCACCGTGCCCGTAATGCGGATCTGCGTTTCGTTAACACTAATGACAAAAGGAATTCTCTTGTCGTGATCGAGGTCGATGGCGGCAAGGCCCGAGCGCAGCACCACGGCGACGCCATCCCTGCCTAGCGCAGAGACCTCCAAAGTGGAGCCAGGAGAGAGCCCGATCTTGAGGGCTTTGTCTTTCGTTGCCAGCAGTGTGGGGGACTTCACCGTCGTCCTCTGACCGGGCAGCAGCACAAACGAATCACTGGCGTCTTCGGAGCTCGGACGCAGCGCCATGTCCTCGGTCTTGGCCCCGGGATCTCCCCTGTGCAAAGAGAAGAAGACGACGGCGAAGAGGAGCACCATGGCGGCTGCGGACATCGACAGAGCCAGACCGAGGCGGCGCTTTCGAGCCTTCCGAGCGCAGGCTTCGTGGAGCGCCGCGCTCACGAGAGATTCAGGGCAAGCAGGCGAATGGGCGCTCGATACCAAGGCCTCAACGAGCTCACTGCACGCAACGCAACTGTGCAAGTGCTCGTCACCGCGGAGGAAGGCTTCGAGCTTCAACGGGTCCGCGCACAGAAGGTCTGCCAGACGGTCCTCGAGGAGGTCGCACTGCGAAACCGTCGAGACAGCGCTATGGTTGCGGTCGGTCATGGTTCTTTCCCGTTCAAGAATCCCGTGGCCTCGGAGTCACGGCCGATACTCGTTCGAAGCTCCTTGAGAGCCACGCGAATTCTATCTCGCACGGTGTTCACCGGCACGTCCATCATTTCCGCCACCTCGGGCACAGAGAACTGATACACGAGACGGTACACAATCGTCGTTCGCCGTTCCTGTGGCAGCTTTGCGAGATGTTTCTCGAGTTTTAACCGTAATCGACCGAGTCGCGCTTCTGATTCTGGGGTCGATATCGCTGTGCCGACCTCCAGCTCTGTGGGCGTCTCCATGTGCTGCCACCTGCGACGACGACTCAAGTGCCGCATCATAATGCGATATGTAAGCCGGCCTGCCCAAGCCTCGAGCGGTCCCGAGCCTTTGTAGCTGCTGAGGTTTTCCAATATCGCTACCAGGCATGACTGGGTGATCTCCTCCGCGTCCTGGTCGCGGCCGACCGCGAGCCTCACGGTTTGGCGAACCCTGGGAGCCAGGCGCATGAGCAAGCGTTCCGCCTCCAGCGGATCGGCGAGGGCACGACGAACATGGCGCAAATCCTCCACTAAAACTACATTTTCGGACCTTGACGTGTCGTCGCTCGTCGCCGCAATGCAATCGCCATTCACTAGATTACTGTGCATCGAGCCTCACCTTCGGACGGAAATTTAGATTTAAGACGGAAAACAGCCCCCCAACGCGAAAAGTGGGCCGCATCCACCATCCCTCGAGAATAAGTCGCTCCGAGCCACCTGCTTTTACGATGTATAATGTCCGTTCCATCGGGGCGTCCACGCCCAGCATGGCCAACAGGCGCAAGCGAGCTCCGGCCGCGACCGAGATTCCGAGGCTCGCCCCCAGTCCGGGCACCCATCTCGCCGCGTTGGCCCTCACCTCTGCGCTCTGTGGGGCAGAGGTCACCTCAAGGTCAACCCTTTCTACAAAGAACGCGAGCTCAGCGGCAAGACGCACGCGTTTGCCCAGGCTCAGACCGGCAAAGACCTCGGGGCCGCCTGAGTGACGCACCACGGAGACATCGGACCAGCTCGTCTTTCCGCGTGCGTTGAGGCGCCAGCCGAGACCGGCTGAGAACCTCGCCCCGCTCACGCCCAGACCGAGCCGCGCGCCGTGGTTTACGGGGATTTGGTTCGACAGTCCCCACAAGCCGTATTGCGCGAGCAGGTCCAGGTGCAGTGGGGCTATCGGGGCCGGGTTTGAAGGAGGCGGAGTCGAAATGACGGTTGGTGCAGGAGTGCCCTCCATACGCTCACCGAGGAAAAGAGCTCGGAGCGTGGATCGCACGATGATGCCCAGGGCTTCTCGCTGTGTTTCGGAGTCGGCCTGACTGGTTCCGAGATCTCGCATCAGAAACCGGCCCCCCTCGCTGTCCGACGTGAAAAGGTAGACCCGGCTTGCCGTGGTGCAGTCCTTCGTGTCCAAAGGGACATCGCCTTCGCCAAAGGGCGTCCAAAAAACGAGAATGGCAGAACGAGCAGCGGCGATATGGGAAGCCGCTTCCAGGATCTCGTCTGTCTGGGTGATCGCTCGACCCAAGGGCGCGACCTCCACGGTCACTGGCAGATCCGCCAGCTGGTTCTGCACGGCCTCGAGCTCGGCAGCGCAGGGTCGCTGGTCCGTGAGCCCGGGCAGGAGCATGACAACCGTATAGCGCGGCGCGGTCTGAGAAGGGGCTTGCTGAGCCTGGGCCCCGATCGATAGAAATATGCAAATCCAGGCATGGATAAGCACCGCCGCAAGGACTCGTGGATGGCGCTGGCAGAAAGAACTCTTCATCTCGCAGGACTGTGCATCAAGCGCCGTATTTGCTCAAGGGGCCAGGGTTAATGATCTTATGCTCCACGACACTGCCCTGGTCTTTTCAAAGCGGAGGATCGAGTGGTGCGGTCGTGCGGTCGTGGGGGCAGGAAGGCCTTTCAATCGAGTCCAGCTTCTGACCTTTGGTCAATGACCTGCTCGCTATCATGAACGCTTTCTTGCCCGCGGCAGTCCTCGCACAAGGAGCCATCGAACAGGCCGCAATCGGGTCCGCAAGATTCGAGCAGCAACGCCTTGCTGCGGCCTCGCAGTAACATTCTCGTCGTTTCTCGGTGGAAGTTGATCATGGTTTTTATTCTCCTTAGCGAATGTGTGGGTCTCTTTAACTTGAAAGTAATGTCAATTTTACGCAATGCAAGAGGCAACCTGGAGACCCATCGGTTTTTAAGAAACCCTCGAGGCGGAGGCGTCGACTGCCGTTACTGGATGACCGAGAGCTTCTTGCCGACCTTCCCAAAGGCGGCGACGGCTTTGTCGAGGTGGGCTTTCTCGTGCGCGGCCGAGATCTGAGTCCGGATGCGGGCCTTGTCTTTGGGGACGACTGGGAACGAGAACCCGACGACGTAGATGCCCTCTTTGAGCATCTCATCGGCGAACGAGCTGGCGAGCTTGGCGTCGTAGAGCATGACAGGGACGATGGCGGTTTCCCCCTTGAGCACATCGAATCCGAGCTTTTCGAGGTTTTTTCGGAAGTACTGGGTGTTGTCCATGAGCTTGTCGCGGTAGCCCGTGGTGGCGCTGAGCATCTCAAAGGTCTTGATGGCCGCGGCCGAAAGCGACGGAGTCAGGGAGTTAGAGAACAGATAGGGGCGGGAGCGTTGACGCAGCAGCTCGATGATCTCCTTGCGTCCTGTCGTGTAGCCGCCCGAGCCTCCGCCCAGGGCCTTGCCCAACGTCGAGGTGATGATGTCGACGCGCCCCATGACGCCGAAGTGCTCACCTGTCCCGCGACCCGTCTTGCCGATGTAGCCCGTGGCATGGGAGTCGTCCACCATCACCATGGCATTGTATTTCTCTGCGAGGTCGCAGATTCTGTCGAGGGGCGCGAGATATCCGTCCATGGAAAACACGCCGTCCGTGGCGATCATCCGGCGGCGGTGGCCTTGGGTCTTCTTGAGGATATCTTCGAGCTCCTCCATGTTGGCATTTTTGTAGCGGAATCTCTCTGCCTTGCACAGGCGCACGCCGTCGATGATGGACGCGTGATTCAGCTCGTCGGAGATGATGGCGTCCTTCTCTTGCAGCAGGACTTCGTACAGGCCGCCGTTGGCATCGAAGCAAGACGAATAGAGGATGGTGTCTTCTGTCGACATGAATTTGGATACAACCGCTTCGAGCTCCTTGTGGAGGTCTTGCGTGCCGCAGATGAACCGCACCGAGGCCATGCCGAATCCGCGTTCGTCGAGGGCTTTCTTGGCAGCGGCGATGATCTGTGGGTTGTCGGCAAGGCCCAGGTAGTTGTTGGCGCACAAGTTGAGGACCTCGCCTTGGGGCACGCGGATGTGCGCACTCTGGGGCGAGCCGATGATGCGCTCGTTCTTGTAGGTGCCTGCCTCTCGGATGGACTCTATTTCCTTACGAATGTCGTCTGCGAATTTTGTGAACATTGGGGCTCCTTTGTCTCGTCGATTTCTCACGCGGGGTGCCAAGGTAACAGTTGCCGCAGCGCTGGGCAAGGTGTAGCTTGGGCCCCAAGTTAGGGCCCTTTTGGCCGAGGGCTTCGATGAGATTTTTGTGATTTACTACGGTGAGGTTTTTCGCGCATGGGCGACAACATCCAGCGAGTGCTAGTGACCGGAGCTTTGGGACAAATCGGCAGCGAGCTGTGCGCGAGCTTGCGCCAGCGTTACGGCGCGGACAACGTCGTCGCGAGCGACTGCAAGGACCTTTCCGGTTCGAAGCTGGCCAAGGCTGGCCCCACATGCACGCTCGACGTGCTCGACCGCGCGCTCATCGAGAAAACCGTGGTGCACTACAAAATAGATACCATTGTCCATCTTGCGGCGATCTTGTCGGCCACAGGGGAGGCGAATCCAGATTTGGCGTGGAAAGTCAATATGGATGGCCTCTACAATGTGCTCGAGGTGGGACGCGTGCACCATCTGAATCAGGTCATGGTGCCGTCCTCCATCGCGGTGTTCGGACCTGGAACGCCGCTCGAGAACACGCCCAACGATACGATTCTCCGGCCCTCGACGATGTACGGTTTGACCAAAGTCGCCGGGGAGCTTCTGGGCAGCTACTACTTCGACAAATTCGGTTTGGATGTGCGCGGTCTGCGTTACCCGGGGATCATCAGCGCCGAGACCCCGCCAGGCGGTGGAACCACGGACTACGCCGTTGCCATCTTCTACGAGGCGGTGAAACACGGTCGCTATACGTGTTTCGTGCGCGATGACACGCGCTTGCCGATGATGTACATGCCCGATTGCCTCAAGGCCACCATGGATCTCATGGTCGCGCCGCTGCACAACCTCAAGCACCACACGGATTTCAACGTGGGCGCCATGAGCTTCCGCGCCTGCGAGCTCGCTGCGGAAATCCGTAAGCACATCCCTTCGTTCCAATGCGATTACCAGCCCGATCGCCGGCAGAACATCGCGGATTCGTGGCCGAGATCGGTGGCCGATGATGCTGCCCGTCGCGAGTGGGGGTGGAGGCCGAATTTCGACCTCGAGACCATGACCGAGGATATGATCAAACGCCTGCAAGCCCGGCACCAGGCCGGCGAGCTGTAAATTGTCGTTCACCAAGAGAAAGCCGAGGCACGATTCATGACTGAGCAAAAAGCGACGAACATTACCTGGCACGAGCATGTTATCTCTCAGGACGAGCTGGAGAAGCTCCACGGACACAAAGGCTGCACGATTTGGTGCACCGGCCTTTCGGGCTCTGGCAAGTCCACCATCGCCAATGCCGTGGCAGCGCGGCTCTACGAGATGAAGGCCTCCACCTTCGTGCTCGACGGTGACAACATCCGTCACGGACTCAACAAGAATCTGGGATTCTCTCCAGAGGATCGCGTGGAGAACATCCGCCGCATCGGCGAAGTGGCCAAGCTGTTCACGAGCGCCGGGGTCGTCAACCTGACGGCGTTCATCAGTCCCTATGCCGCGGATCGCAAGATCGCGCGGGATCTTCAGCCTCAGTCCTTTGTCGAGGTCTACTGCTATGCCGATCTCAGCGTGTGTGAGACCCGCGATCCCAAGGGTCTGTACAAAAAAGCTCGCGCCGGCGAGCTCAAGAACTTCACCGGCATCGACGCCCCCTACGAAGCCCCGGAAAACGCCGAGCTCGTGGTCGACACCGGCAAGCTGTCTGTGCCCGAGTGTGTGGACGAGATTATCAAAGTGCTCCGGAAGCGCGGGGTGATTGGCTAGAGGGATATCAGAGGCTCACCGCTGTCCTTTGCCTCCCCCTCGCGTGAGGCTCGCGATGGCCGCGATGAGGGCGATCCCCGCGGCGACTCGCAGCGCAATTGCAAATGCCTGGAAATCGTGATCTTGAAACGCGGCGAGGGTTTCACCGCCGGCTAGGGCGAAGATCGCCGTGCCGAGGGCGACGCCCACGGCCATTCCGAGGATCCGCGCCTCGGCCATGAGGCTGCCGGCGATCCCTTGGCGAGTACCGGGCACGCTGCCCATGAGCGCGCTGGAGTTGGGGGAGATGAAGAGGCCCGTACCTAGACCCACGGCGGCGAGACACGCGGCGATGCTGGCGTCCGATGCGCTTTGGCCCATGAATGACATGGCGATGAGGCCAACGGCGAGGAGGGTCATGCCCGAAAATCCCAGTCCCCTCGGACCGATGCGATCCGACAGCCACCCCGAAGGCGCGGCCACGATGGCCATGACCAACGGTTGTACGGCCATGAACGCACCGGCCGCGGCCGTGGACCGCCCGAGCCCCAACTCCACATAGAACGGTAGGAGCGGGGTGAGCACGAACAAGGCACTGTAGTTGCAAACGGCAGCGAGCAAGGCCATCCGCAGCTCGCTGGAACGCAGCAGCCCTAGCTCGAGCAGCGGCGAGGCGCTGCGACGTTCGATCCAAACGAAAGAGCCGACCCCGAGCATGGCGAGCAGGGTCAACCCCGCGAGCACCCAAGGCGCGGTCAAAAGGGTGTTGATATAGCTCGAGGCGAGCACGAGGGCCGACATTCCGGCGCCCAGAGCAACGGCCCCAGGCCAATCGAAGGCGCCAGCGCTCGGCCTTCCCACGCGAGGCAGAACGAAAGCGCTCACGGCTGTCATTGCGAAGCCGGCGATGGCGCTGCCATAAAAGATCCAGCGCCAGTTCAACCAGGCGATGATCGCGCCGCCGAGCGGCGGGCCCATGGTGAGTCCAACATAGGTTGCGGTCGACATGAACCCCAGCGCACGGCCTCGATGGGTAGGCGGAACGGCACTCGTGAGGATCGCTGGACCCATGGCCATGACCAAGGCGCCAAAGACGCCGCAGAGTCCCCGGAGCGCGAGCAGCCAGCCGAGGTTGGGCGCGAGCCCGCAGCCGATGGACGCGGCCGAGAATAGACCAAAACCCAGAAGGAAGACGCGCCGCAGACCCACCATGTCCCCGAGTCGCCCCGCGGGCAAGAGCGTGGCGCCGATGGTCACCAGGAAGACCTGAACCACCCAACGAAGCGACGAGAGGTCTGCCGAAAGCTCCCGTCCGAGCTCGGGCAGAGCCAGGTTGATCATCGACCCGGACAGAGACGAGGTCAGGGTGCCCAGGGCAACACACGCGATGGTCGCTTTGGCGCTGCTAGACGAGGAAAGAGAATCACGAGAGTGCGAAAGACCGCTGAGCATAGACGACCAATCTACGAGCCTCGAAGCTTTCTGGCAAGGCAGAGGTTGCTCCCCAAGAAACCCCGTTGGACGCGCCGCTTTTTGGCCCAAGGCCCGAACTTCGACTCGTTCCCATCTCATGTCTCGCAGCCAAATTTTTTTGGGATAATAGCGGCCGTTGCTTTGGGTTCAAGAAACCACAGCGTCGTGATAGGCTCCGCCTGAGTGACCTTCGTTGGAACAGAAAAAGGCAGAAGGCTCTCGACGATTGCAGTGCGATGATCGATGCTCCAGGCGCTTCCCGCAGGAGGTGAGTATGTCCATTTATAATGTCAAGGTCGATTTGCATGTCCACACGAAGCACTCAGACAGTCCTAAGCTCTGGTTCCTGGAGAAGGTGCGTTCTCGCGAGTGTTGGACCGAACCGGAAGACGTCTATCAGCGGGCGGTCGCCCGGGGAATGGACCTGGTCACGATTACCGACCATGACTCCATTGCCGGGGCTCTCGAGATCATGCACCACGGCCCCCATGTCTTCATAAGCGAGGAGATATCGGCTCGGTTTCCAGACAACGGGTGTGTCGCCCATGTTCTGGCGTACGACATAACCGAATCTCATCACGACGAGATCCAGCTTTTGCGATACAACATTTATGATCTGGTGGCGTATCTGCGAGCCGAGGGCATCATCCACTGCCTCGCCCACCCACTGTCAGCGGTCAACAATCGACTCACAACCGAAGTCGTCGAAAAAATGTTCTTGCTTTTCAATAACATGGAAGTCCTTAACGGCCCGCGTGACGCCTACCACTACCACACCCTGCGCAAACTTTCGGATGGTTTGACTCGAGAGAAGCTCGAACTGTGGGCGAACAAACACGACATCATGCCCATGTCCTGGGAGCCGGCCCGTCACTGGACAGGGGGCAGCGACGATCACAGCGGACACACTATCGCACGGTCCTATACGGTCTTTGAGGGAGAGAAGTCCCTGCCAGCCCTCAAGCTGGCCATTGCGCAAGGCATGACCGAGGTGCAGGGCGACTTCATGACGCCCGAGTCCCTCAGTCACGCCATCTATGCCGGGGCGCTGAACTACTTCAAGGAGAACAACTATTCCTCAGATACAAACGTCTATCGCGCCCTCAGGACGTCCATCGCCAACAAAGAGTTGCCCGACGAGAGCTCCCTGCAACATGCAATGGTGAAACGGATATTCGAGGCCTTTTACCACGTCACCATCAAAGAGGGGATGACCCTACCGAGCGCCGAAGACATCTTGCTCCGTGGGAACACGGAAGCACTCCACACGGAGATCTATGCCATCACTCGGCGCATCCTGAATCGTACTGCAAAGGGCATAACTGGCAAACTACTCGGGTATATTAAAGAATTTCGATTCAGCGAGGCCATTTACGAGATCCCAGCCTTGGGCGAGCTCATTTTCCTCTCCATCCCGTATCTGATTGGATTTCGGTATTTTTATAATGACTGCAAAGTAGCGCAGCGAGTCGTCAGTGGGCTGGACGTCATCGAGACCCCCAGTGACGATCCACGGGTAGCGATCTTCACCGATACCATCGATTCGGTGAACGGTGTCAGCCTAAGCCTGCGCCGCCTTGCAGATCAGCTGAACGAATCAGGGCACTTCGTGAAAATCCTTGGACTCGAGGGTCCACAGCGCGATGGAATCCGCTCCGAAGCTGCCGGCGAAGCTCACATCGTGCGCTTCGAGCCCCTGCAGGACTTTCCCCTGTTCGCCTATGACGACATGTCATTGGGGATTCCGCCGTTCCTCTCGATTCTGGAGTACGTGGTCAACAACCGGATCACTCTGATCCAGGTCAGCACGCCGGGGCCAATGGGGCTCGCGGCTCTGCTCATCTCCAAGCTGCTGGGCATCCGCGTTGTGGGAAATTACCACACCCAAGTTCCAGAATACGCTGAAAGTCTAACGAATGATCCGACAGTGGGACGCATCGTGCGGGGGTTCGTGCGCTGGTTCTATGGAGCGGTAGAGCAGGTCATCGTCGCCACCAACGCGACGCGAGATTATCTCGTCCAAATGGGTATCAGGCCCGAACGTATCAGATTGGTGCCACGGGGCGTCGACGTGGAACAGTTCAATCCGAAGAAGCGAAAAACCCAGATGTGGCAGCAATACGGCTTAAACGGATCGGCCAAGCTGCTCTACGTTGGTCGGATCTCCAAAGAGAAGAACCTCGATCACCTCATGAGTGTCTATGACATGCTGCGACAGGATGGCACCGATGTGGATCTTGCCATCGTTGGAGACGGACCATATCGAGAGGAGCTAGAGGAGCGTCACAGCAAAGACGAACGAATCATCTTCACGGGATTCCTCGAGGGGCATCAACTCTCGGAGGCATTCGCCTCGGCTGACCTGTTCGTCTTTCCCAGCACCACCGACACCTTCGGAAACGTTGTCCTCGAGGCGCTCGCCTCTGGTCTCCCAGCTATCGTCACCGATATGGGTGGCCCCTGCGAGATCCTCGAGCACAATCGCACCGGTTGCATCGTCCAAGCGGGAAATTTGGCGGCATACAAGCGCACCATCAAGAAAGTCATCGAAGACCCTGAACGTCTAAATCGCATGAGCACAGCGGCGCGCCAAAGCGCTGAGTCCAGATGCTATCGGTCGGCAGCCCAGGACCTGTGGCATGTGTACAAGCAATCCCTCGCCAACGGGTAGCGAAAGGCGCCACGCGACGTGCTACGAAACGAGGGGAGAAAGGTGGGGACTTCGAAGCTCGAAGGGCGGGTAAGCGACGATTGATCCCAGGCTCGGCTCACAGTCGGCTTTTTTTGGTGTAGGCTTTACAACGTGACGAAGAAGAGCCCAGCCGATCTGCCGCGCGCTCAGGAGCGAGCCCACGAGAGCTTGCCCCCGCAGCCGCTTGCCATGCGCTTGCCCCCGCTGCCGTTGCCGATGAGCGACGGGAAAGGGGTGATGGCGCCCGTGCCAGAGCCGCCGCAACAATGGTTTTTGGCCCTTGGACCGTTGGACAAGACCGTTTTCGATACCGTGCTCGACCGGCTGCTCGTGGCCCGCGATACCGATGTCACGATCTACGCCCTGGAGCCGGGCGAGGAGCGCTGGCGGGACGTGGCCCAGATCGTGGACGAGGCCTTTCTCGATCCTCCGCGGGTCCATGTTGGAGAGGACGAGACGCGGGGCATGGCAGCCTCATCCTCGGACGCCACCTCGAACGGACCCTCGCAGGTCGCGCCGCCTCCCTTGCCGCCGGCGCTGCCGCCGCTTGGGCCATCCGCCTTGCGCGCGAGTGGTATGCATCGGTCCAGTGTGGCGACCAAGCGCCGCGACGAGCCCACACCCACACAGCCCGTGCCCCTCAATCGCCTCGTCGATTCCAAGGCGTTCTCCAGCCTGTCGCCGGATGATCCGACGATACCGGTCGAAGTGCCATCGCCCCATGCGGAGCATGAGAGCCTTGCCCATGCTCTCGCGGATCTCGACATTGACGATGTCGCCTTCCCCCGGCCAAGCCAGGCGGTCACCCTTCCCCCGCCAGCATTGGACGACGAGACCCGGCGCAGCTCGGCTTGTCCCGAGGAGGCTGCTGAACGTCTCGGAGAGCGGGAGCAAGATGAGCACCTCGAACCCCACGGTGACCCCGATGGGGAGCTTGTGGCCCCACGCGCCATGCCCTCGCCGCCCTCCGTTGTCGGCCCGATCTGGGTGGAGTCCCAGGCCGAGACGCAACGCGAGTCAGAGCCGTCGATCAACTTCCTTTTGAACCCCGAGGGACAGGGCACACGGGATCGGGAGCAGAGCACCTCCGCAAGCACGGCGATTCAGCCCATCCCCGGGCTCGATCTCGAGCAACGCATGCCCGGCGCCAGAGGCGAGAACAACAAGCGCAGCCAGGCTCGCTACCGCATCGCCACCTCGGTTGGCCTCGCCAGCGAGCACAACTTCTGGACCGGCCTGACTCAGGATCTCTCCACCGGTGGGATCTTTGTCGCGACCTACGCCAACTTGCCCCTGGGTGCCAATATCGTACTCTCCCTCTCGCTGCCAGACGGAGGCCCCAAGCTCGAGGCCAAGGCCGAGGTGCGCTGGCTGCGCGTCATGCGCGAGGATCCGGAGCAGTGGCCGGGCGTGGGCCTGCGCTTCCTCGAGCTGTCCCCTGCGGCCAAGAAGCGCATCGAGCGCTGCCTCAAGATGCGAGATGCAATGCTTTTCGAAGAGTAGGGAGCATTGGAGGATGGGGTCTGACCCTCACCCCTCTTTCTCGCTCACTTTTGCGCCGGCTCCAAATACTTCACGGAGCACTCGCGCCGAAGCCTTTCCATCATCGAACGAGCAAAACTCGGCCCGGAACTTGCGCAGCCTTTCCACGTTGTACGGCGACTCCCACGCCCTATGGTGCAGCGCGCGACACAGCGCGTCCTCGGTGGTTGCGACGGGCCCAGGCGCCCGCTCTCGGATGTCGAAGTACGTGCCACGCCCGGACATGTAATCGTCGTAGTCGTGTAAAAAAAGGACAATCGGCCGCCCCAGGTTGGCGTAGTCGAACATGATCGACGAGTAGTCTGTGATGAGCAGGTCGGAGATCAAGCACACTTCGTTGGCGTCGACATAGGTCGAGACATCCAGGATCCGCGGATCCTGCTGTAGCCCGGTGGCTTCCATCAGATAGTGGGCACGGAGCAAGAGAACGTAGTCGGGTCCCAACGCCTCGAGAACGCGCTTCGGGTCGAGGGCGTCGGAAAAATCCACCTGCTCCTTCGCGTCTCGATCCCTGTCGCGAAAGGTCGGGGCGTAGAGCGCAACCTTCATGCCCTGCGCAATTCCGAGCTTGCTCCTGATGCCCGCGATGGTGTCGCTCGTCGCATTGAACAAGATGTCGTTCCGCGGATAACCCGTCTCGAGGATTTTGTAGTTGTATGGGAAACCGCGACGCCACACCGCGGAGGAATACTCGTTGGAGGAAATGACATAATCCCAGCGCTGACAGCGCGCCGCAAACGAGGACCAATCCATCTCTTTGGGACGCACGGGTCGTATGTCGAGGCCCATGACCTTGAGTGGTGTGCCGTGCTTGGTCTGCAAATGCACACTGCCGGGCCGCTTGTCGTATTCAGTCGGAAAGTTCGCATTGGAGATGAGGTACTTCGAGGTCGCAAGCGCAAAGAGATATCGCAAACTGCCCGGTTCGACTCGTTCGTAGGGGAAGTCCGAGCGATCCTCCGCCGTGTCGTGCAGCGAGATGCACGGGTAGCCCCACTCCACTTCCGCGGGGACGACCGTCGCCTCCTGTGGGGCCAGCGGTGCGTCGCCGATCGGAAACAGGCCGTTGCGTGCCGGGTCGCCGGGGAGCCAGGAGGGGTCG
>JALOQD010000097.1:0-16366 GCA_025453525.1 Myxococcota bacterium
GAGCAGGTGGCGCGTGAAGGTCTTGTCGCTGTTCTGGAGCAGCAGGTAGAGGCCATCGGCGCCGTCGCCAGAGGTGACGATATCGCGGCGACCGTCGAAGTTGAAGTCGGCGATGTCGATGAGGCCCGGGGTGCCCTGGGTGGTGGGGGCGCCAGGAGCCGTGACCAGATAACCCTCGTCGATGACGGTCTTCTCCCACTGGGACGTGGTGCGCACGACGCCCTTGGCTGGGATCTTGAAGGAGTAGATGCCCGAGGGGATGGGCGCGCCAGAAGCATCGACGAGCGCCGGATTTGCCTGGTGGTTGTGGTTGGAATAGACAAGCTCGTCCTTGTAATCGCCGTTGATGTCGATGAACCGAATGTCGAAGCCCAACCCGGTCGTGGAGTCGATCGAGTGCTTCACCCAAACGCCCTTCATCTCGTTGGCAGATGCGGGCTTGGCGGTCTGTTCAAACCAAACGATCGACGGAGCGCGCGGCGGTCCGAAGAACTGCGGGCAAACGATGTCTTTGTCGCCGTCTTTGTCCACGTCGTAGAGCTTGAGCATCGAGCCGCAGCTCGCCGAGTCGATGATGTAGCGGGTGTAACCGCCAACGCCGTCGCCCTTGTACCAATCGACAGCGAGATTGATCGTGGGCGGGCCGCCCATGGGCGGGATGAACTGGGCACGGGTCGTGACGATGTCCGTCTTCCCGTCCTTGTCGAGGTCGGTCCTCTGAAGCTCGTGATAGAAAAAGGGCGTACTGGCGGTCTCGGCGGTGAACGGCACGGCCGTGGTGAACTCCGGTCCCACGAGGTATTGCTGGCTGCCCACGCGCGTTGCTAAGAAGCCCGTGTTCAGGGCAATGTCCTTCTTGCCATCGCCATTGAAGTCCGCGATCTGGGGCATGTTGATGAAGCCAAAGCCCCTGTCTGTGCCGAACGGGACCGTCTCGGTCCACTGATCGAGCGGCGCAAAGTAACTGGCGCGGCTGTAGATGTGAACAGCGCCTTTCATCGGGGGTGGTCCGCCCACCGGCGGTCCGATCTCTTCCATGAGAGTCGTGACGACGATTTCCTTGCGATAGTCCTTATTGATGTCCTCCACCGCCAAGTAACCGGGTGACAGCTGAGCGCCGTCGACCGTATACGCAGTCACTATCGGCATCTTGCCCAGAACAACGCCCGTCCGTGCCGAGTCCTCGTCGTTCTGGATATCCCCACCTTGATCTGGACTCTCGCATCCACTGAGTGCAAAAAGGCCGCTCGCGGCGAGTGCTATGATGATTGATTTTCGGTTCATTTTTTATACCTCCTGTTGCTTCCATTGCCCTTGTCTGAATAATGCTGCGGGAATCGCAACCCTGTTCGGTACAGGATAGCCTCAAAGAAAAACATGGCAAGACCTTTCGAGTGCGAATTGTGCCAAAAATAACGTGTGATTTCATATCATTGGAAATTTCCGCCCAATCGCGATCGAGGATTCCAACGCCCATTCAAAACAGGGACGCACCCGGAATGGAATTGCAGAAATGCAATTCCATTCATTTAAGAAAGAGAACTCGGGATCTTTGAATGCCAGCCCCTCGCCCCAACCAGAGAAATGCTAAAATGCATTCACCACGACTTTCTACAAAGGAACGGTGCTCGAGCGATGAAGTGGCAACGCGGATACAGGAGCAATCAAGTAGAGGACCGTCGAGGCTCGTCTGGCGCAGCTGGCCCTGGTGCAGGGCTCCGAGTCGGTGGCCAGTCACTGCCGCTCATGCTCTTTCGCCGCTTTGGCATCTTGGGTCTTGTCGGCGGCGTGGCACTCGTCTACTTCTTCGGGCCCTCCAGTGAAGGGCCGTCCGGTGAAGGCGCGGTCGGCGAAGCGCCCTCGATTGAGCCGTCCGTTTCTGACCCCAAGGCGCAGGGAGAGCAGCCTCTCGTTGAATTCGTATCCTTTGTGTTGGACGACGTACAACGAAGCTGGTCCGATGCCCTGGGTGCAAAGTACCGCCCTGCCCGCTTGGTGATCTTTCGCGATAGGACATCATCGGCTTGCGGGCTGGGCGAAGCGGCGATGGGCCCGTTCTATTGCCCACCAGACGAACGCGTCTTCATCGACCTCTCCTTCTATGAAGACCTGCGCCAACGCTTTGGAGCTGCCGGGGACTTTGCACAGGCCTACGTCATCGCCCATGAGCTCGGCCACCATGTGCAGAGTCTATTAGGCACCAGCGCCCGCGTCCAGGCCGCACCGCGCAATCGCCAGAAGGGACCCAAGGGCCTATTGACCCGGCTGGAGCTGCAAGCAGACTGCTACGCCGGTGTCTGGGCGCATTCGGCCAAAGCGCGCGATTTGCTAGAGACCGGCGATCTCGAAGAGGCGCTCCGAGCAGCAGCGGCGATCGGCGATGACCGCATTCAGAAGAAAAGCCGCGGCACAGTATCGCCCGAGTCGTGGACCCATGGCTCATCAGAGCAGCGATCGCGATGGTTTCGCAGGGGCTTCGACAAAGGCCGCATGGAGGATTGCGACACCTTCGGCGTCGACAAGCCCTAAATCAACCCGAAAAGCAGGAGAGAGCCGAGCTCTACAGCACACAACCTAAAGATTGGTCGTGTCACTCTTCTTCGATGGTTCCCGACAGTCCAAACAGATCAATATCAAACGACCCAGAGGCGACAGCGCATTTTTCCACATTGTCGAGGTCGGTGCACAAGGCTCCCACCTTGTCGATTGTGAAGGTGCTGCTCGTCCGCACCGCTCCGTGGACCCAGGTCCGCATGCTCACGGTCGGCGTCACGATGCGTAAAAGCATGGCCTGCACGAGGAAGGCATTGGGATTGGCCGAGAGCCCCATCTTGTAGGCCTTCCAGTTGGCTTCGGGAATGAACACCTCGAACATCCAACTATCAATGGTATTGCCGTGCTTGATCGTGGAGCTCGGCATCAGGGTCAGAATGTAGTACTTTTCGCCGTTCCCTTCGGGGTCGGCATACGCGACCATTCCCTTGGTGAAGGCCGGCGCCGGCTGCCACCAGCCCACATCGACGGTAATGCCGTCATTGTCCATCAGGTATTGCTCGGCAACGGTCGCTTCATCGGAGAAGTCCACCGTGCTCTCGAACACTCTGGCTTTCCAGTTTCCAGAGACCTTCCCCATGGGCATACAGAATGCCTGTGGGTCCGAGCTCTTCATCTTGCCGCACTCTTCCCATGGGTTGGGGCAATCGTTGGGATTGCCGAGCTTGCACTCGGCCAGGCACATCGAGCCGATGGGCTTGTATTTGATCATCGAGCTCGATGCCATGATCTTCTTACCGCAGATGTTGCCGCACTTACAGGGCTTGCTGTTGTTGCAGTAGTCGTAGACACCCTGATCCAACGTGCAGCCGGGATCGGTCGCGCTATCGTCCTGCGTGTCGGGTTGCGACGGAGTATCAGAGCTCTCTTGTGTTTCATTCTCGGTGTCTTTGCCCGAGCCCGAGTCTGTCTGGGGCTCAGGAGAAGTTTCAGAATCGGAAGAAGTCGGATCGACCTGCACATCCAGGCTGTCCTGCTCCAAATCCGCCTCCGCACAGGAGACACAACATCCCAGCACGAGCCACATCACCAGCACACATTTTTTCAGACTGAACATTGGCAAGCCTCCTTAAAGCTTCTCAAAAGCTTCACTGCCCGAGCATCGCGGTCGGCGCCGCGTCGATTCGACCGGATTTCCTAAATTTCTCTCCCGATTGCGCGTTTACAGACGCCCGAGTGCATGAATAACCTGGATGGATTTTCTTATCAACCCTGTTTTTAGTCGATCTCGCCAACCCCGCTCCCACCCTCGTGCCCAAGGCGAAATCACTGCGCGGTGTATTCGAACGAATCGACCTCTTCGTAGACATCCCCGTTTCGCTCTTTGAAGACCAACGACACCTTCAGGCCGTCAATAAGCACCAAGACGTAACCATACTGATCGGAAAAATGTTCCTGCACAGGGTCGTAGTCGCCGTTGTTGCCTGGATAGCCGCCATCGAAATCGTAAAAAGGCGCGCCCGCGGTACCCACGATAAACTGGTGCAGGTCATTGGCGTCGTTTCCATCGCCATCGCCAATGCGGGCGTGATCGTAAAAATGATCGTGCCCACAAAAATAGGTGCGAGCCCCGGCGGCTTTGAGGCTCTCCCAAAACTGATCCCGCGCCCCAGGGTGGTCGTCGAGAGTATCGGCGTGATCTGCGGCAAAAGCCGGCTCGTGTCCGAAGACGAACACATGCGGGGCCGTATTGGCCGCGAGCTCCACATCGAGCCACGCCTGCGGCACTTCGGTATCGGCGGAGTAGTTCTCTATCGCTGCAAAAAACACGTTCTTGTGGGTCACGGAGTATGTCAGGTTCTTCTGGTCGCTCGGTCCATTTTGAGGAAATTGAGCGTCTCCGGAGAACGCGTCGTTCCAAGTGGAGAGGGAGGAGTCATCATGATTGCCGCGCACCGCATACACGCCCATACCGGCATCGTAGAGCGGCTTTGATGTCGTCTTCCACTGCTCCAATTCAGACGCCTGGCCGGCAGTGGTGAGATCGCCCGAAAATAAAATAAAATCGGCTTCTTCAGAGACGATCGCAGTGACCAAATGGCCCCATGCGGCTGTATTTACCCCGTTGTCGCTTCCGCGACTGTCCCCGATGACGATAAATTTCCACGGCAGAATCCCTCCGTTCGTATCTGTTCCCTCCTCATCCTCGGTGCCCGTGTTGCTGTCCGATTCCTCCTCTGAGGCGGTAGCCTGATCCGTGTTGGTGTCGGAGGCGCCCTCGCTGGACTCGTCGCTACAGCCCAAAGCCATTGCCAGCACTGCGGAGAATAGAACCGTCACGCCGTGGGACTTTCTGAGCATCTCCTTCTGCCTTTCTCGTTTTCTTAAAAAAAGAAAACGCCCTCCTCGGGGCATGGCGCAGCGCCTCTGCGTGATGCAGAAGCCTTCTTCAAGTATAAGGAGGCCTCTGCCTTCGTCACGTTACTGCTGCCAGATGAGCTTCCAGGGATTGCGCTTGATGTCGCGGATGAGCTCCTTGATGTCGTCGTAAACCTCATCGTCCATGACGAACTGGCCTACGGTGCCCTGGCCTGACTTCATCTTCTGCACGATGGCGTCCACGGCGGAAAGGGTCTTGGTGGCTCGGGCCGCAATGTCGTCGACCTGGGCAAGCGCGCTCTTGATCGCTTTTTGTTCCTCTGGACCGATGGTGTTGCCCAGGCGTTCCACCACGGCAAGAGCGCGACGCACGTCAGTGACCAGGGGATCGATGTCCCGGTTCAACTTGCCCGACAGCTCCTCCAGGTTGGCGATGGTCCGAGCAACCTTGGGATCGTCGACGTACCGCTCTTTAGCCCCTTGAACGAGGCCCCGCGTCTCGCTCAGCAAGCCCTCGAGGTTGTCGAGGACACGCGTCACGCGCGCCTTGTCGAGACCATCGGTGTCGGTGTCGGTGTCGGTGTCGGTATCAGCCACATAGCGATCGACCGCGGCGAGCAAGCGAGAGCTGGAACCGAGGAGTTGATCGATGTTCTGTTCATTGCGCTCGAGTAAAATCGTCAGCCCCCGCACCAGGCGAAAGCCATCGGCGAGAAACAGATCGAGACGCGGCGGATCGATGCCAAAGGTCATCGCCTGTGCGTCAAAAGCAGCAGGGTCGACGCCTGGCTCGACCTCCAAGTACGGATCGCCGAGCATTCCTTTGGTGGTGACATAAAACCGGGCGTCCTTTCGAAGAGAGCTGGCCACTTGCTCTTCGACCGAGAGACGCACGCGCACCAAGGCAGGGTTTCGGGTCACCGCATGGATGGGACCGGTGCGCCCGAGAAAGGTCATTTCCTCTACTCTGCCTGCCTTGCGTCCCGCGACTTTGACCGGAGCGCCGGGAGAGAGGCTCCCAGGGTTCTCGAAATACACGGTGAGCTCCTGGGTCGAAGCAAAGGACCACTCACCCAGAAGCAGGACGAACGTCACCAGCAGCGACACGGCCAGAAGGATCATGCCGCCTACTTTGATCTCGAGGTGCCGCTCTTGCCGACCTAAGCTCATGAACCCTTTTCGCTGTGATCGTCTTCGCTCAGAAAATAGCCTCGGGAAATGCCCCCGTCTGCAACGCGGGATGCCTTACTCCAAGCTTTCGCAAGGCATTCCCGCTGCGCGCCGGGGTCATTTTCGTTCTCATTGGTGGTTGCGACAGCGGCCATGAGCGTTCGCTCAGTTGTTCGTGGCGCCCTGGGTAATCCACTCTCGCAGCGCCTGGATGCGGTCATCCGTCAGCGCCGGGAATACCTTGGGCGGCATGTTTGGGGTCTTGGTCTTGGTCACCGAGCCGATGATCAGGCTGCCGTCCGGATTCCCCGGAATGATGAGGGGTCCCATGGAGCCGCCCTTCATGATGGTGTCGTAGCTGGCGATCGAAAAGCCGCCACTGGCCTTCTCCGCCGAATGGCAACGAATGCAATGGTCCTGCAAGATCGGGTTGATCGTGCTGGCAAAGGAAACGTTGCCATCTGCAGCGCGCACCACGGTGATGGGCTCGGTGCTTCCACCGCCGCCCGCGCACCCGACAAGAAACGCGAGGACCGCAGCTACAAAAATAATCGTCGAAAAAACCTTGCTCATCGTTGTTCTCCTTTTTTGGTCAAAAGTTGTCATCCGGTTAGTGGATGGTTCTTTCATAGCACAAATCCCCACAGAGTTGAGGGAAGTTGCCCCCATCAGAATCCCACGGACAATTTGGCCGTGAACGAATGCCACATATCCTCGCCGTCGAGGAGGAACGAGTACCCCAGGTTTGGTGTCAGGCACAGCCACGGATTGGTCCAGACGTCGAGGCCCACTTCCGCTCCAAACATGCCCAGTGGATTCACCATACTCTCCTGCCCGAGCTCGGTCGACAACCCACCGAGCCCCGCTCTTCCCACAACGAACGGTGAAAACCGCCACGGCAACTGGACACCGAACACGAGGGTCTCGAGAAACAAGATGTCGCCGCGGTTCTCGAGGAACCGGATGCCGAGACTCGTGGACAGACCCAGCCGAAACACGTTGCGCACCAAATTGACATCGAGCTCGCCGCTCAGCACCGCACCTGGCTTCTGGCCTTCTTGCATCCACCAAAGGCGCGTGCCCAGCGAGGTGAGCGGGGCCGCAAGGCTCGCCAGAAGCTCATCCCGACGCGCGAGCAATTCTCTGCGCAGCGCGCTGGCGTCCTCCTGCTCTTGGCGCCGCAGCCCCCAGGCCTGCTCCCTCTGCCTGCGAAATTGCTCTGCTGCGCTTCTGTCCTTCGCTTCGTACTCAGCGCGAGCTTTTTCTCCGAGGTCCTCGCGTTCTTCCTCGGTCGGTCCTCCCCGGCGATCTCCCACGAGGCGAGCGTGGCGATCAGAGTACGTGTCGACTCTCGGCCGCGGAGTGGCCCTGCGTTCGCCGTTTTGATCGTGGCGCTTGTACTTCGAGCTGGCAGCATCGTCGGTAGGAGGAGATGTTTCCTCGGCCTTGGTCTGTGCGGCCGGCTTTTCCGATTCGATGGGTTTGCCCAGGAGCTCGAGATTGGTTCCGTCATTGGGGCATGTTTTGACTTCTCTTCCGAAGACCTGGCCGCACACGGGACACTTGACGAGATCGGCCAGCGCCTCGCCCGGCAGAACGAGCAAGCACAACAGAACTATCATCGCCCCTGAAACAAGGCATCTCATTCACACATAAGCGTAGCGCGGTAGACCTCACCCTGCCAGCTCCAGGTTTCGCCAATGCCTCGATTATCGTTCCAAAGAACGAGATTGGTCGCGCCCTTCACCGCGCATGTCGGTGCGAGGGAGTGCGCCTTATCGTCGCTTGAAAGCGCATAGCCCTTTTGGGCCACCAGGCCGTCCTTTTCACCAGACGCGGCATAGCTGAGCATCGCTGTGGTCCACTCTGCATGACCATTGTAGACCGTAGGCTCGGCATCGTAACAAACGCCAAACGCCTTCCGCCCCTCATTCCAGAACACCTCGAGCTTGCCATAATGACTCAGCGTATTCTCCGCGCTGTTCAGGGCTGGCCCCAACGCAACACCATCGAGGGTCGGACCGCCCCCGAGTGGAGCGCCGTCCGCGTTGAGCAGGCCCATCCTGTACACGCCCAAAGAGCCCGGACCATCACCAGCTCTCCACGCCAAGGCAACCTGTCCGCGTTCATCGTCGCCGTTGTAGGCCATGGCCAAGGGCCTCGTCGACTTGCCATTGGTGATCGGTAGACGCGAACCGAGATTCCCATCTTCGGACACCTTGCGCGTATAAAGCATACTGGTGCCATTCTCATACCAAGCGACGAGAAACCCGTCCGCGACATGGGTGATCGCTACCTCTGGTTCAGGCCAACTCGAGTCGGAAAGACGCGACTCAACTCCGACCACGGCATGGGTCGCAAGGTCATAAACCCTGGAGAAAATCTCGTCCTGCCTACCTTGCTCCGGCTTATCTGGAACCTTGAGGGCGCCCTTGTCCAAAAAAGCGATCCCCACGCGCCCTTGCGCTCCGTCCTTCGGGTTGAATGCCGCGTCGGGATAGAACGAATCATAATCGTCCACCAAAGTGATGAGAGACGGGCCAAATGTCACAACGCCCTTACTGTTCAGCTCAATGAGCCCTATCTCGTGGCGGCGGGCCCAATACTGATAAACGACAACGAAGCCTCTCCCAGGGCCGAGATCGAGAAGCACCGGATGGTTAAAGCCCAGCGTCTTCTCGATATCCACCCATCCTGGCGAGAGCAGCTTCCCCTCGCTGTCGAACTTGGCGAACTTGAGCTTTCTATAGGTGTAACTATAGTTTGTTCCCCCGGGTTCTGAAATCGCCACGGCCGGAGCGTACACCGCGGCAAACCCCGTGCTCGTCGCGACCACCGTCGGGCTCATGGCCGCCATGGGTTCCTTGAATGGGCCGTCATTCGCAGTCGTCAATCGCGTGGGCCCATCGGTCACCTGGGTTGTCGAGCAAACCCCGACTTGGCAAGAGTACTCGTTCGCGGCATCGCAGACCTGACCGGCTTCGCAGCCCTCGAGATCGATGGTGAGGGAGCAGTCGTATCCGGCCCCTACCTTGCTACACTGAGACGACAGGCAATCGCTCTTCGGGGGGCACTTTGTGTCGTCCGCGGTGTAGCGGCAGACGTGGTCCTCCCCTTCGACCACGCAGTGTGGCACACCGCAGCTTCCGGCCTGCGCCCCTTCGCAATCGGTATCTACCTCGCACCCGTGCACGCTGGAATCGGTTTCCCACGCCGTCTCAATGGCCGTCTCGGTCAGGGTGCCGCTGGTGTCATCGGGGCCAGTACCATCGCTCGTGACCGACATCGAGTCCGTGCGGTCCGTCTCGATATCGCGAGTATCAGACCCCGTATCCGCAGGCGTCCCTGTGTCGTTGCCTGTCGAGCTCGTTGGTGTCGTGCCCTCTGCCGATGGCATGTCCTCTGGGTAGTAGCAGAAGCCATTGGCGCTTCGCGGGTCGACATGACCGCAAGACATGCCCGAAGGACACTCCTTGGCGGAATCACACGAGAGCGCCCCGCTCGGCCATTCGAAGCTCATGCACCCCAGCGCCAGCGCGCAGCAACAGACGATCAACCCTAAGATCACACGCATCTAGAACCTCCAAGATGACACGACAGCCACCCCTTGAGCCGTAGGCACAACGCTCGCCGACGCCCTGTTGTCTCCCATGCGTCCACCTCTCGCCAGCCAGAGCAATAGCCCCCCGGCAGCGGATATTCCCAAACCTATACCGCCGACAACCCACCCGGCGGTTTCGAACTTCCGGCCTTCGATGGCGAGCTCTCTGTCCGCTGTCGGAGAGTAGGTGTCGGGCGCAGCGTTGATCTCATCGATTTCGTTCGCTCGAGACGCCGCGGCAAGGAGAAACCCCGCGCCCGTCACCATCGCCGCAGCCCCGGCAGACAACGCGACGATTCCCCCGACCTCGAGCTGGTGTCGCTTGCGTACTTCCCGCGCCGCCATCGCCTCGTCGGGCTTCTCTCTTGGCATTGAAACTTCGGAGCTCTCGACGGTCGGGGGAGGCGGCGGCGGCGGCGGCGGCGGAAGAGTCGGCAACATCGCTTTGAGCTCCGCGATTTTGGCCACGACCTCGTCGCGATGGGGCACTTCTGTGGGCCAATCGACATAACGATTGTACATGTCAATGGCGTTTTCGATATTTCCAAGCTTCTCTTCGCACAGACCGATGTTGAACAAAGTCCTGAAATGGGGAAAAGCGGAGAGCGATTCGCGAAACGCAGCCAGGGCCGTTTCGTATTCTCCTCCGTCAAAGAGCTGCTGTCCCAGAGCATAGGCCGTGCGGGCCCTGTCCATATCTCCTGACTGGGCAAGGGCGAGATCAGGCGACAACGCGATGGCGAGCCCGCACACTGTAAGGCTACGAATCGACCATGAGAGTAAGAACGTGCTCCTATAACCGCACACCAGCATCACCCTTCGGACAGGCGACCTCCCCACGAGCAGCCGCGTCACTACCGCAAGATGTACGAAAATCAGAACGGGTTGTCCATGGGTCTATCGATGGCAAGCGCAGGTTCCGAAGGGGGCTTGGCTTTGGCCGGCGCTTTCGATTTCGTCGCAGAGGGCTCGACGCGGGTATCGACTTTGGGGGCCGGCGCTTTGTCTGCAGTTGAGCGGGAAACCTGGCTCTGCAACGGCAAAGAAACCGTCAGTTCGCGATCTTCCGTCGGTTTCACCTGCAGTTCTACGGTTTCGTAGCCATCGGCGCGCACGACGATGACGACCGCTTGCCCTGCCCTCTTCACGTCGAGCCCGTGTTCGGGAATGAGCCGACCATTGATGGACGCACGGGCAAAAGCGGGAGTCCGCAGAACTCGAATGCGAACGTAGTCCGGATCCCGACGCGCAGAGCTCGCCGGTTCGAGTCCACGGCTGGGCCAGGTATTGTCGTTCACTGATCTCACCACGGCATCGAGTGGTGACCCCGCGGCCAAATCCTCGTCCTTTCCCACGCCCACGAGGAGCATCATCCCGAGCGCCACGAGCGTGGCCACGAGAGAAAAGAGCCCTATCATGGGCAGCGCTTGCTTCCAACGCTTTGACCTTCGCGCACCCTCGAATCGTTGATGGCGCGCGAGGTCGGTCAAGCGCATCGCTTCGAAGCTCAGAGGTGTTTCCGTGCCCTCGCCGAAGCCAATCGCCGCGTCCAGTGTCGGATAGACGGGACCAGCCTGCTTGAGCTCGCTGGCAACCTTCGGCGTGGTCTCGAGAAGCTGCCGTTCCAGTCCATCGCGAATGGCCACGAGCTTTTCGCGCATGGCTCTGGCATCGGACCAACGTTCCCTCCGGTCGCGGCGTAGAGCTTTGAGCACCGCCTGCTCCAGGTTCTCTGGCACGTCGTTTCTTTTGCAGGCGAAAGGCTGGACGTCTCTTGCGATGATCTCCATGAGCAAGGCGTTGTAGTTAGTGGCGCGATGAGGGACACTGCCCACGAGCATTTCGTAGAGGATCACTCCGCTGGCGTAGATGTCGATCCGGTGGTCCAGATCCTTTCGCCCTGCGGCCTGCTCTGGGGCCATGTAGTAAGGCGTCCCGAGCACCGCGCCGGTTTGAGTCAACCGCAGGGAGTCTTGATCAGTTGTTTCGATCTTCGAAATGCCGAAATCGAGCAGCTTGGCGTTGAGATGGCCGTTCTCGAGCTTCGAGATGAACACGTTGTCGCTCTTGAGGTCTCTGTGAATGACACCCGCCTTGTGGGCAGCCTCGAGCGCCGACATCATCTGGATGCCAATGTCGAGGACGAAGCCTAGACGCTGAGCGCCCTCTGCCTCGATGATTTGACCCAAGGATCTCCCCTCGAGCAGCTCCATCACGAGAAACGGGACACCCTCCTCGGTCTCGCTGACGTCGTAAACCTTGATGATGTTGGGATGTCCAATGGCGCCAGTCGCGCGAGCCTCGCGGTAGAGCCGCTGAACCGGCTCGCGGCTGATGGCAAAAGGCTCGTGCAACAACTTTAGAGCGACCTTGTGCTTGATCACATGGTGCTCGGCCTCGAAAATCGTGCCCATGCCACCCTGGCCAATGGACCGGATCAACCGGTACTTACCAGCGATGGTGCGACCGATCATGCGCGTGGCCACGTCGACGATCGGCCGTCCAGTGCGCGGACAGTAGTCCGCCCCATCGGCATGGTTCTGATCGCAATGTGGACAGCGCGCCATCTATGGACCACCTCGAAAAGCCGACCTTATAACGATATCGCGGTTAGCACGAGACCCAATCAGTCGGCGCTCGAAATCCCTCTCTCTCTTTAAAAGAAGCGCCTTTTAGGGGCAGGGAGAGGCGCAGGCAGGCGCCGCTCCCTTCTCGAGGCATCACCACTGAAAGCTCACCTCCGAGCCTTCCGGTTGCGTCCCGAGCTTGGGCGAGCCCCAATCCCAAGGCTCCCTCGTCGGCTCTCGTCGTAAAGAAGGGCATGAACACCCGATCCACGAGAGCGCCCGGAATCCCCGGACCATTGTCTTCGATTTCTATTCGCACTTCCTCGTCTTGTAGGTTGGCTCTGACCCAAGCTCTGCCTGCCTGCCCGCTGGAACTGCCTGCGTAGTGCACCGCGTTGCGCAGGATCGACGCCACTGTCTCGGCCATCACGAGCGGAGGTGCGAGCACCTGCGGAATGGGACCAAGCTCGCGCGCCACCTCCACTCGTGGCAGTTCGCCTGTGCTCATTTCTTGTTCGACGATGCCGATGGCCAGACTCACCTCGTAGCCGAGATCGACCCAGCTCGGCGCGATCTCTCCGAGTCGGCGATGCGCATGTCTCAGGGTGGTCATGGTCGCGCGGATGCGCTCTGCATTGGCGTGAGCCGTCTCGGCCGCCGAACGCAGCCGCGAGGCCGTCTCGAGGAGGTCCATTCGGTCGTCGCGAGCTCCAGCACCCGATTCCACTGTTGCCTCGAGCTTTTCGACGAGCTCTCGCATTCGACGCCGCTCTGTCGCGGTCGAGGACAAAAGCGCCGCCAGGGGATTGTTCACTTCGTGCACCAAGTATTCGACCGCTTGCCCGAGCATCACGCCCCTCTCGGCTCTCCTCACGGCCAGATGGGCCAGGCGCTCCTTGGTGATATCCCTGGCAAGGCACAACACCTGACCTTCGGCGACGATCGAGAACCCCAAAGAAACCAGCCTTGTCCCACCACCAGTGCACACCTCCACCTCGAGCCGGCCGGAATCCTCGACGATAGAAGGGAAATCTGTTTGTCCCGACCCTGCGCTGTAACCGAGAACAGAGCGCAACGGCCTACCCACGACATCGTGTTCTCCCAAATCGACAAGCTCCAAGGCCCGGCGATTCGTCATGGTGACAAGACCTTTGCCATCCAAAACAAAAAGCGCGTCAGGCGCGAATCTCAAGAAGTCGGCCGAAGCGCTCTCCATCTCGGCGATGGCGCGCCCCTGGTCCGCGACGAGCAGGCACAGCCCAAAGGCCAGACCGAGCTCGCGCCTCTGTCCATCGAGATGGCAGAGACTCGTGGGATCGACGGGAGTCAAATACCCCAGCGTCTTGCCCAAGGCCATGACCGGCACACCATCCTCTGAACGAGGCTCTCCCGACTCTTCTCGAAATTCCCAAGGGACGAAGAACACTTCGGACAAAATGGCCAAGGCGCGTGCGAGGACATCTTCGTGGGAGGGACCGGAGACGGCGAGCTCGAGCAGCCTCTTCCTCGCAGAGGTCAGCTGGGTCTCAGAGGAGCGGTTGCGCAGTGGCTCGTTCATGGCCAAGCCCCCCTGCCCTTGCAACCTGAAAATTCGACAATGAAAGGAGCTGTCAGGAGCTCTGGCGTGTCTGCTCCGAAGGTTCCTCTTTCGGACCAACCTCTGGCTCGTCCTTCTCGATCTCTCCCAAGGAGCGCTCCTGCTCTTCCTCGCCCTCTATTTTTTCCTT
The DNA here is from genome assembly GCA_025453525.1 of Myxococcota bacterium. Taxonomy (GTDB): domain Bacteria; phylum Myxococcota_A; class Polyangia; order JAAYKL01; family JAAYKL01; genus JALOQD01. The sequence goes on from JALOQD010000097.1 coordinate 13,938, forward strand.
GTTCGACTCGTCCTGACCATCGGCCTGCTGCGCCGCGAGCGCGCGTGCCTCTCTCGAAAGTGTGACGGTTTCGAAACCTCGGGACGGAGCCTGCCGGATATGACTCTGGCGGCCAGCTCGCGCGTATTCCGTGCGCAGCTGCTCCGTATATGCCTGAAAGATCGGCGAAACCTGTGTAGAAACAATTTTCATCGCATGTCGTCACTTCTGTGCGAGAAGCGACTCGGTTACCTCCATTAACCCTTATCGGATCCGCCATGAGAAACTTTAGGAAAAAAAACATGCGCTCCTCTTGGTGCGAGCTCATCATAACCTTCCCGAGCCTTTGCGAGTGCCTATATTGCATTGCCGTATGACCCAACTCAAGGCCCAAACGCGAAGGAGGAGGGCCTTGAAAAAGGCTTGTGCCCCCTGACAACGCAGTCTAAGCTGATTCTCGCTTTTTCCGGCATCGTTCGCCGGGAGCAACGCATGAAAACGTGCTCGAGCTTTTTGCATGCGTTTTCCAGGGATCGCTCACCTCGAGCAAGGAGAGCCAGGGACCGTGAGAATCTACGTCGGAAACATGCCCTATCAAATGACCGACCTCCACCTCCGCGAGCTGTTCGAGCCCTTTGGCCAGGTCAGCGCGATCAACATCATCACCGACCGCGAAACCGGACGTCCCCGCGGCTTCGGTTTTGTGGAAATGGCGAGCGAAACCGAGGGCCGAAAAGCCGTCGAGGCTCTCCAAACGCACACTGCCGAGGGGCGGCCGCTCAACATCAACGAAGCCAAACCCAGGGAACCGCGCCGCGGCGGCACTGGCATGGGCGGGCGTGAACGCTGGTAGAGCCCTCATCCCTCTTTCCGCTTGGAATGACCATGTTCGAGTTTCCGCGAGGAGCGAAGGTATCTGCCACGACTTTTTGAGAACTTACGTCAAACCCACGAAACGCTGCCGAAGGTCGTCCCATTCCACCTTGGCCCAGGCCGCACCTGGGTCATGGGTCAGAAAAATCGTGGCGCCACGCTCGCGAGCTCGCTGCAAGAGGGCCGTTTTCTCATCTACGAGCAGCTCTGGAAAGCGATCGTACCCCATGGTGATGGGCGCGTGGAACCACGGCAGGCCAGGGGCGAGATCGGAAACGAAGACGACTGGACCGCGTTCAGCCTCGATCCACGTCAGCATCATGCCGGGTGTATGACCGTCGCTGAACGAGAAGCTCGCGCCTTCGAACGGCGGCGGCGTGCTCTCGTCGGTCAGGATCAGTCGTCGACTCGTTTCGAGCAGCGCTTGGAGCTGTGGCAAAAACGAGGCTCGATCTCGAGCGTGGGGTGCTGTCGCTCGCGCCCAATGCCGCTTCCCCACGTAAAAGCGGGCGCGCTCGAAAACGAGGCGCGGTGGTCCATCCCCGAAAGAGGAGAGCAGACCACCTGCGTGATCGAAGTGCAGATGCGAGAGAACGACGGCATCGATGTCAGAAGGAGCGACGCCGTGCTTGGCAAGCCCCTCGAGAAGCCTGTGCCCGGGCCCCATGACACCGAATCTCCTCGCCATCGAAGGCTCGAAACAATCGCCGATGCCCGCCTCCAACAAAACGAGCTGACCGAGGTGCTCGATGAGCAGCGCCCGACAGGCGAGCTCGATGCGGCCCTCTTCATCAGGGAGAGCCCAGCGCGACCAAAGGGAACGGGGAGCGTTGCCAAACATGGCACCTCCGTCCAACTTCTGCCGATTGCCTTCCAGCGCCAAGAGCTCCATGGCCGACCTCCCTCGTCGCCAATTCTTCTTTGGCATCGCCTTTGCGCTATACTCGGCCAGAAAGGGAGAATGCAACTTCAGGATGCAAACAGAAATTGAACGATTACGGGCCGAGTTGGCCGAACTTCGAGAGCGCGAGGATAAATACAAGCAGCTCATGGAGACGACGGACACGGGCTTCGTCATCCTCGACGAAGCGGGCCGGGTCTTGGACGCCAACCTCGCCTAGGTAAAGCTCACGGGACACGAGCGTTTGGGGTGGAACCCTGACCTTTGCCACGGATCTCGTCCCCATCGATGAGGCGAATCAGGCCTGCGAGAGCAGACCCGGACCCTACCTGCGGGTGAGAGTCACCGACAGCGGCGAAGGCATGACAGAAGAGGTGCGGCGACGTCTCTTCGAACCGTTCTTTACCACCAAGGGGCCGGACAAAGGGACGGGCATAGGCCTGGCTACTGTCTATGCCGCGGTGCGCAACCACCTGGGAACGATCTCGGTGGAGAGCGACACAGGTCAGGGCAGCACCTTCACGATGCTCCTCCCCGTGACCACCCGCCGTAGACTCGATCCCGAAGATCCTGTTGTTTAGTGTCTGCCCATAAATAAATGTCTGATTTCAGGCAGCAAGATGACATCTCCAGTAAGGCGCGACGACGAGTCATACTGGGGGTATGGCGAGGAGGA
>JALOQD010000097.1:16375-22121 GCA_025453525.1 Myxococcota bacterium
ACGACGAGTCATACTGGGGGTATGGCGAGGAGGAGCAACGAAGCTGGGATGTCAAGATTGCTGCATAAAAGCGACAGTTATTTATGGGCAGACACTTAGTGCTTATGAAAGAACAACTTCCTGGTTTGAACTCGAAGAGTGTCGTCTTCTGGCAGGGTTCTCGCGTGTCATTTCGAAGCGCGGAGGAGGAGATCGTCCCAAGCGGTCTGCTGCGCCCATATGGCGCCCGTGGACTCTGAATACACCCCGGTATAGTAAGGGTCGTCGGTCGCGCAGATCGTAATGCCCATCGCGGTCTCGAACGGCTCGAGCGTGTAGTTGGTGGCGACGACCTCGTCGAGCGCGGCGAGCACCGCCTTTGCCGCTGTGCTCACGGCATTGCCGTTCGCGCTATCTCGTAAAAAAGCCGCGAGCCCGCCGAGATCATGGTAGTAGCCCTTTGCTTGAGGGTCCAAGGTCAGGGAGCCGCTGACGGCCTTACTGAGGGCGCCCCCGGGATCGTTGAGGTCGAGCAGTGCCTTCGCCAATGAGTCCACGGCGAGCGTGAGCTGCGGGATGCCAGTGAGATCGAGGGCGGATTGCGTGTACTCGCCGGACACCGAGGCCCCTCTCGCAATCGCGGCGCCGAGCTGGAGCGCATTCATGCCCGGATCCGCACGCAGTGTCGCGAGAGTCGAAGTATAGTTGAAGCCCTCGCTATAGGTGTAGGTCTCCGAAGAGGCCTGGACCAGGGCATGTTTAGCCGAAACCATCGCGACCTCCCAGGCCGCCATCGTGCACGCATCGAACCCGACGACGTCGAGCGGCTTGCCGAGAATGTTCTCGATTGAGGCGAGCGCTTCCTCGTACTCGCCTTGGGCGACACTGATGGACGATCCGGAAGAGGAGTCGCTAGAGAAATCCCGGTAGACTTTGGGAGCCCCGCCTTTCCTCCAGGAATCGCCATGATCCCAGAGCATGAGCGCTGTGCGCTTCGACGGGTACAGAGCGTCGGCCCAGGCGACGAAATCGACGAGCGTCGCGGGATCACCCATATCCACCTCTCCGATTATCTCCAGCATTTCCGAAGCGAGCTGGTTTGGGTTGTTGTCAGCCTTGATCTGATAGCGCCGAGCGTCGGTCCAGTTGCCGTCATCATCGGCATAGCCCCTGATGCGATCCGCCTGCACCAACACGACGACATTCTCGTCGGCCCCACCTGCCTCGAGCTCGTTCATGTCGTGAAAATAGTAGGATTCCAGATCATTGTCCGCATTCATATAGACCAGGAACTTCCACGGGAGCATATCCCCTTCGCCGGTGTCTGTGCCCACATCGGAATGGGAGTCGCTGCCTACCCCTGTGCTCGTATCGGACGGGGTGTCGCTGCCCTCATCCGTGACGGTTACGGTAGCGGTAGCGGTGTGCGTATCGGACGAGTTGTCGCTGCCCTCATCCGTGACGGTCACGGTAGCGGTAGCGGTGTGCGTATCGACATCATCTCCTTTGGCCGCCCCAGCTTTGTCACACCCGCTTTGGTTCATGCCCAAAGCCAGCAGGGCGCCCAAACACAACGCTTTATAGTTTTTCATCGTGGTTCCCTTTCGCATCTGTGTAAGCGACGACGGGATGGCCCATTGGTCCTGGCGGAGTGGCTCTCGCCGTTAATGTATACATTAACTACGTTGCCCTCGATTTCAACCCAACTGCAATACGATTCGGGGTGCGTTAGGAAAGAGGCGTTGCTGTCCGTAGCTTATTAAGGGAAACACTTTACGAAGGATTCACCTGCGGGCCTTCCACTCCAAAGTGAACGGCGAGCTCAACAGGGCTGTCGACCATGAGGTTCGGTCTGCTGCGCCGCAACTCCTCACGAGCTCCAAACCCCCAGGTCACCGCGCAGGTCGCAAGGCCCGCTGCTCTGCCTGCTTCGATGTCGAGGTGCGTATCACCGACCATCCAGCCTCCGCTCGGACCCTGGCCCAGGGCCTGTAGCGTTAGATGGACAACGGCCGGGTCGGGCTTGTGGGGGATTCCGTCGCAACCTTGCACGACTGCGAAGCGCCGGTCGATCCCCAGGCGCCTTGCGACCTCCACGGCCATGAACGTCATCTTGGTCGTCGCGATGCCGAGCGGCACATGGCAGAGGGCATCGAGGAGCTCTTCGATGCCTGGATACAAGCGGCTGTGATCGGCGCAGTGGTCGAAGTAATGGGAGCGATAGGCGGTAGCTGCGTCCTGCGCTCGCTTTTGACTCGGGCCGAGCAGAGTCTCGAAGATCTGCACAAGAGGTTGGCCGATGAAGGGTTGAATCTGCTCGACCGGTTTGGGCTCGTGACCGACGCTCATCAAGCCGTGGTTGATAGAGGCAGCGATGTCGACACGGCTGTCCACGAGCGTGCCATCCAAATCGAAGACCACGCAAGTGAATGCGCCGCTCGTTGTTGAAGAGAGTTTCGTCATGCTGGACTAGGGATGTCTCAGGCGTCGAATTCGCGCAAGAGGGCATTCATCCCTTCCCCCTGTTGGCCTTGTTCTCCACCCTAACTTGTCAGGCAGGCAAAGCCGCCATAGAATCCCTTGGTCAATTTTCATTGCAGCGCTAAGGAGTGGTGACATGAAGAAAATAGCCATCGTGCTCGTGGGTGTGCTCGCCGTCGGCCTTGCGTTGACGAGCGGCTGCAAGAAGGACGCTGATTCCAAGACGCCGGGCGGGGAGCTCCTGCCCGAAGCGCAAACCGGACCGGTGGAGTATGCCTCGCCGCGCCGCAGCACCGCTGAGCGCAAGCCTGTGCGGTTCGAGGTCTCTGTGGAGAGGGTGTACGTATTGCCGCTGTCCGAAGACGGGAAATGCTGGGACGCTTGCCCGGCCGAGGCCAAGACCAAGTTCGCCGAGGCCCTGCCCTCTCTGGGCGGAGACAATGTTGCCTCTGCGGTCAAGGCCTTTGCCACGAGCCTTGCGGCAAACGAAGGCTCCGAGCCCATCGTCAAGGCCCTGCCTGACCTCTATGTCAACGTGGACTGCGGCAACGGCAACGAGCTCAAGACGTCCAAGGGTCAAAACGAAGATCGGTTGTCCGGAAAGTGGAAGAACGCCCGCGAGGAGATGAAGCTTGCGATGGACGACGAGTGCGCCATCGGCGTGTACGATGGCGACGAAGATGGCCAGGACGAGCTCATCGGTGAAGTCTACGCCAAGCCGCTCAAACTCTCGAAGAACGGTGAGCTCATTCTGACCGCCAATGACAACGAAATGGGCCAGGTGGTCCGACTCGAAATTCTCCTCACCCAGCTCGAGGGTGCAAGCGTTTGGGCAGGTGGGGCTGGCTCTGGCTCTGGGTCTGGCTCTGGCTCTGGGTCCGGCTCTGGCTCTGGAAGCGGTTCGGGCAGCGGCAGCGGCTCTGGGGGCGGTTCGGGAAGCGGTGGCGGCACCGTGAGCCCAGCAGGCCCAGCTGGCTACTACCTCGAGGTCATCAAGGCCACCGTTGCGGCCAAGAAGAAAAACGGCCAGGCGTGGGACCAGAAGATCCCCCTGAAGGGCAAGCCCGGCGACGAGCTGCCCGACCCGTTCGTCCAGGTGTTCATCAACGGCTACAAGAGCGAGAAGCCATGTTTGACCACCGACCCCTACGAGAACAAAAATTATGTCGAGTGGAAGCACCAGGGACAGGCCGCGCTGAACCCAGGCGACAAGCTGCACTTCATGGTTTGGGACAAAGACGCGATCGATCACGACCTCATGGGCGAATGCATCTCAGAGCCCGTTTCGAACCTCAATTTGGGTCAGGAAATCGTCATCCGCGGCTGCGGCCAAGTCGAATGGATCGCCTTCAAGATCTGGCGCTGACCCCACGGATTTTCTAAGCTTTCGTTTTTTCTGCACCAACCAACCAAGAAGGCCAAGGCATGAAGACGTGCGCAGCCGTTCTCGCTTTAGTCGCCGCCTGTACCCTAGCAGGATGTGTCACGCCTCAGCAGGGGCGCACCCAGCAGTCCAGCCCGCACCAACAGCCCGTGCGGGTGACCACGGTCGACATTCCGGTTCAGGCAAACGCTCTGCGCGAGCCAGGGAAAGCTTCGTTTGAGCTCGCCCCGCTCCGGCAGGAGGAGCAGCCAGCTCCGACCCGCGGCGTCTACGCTGGGCGCGGCAAGGGACTCAAAGCCTCGGAGGTCTCGAGCAGCTGCGCGGACACGGCGAAAGGGGCGCTGTGGTTCTGCGCCAACGATAAATGGTTTGCTGGGGAAAACCGCGAAGCAGAGCTGACACATCCGGGAAGTGGTCCAGGCAAGGCCCTGCGCGGCACAGACTTGGGCGCAAGTGTTCGTTTCGGACCGCGGAGGGCCACGTATTTCTACATGGGCGACTCGTTCGGGCGCATGGCTCGTGGCACCTGCGGTCTGGAGCGGCACCAGGACTTTTGCAACGACGCCGTGCTCGTCGCCGAGCTCGACACCACATCCCATCCAGAGCAAGGCGTGCCAGCAAAGCTCGCGATGTCCGACTCGAACGCTCAGGGAGAGGACGGCTTCGTGCCCATCGTCATCGACGGCATCAACGGCAGGAACCCGCTTCCTTTGTGTCGACAAAGCGGCAAGAAGCCGAGCTTCGGACCGCCGTGCCTGGGCATTTTCAACACGCCCACTGGGGCCTTGTCCACATGGCTCACGTCCGCGGCCCTTTTGGGCAAGAGCGACGAGGCACAGGAGGTCGTGCTCATGTGGTTCGCCACGGCTCAGGCGATGTTTGATGAGCCCAAAGGACGCACGCTGGCCGCATCCTGGCTCGTCGTTTCCACCGATGGCGTCTCGTTCCGCAAGCTCTTGGACGCTCCGTTCTCGAGGGAAAAATTCATTAACGTCTCGCCCGTGCTCCTCACCGTCGAACACAGGCGCAGGCTCTGCGATCGGGGCGTGGGCAGCCCCTTGTGTCACGCTTCCCTAAAAGCGCAGGGAGACATCGCGCTTCTGTTTGGCGCGGGGCAGCGCTATCGAAAGAGCCCACTGTACCTCGCCGCTCTCGATCTCTCCACAATGAAGACACGGTACTACAGCGGAGAGTCGAACCAGCCTTGGGCAGTGGACGAATCCAGCGCCGCGCCAGTCATCGGAACGCTCGATCCTCGACCCGTGGACCAGTTCGGCGAGCTATCGGTGGGGCTCGTTCCTGCGCAGCAGTGCCCGGCGGACGTCCGCAACCAGTGCGAAGACACGTTGGTGTTACTCGCCAACCAAGCTGGCTTTATCCGTTACCGTACCGCGCCGCTGGCCCAACCGTCGAGCTGGTCGGCGCAGCGCAAATCCAGCGGCATCGGCTATGGTCCCTACATCATCGAGGCGCTCACCAAGGTCGACAAATCGCCCAAGGGCGGCCTGGAGCTCGTGCTCTATCATCTCGTGTCATCGTGGGACGGCAAGCCCCTCAAGACCAAGAAGCGCAACCCATATGGGGTGTTCACTCGCAGGCTGCTGATCGTAGGAGACGAAACCTGTGGCGACGACGACCTCTCTGCCACAGATTGCCTCACGCACCCGCCGCTCTGGCCTGCGAACGGGAGCGCGCGAGCTCACTAGTACTGCGCGGCGGAAGTCCTAAACACTTGGAATACCACCCTCGTCTCCGTAGTAAGGCCGGTTCTTTCGCGCTGAAGGCGCAAAGAAATATAGCCCTGGCCTTCAGGCCGGGGTTCATGGAAATCGCGAATTCCTTTCTTTCTTTGGTTCTTCTCCCGTGCTGAAGGCACGGCTCTCCGCTCGCAACGATCACGGC
>JALOQD010000381.1 GCA_025453525.1 Myxococcota bacterium
GAGGTCGGCGATCCCCGCCTCGTCCGCGGAGCCGTAGAACGGCATCAGCCAGTAGTCTACGCCTCCGCGCTGATGCACCATGAACCTCAGGCGATCGAGGTCCGAGCTGCGGGCTCGCGCGCCTTGCACGGCGAGATCCTCCGCATGCTCGCGAGCAACGCTCCCGAGCAGGGGTTCTAGCGCGCAGGACAAACCCGTCGCCGCCGCGATCCTCTCGAACGCGGCGGTCTCCGCTTGCGTGGGCGACCGCACTGCAGGTCGTCCGTAGTGAGTGGCCTTGTCGTCTATCGACTCTGGCACTGTCGGAATCAATGGAAGCGCAGGCGGCTCGGGGCCACGCCTGCCCGCCTGGCACGCGCACACCGCGACCAGCGCCACGGCGACTACTGTGCGCCGTGGCACTTCTTGTACTTCTTGCCAGAGCCGCAGGGACAAGGATCGTTGCGGCCCACCTTGGGCATGTCTCGCTTGACCGCGGTGCGCTGCTTTCGGGGCACGGGGGCCTTCTGCACGTCCTCCTTGCTCTGGATCTGCACATGGAAGGTTTTCTGCAGAACGTTCTCCTTGACCGCCGCCACCATGGAGGTGAACGCATCGTAGCCTTCGCGCTTGTACTCCTGCTTGGGATCACGACTCGCGTAGCCGCGCAGGGAGATGCCGGCCCGCAGAGCATCCATGCCCTCGAGGTGATCGAGCCACTGGCGGTCGATATCCCGCAAATAGAAGTGGCGCAAGGCAGCGAGAAACACGTCCGCGCCAAACGCCTTTTCCTTGGCCTCTATAATCGCTTCGACCTGGGCGTAGAGGCGCTCGGCCACCTCGTCGGTGGCGCGCGCCGCATCGAGACCTTCGGGCTTGGCCGCAAAGACGCCGGAGAACGCTGTGGACAACTCTTCCATTTGCCAGTTGTCGTACGCCTCGGCCGAGCAGTATTTCTCTGCGAGGGTTGAAATCACCTCATCGATGTCGTCCAGCATGCGCTCGCGCTGGGCGGCCAGTGACTTGGCCACCTGCTCCTGCAGGCGGTCGACGAGCTCGCGGGCCGATTTGACGCCATCGAGCACGGGCCGGGTGCCGAAGAACGCGTAGACCTGCCGCTCCACATGCTCGAGGTTGGTGGCGATGACATCATCGAGCGTGGGCTCGGCCATCTCCCCGCTGGGAAGGGTCTGGGGCGGCCGGCGCTGACTCATCATGATGACCATCCGCTCGAGTCCCACCCCCACAGACTCTTTGAATCGGTCGATCTGCTCCTCCGGGAGCTCCACTTCGACGAACTTCTTATCGGCTTCGTTCTCGCCACGCACCTTGCTGGTGTCGGCCAGGCCCTCTTCGACGAGGTACTTGCCTTCGAGGATCTGCTTGCGCAAGGCATAGATGGTCTTGCGCTGCTGGTTCATCACGTCGTCGTACTCGAGCAGATGCTTGCGCGAATCGAAATTGCGACCTTCGACCTTCTTCTGGGCGTTCTCCACCGAGCGAGTCACCATGCGGTGCTCGATGGGCACTCCCTCCTCCATGCCCAGCTTGGTCATGAGCCCGCTGAGCCGGTCTGCACCAAAGATGCGCAATAGGTCATCCTCGAGGGAGAGGAAAAAGCGCGACGAGCCTGGATCTCCCTGGCGTCCGGCGCGACCGCGCAACTGGTTATCGATGCGCCTCGACTCATGGCGTTCGGTGCCCACGATATGGAGGCCCCCTGCGGAGATCACCTCCTCGCGCTCCTTCTCGCACTGCATCTTGAACTCTGCCACGAGCTTGGAGAACTCCGATGGGCTCTCCTGCGGATCGATCCGGCCCTTGGCCATCATTTCGGCGTTGCCACCCAAGATGATGTCCGTACCGCGACCGGCCATATTGGTGGACACCGTGACCGAGCTCTTCCTGCCGGCCTGGGCGATGATGAGCGCCTCCCGCTCGTGGTGCTTGGCGTTGAGCACGTTATGGGGAACGCCTTTGCGCTCGAGCAGTCGGTGAATGGCCTCGGATTTCTCCACGCTCACCGTGCCCACGAGAACGGGCTGACCGCGATCGATGCACTCGCGGATTTCGTCGACGATGGCGTAGAATTTCTCTTTTTCAGAGCGGTAGACGACGTCATCTTTGTCTTTGCGCACGCATGGCCAGTTGGTGGGGATGACCGTGACGTCGAGGCGGTAGATTTTGTGGAACTCCTCGGCCTCGGTGTCTGCAGTACCGGTCATGCCCGCGAGCTTTTTGTACAAGCGGAAGTAGTTCTGGAACGAAATCGTGGCCAGGGTCCGATTCTCCTCGAGAATCGGCACATGCTCCTTGGCCTCTACTGCCTGGTGCAAGCCGTCTGACCAGCGCCGACCCGGCATGGTGCGGCCCGTGAACTCGTCAATAATGACGATGGTCTGGTCGTCGCTGACCATGTAGTTCACGTCGCGCTTGTAGAGATAGTGAGCTTTGAGCGCCTGGTTGACGTGGTGCAGAAAGTCGATGTTCTTCGGGTCGAACAGGTTTGAAATGGAGAGCGCGTGCTCCACCGAGTCCACGCCTTCCTCGGTGAGGGTCGCGCTATGGCCTTTCTCGTCGACGATGAAGTCCGTGTCCTTGCGCAGCCTCGGAATGATCGCGTTGACCTTGAAATAGAGCTGGCTCGACTCCTCTGGCGCGCCGGAGATGATGAGCGGCGTTCGAGCCTCGTCGATGAGAATGGAGTCGACCTCGTCCACGATGGCGAAGTTCAGCGCCCGCTGGGCGTAATCGTAGATGCTGAACTTCATATTGTCGCGCAGGTAATCGAACCCAAACTCGTTGTTTTGGCCGTACGTGATGTCCGCGCGATAGGCCAGCTGCTTATCCGTGCGGTTCTGACCGTGCAACACCACACCCACCGACACGCCGAGGAAGTTGTACAGACGCCCCATCCACTCCGCGTCGCGAGAGGCCAGGTAGTCATTCACTGTGACCACATGCACCCCCTCGCCACTGAGCGCATTGAGATACGCTGGCGCCGTTGCCACCAGGGTCTTACCCTCGCCGGTCTTCATCTCGGCGATGCTGCCCGAATGCAAGGCCACGCCGCCGATGAACTGCACATCGAAGGGCCGGATGCCCAGAGCCCGAATAGAGGCCTCGCGCACCGTGGCAAACGCCTCGGGCAAGATCGCATCGAGACTCTCGCCTCGGGAGATTCGCTCCTTGAATTTCGCGGTCTGGGCGAGCAGTTGTGCGTCGGAAAGGCGCTGCAGCCGGGGCTCGAACGACGAGATCGCCTCGATGGTCGGGCGGATCTTCTTCATCTTGCGCTCGTGTGCTGTGCCCACGAGTTTCTTGAGTGTGTTGAGCATGGTCCTGCCTCGCGACAAATCGGTCGGTTCGTTGAGGGCAAAAAGCCCCCTAAGGTCGGCAGACTAAACCGCCAGGCTAGGGAAAGGCAAGACATCGGTCGTTTCTATGGCGGCGACGTCACGGCGCAGTTCGGGCCCGCATCCCCGTGTGTCCATACCCAAAGCCCCCTAGTGCTTCAGCTGTCCGAATCCCCTGGACATTTCGCGAAATCGTCGATCTCCAAGGGATCGTAGCTCCCGTCCTCCTCGACCTGTGTGCAGTGCACCGGCAAGGAGCGATCCGCACAGCCGTCTTCGATGAGGTCGCCCTGGCTGTCGCGGACGATGAGGCAGTCCATGGGCTGGCATTTCCGGAAGCCCCAGCCGAACGAGGAGTGAAAGTACTCGTAGATACGGCCCGCAAAGGAAAACGACAATTTGTCGTTGTTGTGGCCGCCACCGAAATCGTAATTCGCTTTGTCCAAGGGCGCCATTTCTCCATCCACTTTCATGACCGCGCACTGGACGTCGAAATCGGGGATGGGCGACATGGCCAGGCCGTTGCACCCCGTGGGTGTGGCCCTGGCGTAGACGACGCCGTTCTTGCCGTTGTGCGAAAAGGAACACAGCCAATCCACGTCGAGCTGGTCGATGGGGATTTCGGGCATGCCTGGCGAATAGGCTTCGCAGACGATGCCGGTGTGCATCTGCGGCTTGCGCAGCTCGAAACCGAAGTTCTCGTCTGAGTCAGTGCCCACGCAGGCGCTCGCATCCTCGGTCTCGGTGTCCTGTTGTCCAGTGTCCTGCGTTCCGGTCTCGCTCATCGTATCCGTGGAAGGTGCGGCTGGGTCTTGGTCATGGCATGCAGCGCACAGCCACAAGCCCGAGACCAACGCAAAAAGAACAGCTCTCATGGCATATCCTCCCTGGTGCAGTGGCCGTCAGTCGACGCCACCCAATCTGTAGGGCCGCGCTTGTTTCAGGAACAGCTTGCGTTGCGGCCCTTCGAATTTGAACTCCACATCGAGGGCGAACCCATTGGGATCCTGCTCGTAAAGGGTGGCAAACCGCAACTGCAGCTTGAGCGCCGCAGCGTACAGCGCGACGATCTCCGCATGAGAGAGCAGCGGCACATCGGGAGACAAGCTCGAGTAGCGTCGCCTCGCGACCTGCACTCCTTCGGGCGCGGCGATGATCGAAAACACCTCGGGCAGGGCGCCTGTCACTGGATTGGTCACAGGCACCGCACCCAACTGAACATTCACGTACATTCCGGCCACGAGCGGATCGGAAATGTTCTGCGTGATGAGCACTCCATTGGCCCGCTCGTCCGTGAAAGCCGTCGACACAGCAACGCCCATGCGCACGGTGTCGTGGTCTATCCCGAAGAAGCTCCTCTCTTCGTACGCGCGCCAGTTCCAAACCGAGGCAAAAACCTTGCGCACCTCGTTCGAGGCGAGATCGGTTCCTTTGCCGTAGGCTCCCACGGACTCGTAGAGCCCAGCGCCGGAAAACTGCGGAAGGTCTTCGGCATTTGTAGAAGAGCGCAGCCGCACCTTGGCGATGCCGAACACCTCGGTGACCCGGGCGTTCAGCAAACTCGAAAAGCCTGGGTCCACCTCGGTATTGCGAATGTGATGCCGCAGCCCATCCAGCACAGCCTCCCGCAGCGCAGAGAGCGTGAGCACGTCGTCTAAAGCGAGCACGCGATCCGCATAGTCGTAGAGAACCGCTGGCAAGCCCGCTGACTCACACACCCCGAGCGCTTGGTCGCACACCTGCTTCGAGCGACCCTCTGCCTCGCAATCGAGCCTTGCCGCAGCGCACGACTGCGAGGTGACCATCGCGCTAGACATGAAAGAATCGTAGTAGTGGAAGGGAATCGCAAAGCCGTCCGGCGACTCG
>JALOQD010000098.1 GCA_025453525.1 Myxococcota bacterium
AAGCAGAAAAAAGCGAGCATGGAACCTCCTCATAAGCGGCACAGGGGGGCTCCATCGAAAGAGCAGAAGGAGACGAAGCGGCCTTGAAACCGATTTGTGAGCGTTTGGCTTGAAATGGCCCATAATGGCTTATACTCAATTGAAAACCAGAGGCAGCCGGTTCGCATCGGAAAGAAAAACCCGGTAAGGAGAACAAGCATGCGCAAGATATCCGTATTCGGTTGGTCAATTTTAGGTGGGGCCGTGCTGGCGCTCGCGTTGGCGGCAGGCTGCGGGGAGCTCAATCTGCAGGGAGTGGGCGCCGCCACGGCCGCCGGTGCGGCGCAAGGCAAGGGCAAGGCGCCGAGCCTCGGCGACCTCACAAGCGCGGCTGCGGACTGCCCCAACCTCGCGAGCGTGGAAGCCATCGGTCGGCTGGATTTTGCGAAGGAGTTTAAGCTCAAGGCCAGCGCTGCGGCGGATCTCAAAGCCGCGCTGAAAGCCTCTGCCGAGCTCAAAGCGGTCGCATCGGAGGTCGACGATGAGCTCGAGGCGGCCTGCGGCAAGCTGGCTCGCGATCTCGGCGAAACGCCCCGCGGCAAGGGTGGCGAAGCGGCGTGCAAGGCCGCGGTCAAGGCGATCGGCGACCTCAAGGCCAAGGCAGGCGGAACGTTCGAGCTCAAAATAGTGCCGCCAAAGTGCTCGGCTTCGATGGAGGCGATGGCCGACTGCGCAGCCGACTGCGATGCCACGCTCGAGCCGGGCAAGATCGATGTGCGGTGTGAGGGCGGCGAGCTCTCGGGCGAGTGCGAGGGCAAGTGCGAGGGCAAGTGCGACGTGGAGGCAGGCGCGAGCTGTCAGGGCACTTGTAATGGAGCCTGTGAGGCGAAGTTCAGCGGTAGCTGCACCGGCAAGTGCGAGGGCAAGTGCGACGGCAAGGCCACCAAGGGCGGCGTCGAGTGCGGCGGCAAGTGCGAGGGTAAGTGCGACGCTGGGGCCAAGGGGCAATGCAAGGGCTCTTGTGAGGGCGAGTGCTCGATCAAGGGCCAGGCAAAGTGCGAGGGCACCTGCACGGGCAAGTGCAACGTGGAGATGAAGGCGCCGCGTTGTACGGGCGAGGCCAAGCCGCCCAAGATGTCTGCCCAATGCCGGGCCCACTGCGATGCCAAGGTGAGCGCAAAGCTGAAGTGCACCAAAGCGCACGTGGCGGTCAAAGCGCGCGGCGCCGCCGATGCAGAGGCCGCTGAGAAGCTCGTGGCGACTTTGCAGGCCGACCTTCCGGCTGTGTTGAAAGTGGCCATGGGCATGAAGGACAATCTGGTCAAGGTCGCTGGAGATGTCAAAACGGTGGTCAAGGGCGTCGAGGGCGGGCTCACGGGGATGGTCGAGGGCGCGCCGGCCATGGCGGCCAAGCTCGGGACCTGTGTGGCGGCCCCATTCAAGGGCGCGTTCGATGCGGCGGCCAGCCTCAAGGCCAACGTCTCGGTTTCTGTTTCGGTCAAAGCCAGCGTCTCGGGCAAGGCTGGCGGTTCTGTTTAAGCTTCTTTCTCGGCAGGCTCCTGGACAATCGGATTGAGGTACTCCACACGCTCGCCGCTCGGCGCGCGGAGCACCACTTTGCCCGGCTCACGCCGAACGACATAGTCTGGACCCACGGGCACTTTTCCCAGGCCGCCAGGCAAGTCCACCACGAGTTGGGGAATGGCCAGCCCACTCAGTCTTCCGCGCAGGTGCTCAGACACGGCCAGGGCCGCATCGAAGCTGGTGCGCAGATGCTCCAGCCCTGGCCACTGGTCGCACAGGAACAGGTAGTAGGGGCGCACTCGAAGCCCGAAGAGGTTCCGGCACAGCTCCTCCATCACTTCAGGGTCGTCGTTCACGCCTCGGAGTAAAACGCTCTGGTTGGCCACGGGAAGTCCCGCACTCGCGAGCCGCCCGAGGGCGATCTTTGAAAGCGAGGTGATTTCACGCGGGTGGTTGAATTGCGTCAAAACATAGAGCGGTCCGAAGCGCCGCAGGGTCTTGATGAGGTTCGGGGTGATGCGGGTAGGCAAGGTCACCGGCGCCCTTGTCCCCACGCGGATGACTCGCACACTCTGGATGGAGCGAAGGCGACTCAGCGCGTGCGCAAGGACTTCATCATCGAGCAGCAAGGGGTCGCCGCCGGTCACGAGGACGTCGGAAATCTCCGCGTGATCCCGCAAAAAAGCGATGGCGTCCTCGAGCCCTGCCGCGTCGAGTCCTCGGATGTTGCCTTGCCCCATGTGCCTGCGAGTACAGTGCCGGCAATGGACAGCGCACGCTCGTCCGAGGAGCAGCGCCGCGCGATCCGGATAGCGACGCACGAGCCCGGGCAAGGGGCTATGACGTCGTTCGGCGATGGGATCCAGCTCGAGCCCAGGGCGCTCTTTCAGCTCTGCGGCATCAGGCAGGCACTGAAGGAGAATGGGATCGCGGGGATCGCGCGGGTCGGCAAGGGACAGGTAGTAGGGAGTCACCTTGAACGGAAACAGTCCCTGGGCATTCGCGAACGGCGCGATGCGCTCGGCAAGGGCCTCTGGAAGGTCTTCGGGCCGCGCGATGGCCTGGGCGAGCTCCTGCGCCCAAGGCGTGGCGATGGCGCCTTTTTGTATCCGCTGTCTCGGTGCTGATTTTTGCATTTCCAGCACACCTCCTTCGTGCGACCCCCTCCCATCTATCGTGTATCACCATGAAATTCAAAGGGGTTTTAGCTATGCGCGGCCAACTCGCAAACTGGTTCTTTTTTCTCTCGAGTGCAATTTATTTTGCTTTGCACAGCCACAAAAACCGTGTAAACAGGGGCGACGCAAATCGTGGAGGTATAAAACGATGCCAAAGAATCTCGTGGTCCTGATGTTGGTTGTGATGGCCGCTTGTTTCACTGTGGTGGGTTGCGGTGATGACAACGGGAGTGCCGATAGATCCGCCTCTGGCGAGGGTGAGGGCGAGGGCGAGGGCGAAGGCGAGGGTGAGGGCGAGGGTGAGGGTGAGGGCGAAGGCGAAGGCGAAGGCGAAGGCGAGGGCGAGGGCGAGGGTGAAGGCGAGGGCGGTTACAAGAACCAATGGAAGTGCCTCATCTGCAACTGACCCTCGTGGGATTTCCGTTCGAGCCAGGCATCCGATGAAGGTCCGCGAGCGCGGCAATCCTCCAACAGAACGATTTCGAAGCGAGCGATTTCGAGCTTGAAATTTGCTCCAGTCTGGAGTAGATCGACCCGCGCAAAATTGCGCCGCGACGCACGGCAGAACGCCGTCTTTGTCGTCGGCCGAATTATGAAGAGGTCTGTCCCATGGCAAAAGCAGAAAAAATGAACCGCGGCGTTTCCTCCAAAGCCCAGCGTGGCGGAGGAACCGAGCTCAAGCTTCCCCAAGGCGTCCACAGCTTCGACTCTCACGGCAATATCTTCGCGTCCTTGCCCGAGTTGAGCCGAGTGACCCCCAAGTACTTCACGATGGAAGAGATCAAAGCCGCATTTGCCGCTGGCAAGCTCACGTCGCTCACGGGCGATGACATCAATGAGATCGAGCGGTTGATGCAGAAGTGAAAGGCCCCCTTTGAGGGTGCCGTGCCGCTTTCGAACTCCAAAACGTCCTCTCATTGTCTCGCTCTCGAAAGCGAGCTTTTCGAGATCTACAATTGGCTAGACGCACGCATCGCCGAGATGGGCCTGTGCTGCGACGCTTGCGGTCAATGCTGCCATTTTGACCGCTACGGACACCAGTTGTGGCTGACCAGCCTCGAGCTCGAGGTCCTGCTGCGCGACGCGCCTGCGTCGAATGGCCCGGGGTGTCCATGGCTCTGCGGTCATAGCTGTGAAGCGCGCGGCCAGCGGGCGCTCGGCTGCCGCACGTTCTTCTGCAAGGATAGGGAGCAGCATGTGACTGCGCTGCACGAAGAGGCTCTCGATCGACTCCGCAAATCAGCCGCTCGCGCTGGTATAGACCTCGAATATGAAGAGCTCGGGGCCAGCCTGGAGCGGCTCGCCGATCAGGGAAAGGGCTCCTAGCCCGCGAGGCTGTCGGACGCGAGCGCTGAGACGAGGTGGTAGGTTTCCACCGTCGCTCTTCCAGGACGCAGAATTTCCTGCACAGGGGAGGTCTCTACCTGCGATGCCTTTGAGACGAAATGCAGGCAGCGCCCTTCGCGGACCGTGTTGGGCGGCGGCGGCAGGAGCCTCATGCCCACGGCCTCGTGTCCCGGGATCCACACGCCGGATCGGCGATCGCGCACCGCGACGCAGACTGAAGCGCGCGTGTGATATTCGCGATGACACGTATAGTAGATCGTGTGGACGCGCCTATCACATCCCGAATACGGCATACATTCCTCCGGCCAATTGGATCTGGCTCAAAGGTTGACGTTAGTCTTCTCGTGCACCGTGGTCAAAAAAATGCAGCCAATCTATTGCCGTGTGTTTGGTCTAGGGCGAACCGCTGCGCTAAGATGAGGCTCGAGAGGAGGACAGCGCCCATGCAGCTTGCCCAGGCGCGTTCGGCAATAGAAGCACACGTCCGCAGCGAGTTCGGCAAAATCGTCCAACTCGGCGAGGTGGTCGTCACGCGCAGCGCTGCGGGACGGGTTTTCAAGGGTGCGTTGCTCGTCCACATGCGCTCCGCAGAGGTGCGTGTCGGCTCCATAGGGCTGAACGAAGACGGCGTCATCGTCGAGGCGCCAACCCCCGAAGAGCTCATCGAGGTTTTCGCGGGCCTACTACCAGGAGCCCACCATTCGCCGCTTTCGCAGAGTGAGGCGCAGAGCGATGCGATCTGCGCTGAGCTCGATGAATTCAGCGAGGAGCTCGGCACCAGCGACGATGGCCTACTCACCGGGGACGATCTCGACAGCGCCATGGGCCTTCTCGATCCAGACGAACTGCAGGGAAGAGTTCTCCGCCTACTCGCCGCAGGGCGTTCCGAGGATATTGCAGTGGCGCAAGGGCTGCTGCCGCGCCTTCTGTCGGACGCTGACCGAAGGCCTTACGTCCTCAAGCAGATGGGCGAGCTCGAGCTGCACCTTGGCGCCATTGATAGAGGAATCGAGTACCTGCTTGCGGCAGCGCGCGAGTTGGCCGATCGCGCCGATATCGACCAATTGGATCGCGTCGCGGAGATCGTGCTCCAAACGCTGGGCAGTGAGGAATTTGCCACTCACCCCATCAGAGCGCTTCTCAATCAAACTCACCTGCGGCTCCATCCCCTGGAACGGCTGGCTCAGAGCCCTGTGTTTGCCGGTCTTGCGCCGAACGTCATTGCCCAGATCGAGTCCATCGCGGAGCAGCGTCTCATACGCGCTGGCGAAGATATTCTCAAGGAAGGCGCTTCGGCGGTTCAGGCATTCGTCATTCGCTCGGGCGTCTTGTCTGTGCGGCTCGAAGCCCCGGACGGCTCTTCGCGGATCGTGCGGAGCTGTTTTCCCGGCGAGTTGCTCGGCGAGTCGAGCGTGCTCGGCGGGGTCCAGTCCACCTGCAGCGCCACGGTGCGGGCTGAGAGGCTGTCGTCCATCTGGCTGTTCAACGGGGGCAGGCTCGCCGGACTCACCAAGGCAAGCCCGGCACTTCGAGCCAGAATCGAGTCGGCGCGTTCGCTGCACAGGCTCGATTCCTTCTTGTCCATGAGCGGTTCTGGCGAATTGCTCGATACGGCTTGGAGAGACAGGCTTCTGTCTTCCGTCATCGCCGTGCGCTTTGCCATGCCCGGTGAGGTGCTCGGAGTCAGAGGCGCACTACCAACAGCGGTGTATCTCATTGCGCAGGGCAAGCTGGAGTATCGGGTAAAAGACCAAGACCCTGTCGTGATGGGAGCTGATTCCTTTGCCGGCTTGCGCGATACGCTCCATGCCCTTCCCCTCGAGGGCGAGCTCGTGGCTGTCGAGCCAACGCGCCTTGTGGTGTTCGAGCCCGCTGGGCTGCGCGAAATGGCGGCAGGTGCGCCACCCGAGGTGGTGGCTGTACTGGAGAGGATGGGATGAGCCCATGAGCGTCATGCGCCCCGAAAGACCGCTCGGAGTTGTGATTTTCGATCTGGACGGCACGCTGGTCGACACGAGCGGCGACATCGTCGCAGCCGCGAATTACGTCCGCTCCCTGGCCGGCAAGGTGCCGCTCTTGCCCTCGCAGGTGCTCGCTTTTGTTGGCAAGGGCGCGCATTACCTCATAGAGGGCGTCCTCGAGCTCTGCGACGAAACCGAGGTCGAACAATTTCTCGTTCTCTATCAAAACAATTACAGAGACCACCAAGGGGAAAATTCGGCGCTGTATCCCGGTATCCGCGAGGGCCTCGAGGAGCTGGCACGGGACTTCGATCTCTACGTCCTATCGAACAAACCCCACGAAGCGGTCGTGACCGAGCTCATGATTCACGGGCTCGCGAACACCTTTAGGGCAGCCTTCGGGGCCGGCAGTCTGAGCGCGCTCAAGCCCTCTCCTGTGGGGGTGCTGCTCGCCATGGAGCTTTCAGGCCTTCCGCCACTGCGCTCGGTCATGGTGGGCGATTCGCCCCAAGACGTCCTGGCTGGCCGCGCAGCAGGCGCGAAAGTCATTCACACACAGTGGGGATACTCGCAGCTGAGCTCGGACGATCCCGTGCCTGACGTCGCGATCTCAGACCCAAAGGCCCTGTCACGGACAATCTACGAAGTGCTGATCGGCGGCAACCCCAGGGAACAGATCCAAGACGCTTGAAGCGCTCCGTTCGTCCACCTTGATGCGTGGGCGCTTACATCACTTGGGAATGACGGTGGGGCAGCCGAACGTGGCGTCGACGTCCGAGACATCGCCGCTCTGGAGCTTCTCGCAAGCCCCTCCACAAAACTCCACCGTGGTCTTCTTCTTCTCGTCGACCCAGCGCCAAGCCTCGCCAGAGGCGCAGCTCTGGTCGTAGGGAACATCTGCGCCGTCGAACTTGAAGTTGACCTCGTTGAGGTTAACCTTGGTCGGATCCTCGGGGTCGAGCTCGAACACGCAGGACACCACGCTCGAAGCGATCAGCGTAAAGGCATCCTGGAGGCTTTTTGTATCTGTGGCAGCAAGGAACTTGGTGAACGGAGTACCGCCTGCCTTGGCGATCGCGTTCAGCGAGGTCGGGGAGTAGCCTTCGCCCAAGCCGATGGCGAAGGTTCGAATGCCGCGAGCCAGAAGCTTCGCTGTTATGGCTCCGAGGTTTGGTGCGGTCGCGCCATTGGAGAACAGGGTGCCGTTGCACTCGGTAGATTTGCAGAAGTCCTCGCCGTCGGAGACGATGAGCAAGTAGTTGGTCGCACCATCGGAGGTGAACACCGGTGCGTATTTCGGGTCGAGGAATTTCCTCATCCCCTTGCACAGCGGGGTGCTGCCACTGAGCTCGGCGATGTCTTCATTGAGGATGGGTTCGACAATACCGAAAATGGAGCCTGGGCTTGCGGTCGCTGCATCGACGAGAATCTTTTTCTCTACGCCGCATTGATCACCCGTCGTACCGTCGAGGGCCATGTCCGGGAAGGTGTCGAATCCAAATTCGATTTGCACATCGGGTGAGCTCGCCTGCCAATCGTTGAGCAAGTAGCTCAGGGCCTGCTTGGCCTGATCCCATCGAGTTCCGGTTGCGCCCTGCGTCGTCATACTCAAGGACACATCCTGAAAAATCATCAGCCGGGTCGGTTTGGATTCGATATCAAAGGCCTGCTCGGCGCAGGTTGGGTCCTTGCCGCCTCCCCCACCCTCACCCTCGCCCTCACCCTCTCCTTCGCCCGCGCCCTCGCCTTCGCCTTCTCCCTCGCCCTCTCCCTCGCCTTCACCGCTGGGTGGACGGAAGAGCGGGTCGCCGACCGTGGTCTTCTCACAGGCCGCCATACTGCAAGTCAGGCACGTAAACAGAATAAACATCCAAGACTTCATCAGTGGACCTCCTCAAGTTGACTGGAGAGAAGCGCTGGTTTCTCTTCTTCCAAGAGCCCTTGAACGCAATTGTGAGATATCAGCCCAACCAAAATCAATGAAAATATTTGCAGGGCTATCTAATAATCCGCACAAATTGATGCTCCCGCACACCTGTGTTGAACAAATACAAAATCAGGGGAAATTGGACCGTGGTCCAAGGGCTTTATGCAAATGCGCCCACATCGTCGCCGGTGTTCACGTCGTGCACCTGGACGGAGCTCCGGTCACTTCGGAATGACCGTGGGGCAACCGAAGGTGGCGCCGACTTCCTTCACATCGCCGTTTTGCAGCTTCTCGCAAGCGCCTGGACAGAATTCCACAGTGGTCTTTTTGTTGACGTCGACCCAGCGCCAGGCCTCGCTCGACGAGCAGGTCTGATCGTAGGGAACATCTGCGCCGTCGAACTTGAAATTGACTTCGTCGAGGTCGACCTTGGTCGGATCCTCGGGGTCGAGCTCGAAGACGCACGACACCACGTTCGAGGCGATTTGCGCAAACGCGGCCTTGAGGCTTTTCGTGTCAGAGGCGACGAGGAACTCGGTGAACGGCGTGCCGCCTGCCGCGGCGATGGCGTTCAGCGCGCCAGGGGTGTAGCCTCCTCCAAAACCGATGACAAAGGTGCGGATGCCCTGGGCGAGCAGGTTCGCTGTCATGGCGCCGAGATGCTTGTTGGTCGGGTACGTGGAGCCAAACAGGCCCTTGCCCTGGCACTCGCCCGGCACCCCTCCGCAGGTGTCATCGCCGTCGGACACGATGAGCAGGTAATTGGTCGCGCCTTCTGAGGTGAACACCGGCGCATAGGACTTATTGAGGAAAGTTTTCATCCCCTGACAAAGCGGGGTCGTTCCCATTATCGAGCCAATATCTTCTGTTGTCAGCGGGTTGATGATGTCGAAAATGGTCTGTTCGGTGCCCGTGGCCGTGTCGACGAGCACCGGACTCTTGACATCGCACCCTTTGGAGGTATTCCCGGCATTGAGATTCAAATCTGGGAAGGTGTCGAAACCAAAATCAATTTTGGTGTCGGACGAGCTGGATTGCCACTCGTTGAGCAAGTACAGCAACGCCTGTTTCGCCTGATCCCATTTGGTCCCTGCCTGGAGCGCATCGGTCATGCTGCCCGAGACATCTTGCAAGATCATCAGCCGGGTCGGCTTGAACTCAATGGCAAAATCCTGCTCAGCGCAGGCGTCTCCTTCACCTTCGCCCTCGCCTTCACCCTCGCCTTCGCCCTCACCTTCGCCCTCGCCTTCACCCTCGCCTTCACCTTCACCTTCGTCCACGCCGATGTCTTCGTCTTCGCCGATGACAGGGCCCGTGGTCGAGGTTTTCTCGCATGCTGCCAAGCTGCAGGTTAGACAGGAAATGAGAATGATCATCCAATGTTTCACGGGTACACCTCCTTGGGGCGACTCTAGTGAAGCGTTTGTCCTTTGTTCGTTAAACGCTCCGACAATAGATTGTGGAATGTGGGCACAGCCCAAATCAACGTAAATTTTTACGTTCCTGTGCAAAAAAAAGGAAAACGGCCATTTTTCTTACATTGATGCCGAATAGTTACCGGTAGGCAAGAAATGAGAGCGCCACGATTCCAGGCTGCCAGAGGCTCTCCTGCCAAGGTCGAGACCGTTTCTTCGAAAGAACGGCGATGGTGGAGGCGGTGAGGAGCTCCTCGCCACGCCTCGATGCGGCGAGGCGCTCGGCAAGGGTGGTCGAACCCACTCGCGTAGCGCGCCAGGATCTTCAGCCGTTGCCTCCGAGCTGCGCTTTAAAAAACGCGATGGCGTGCCCGAGCATGAGCACTTGGTTGGCTCGCTTGACCGCGCCGTGGCCTTCGTCGGGGAACAGCATGAGCTTTTGCGCCACGCCTTTTTTCTCGAGAGCCTCGTGGATCTGAATCGCCTCTCCGGCAGGCACTCGCGGATCGCTGACGCCTTGCAAGCTCAAAAGTGGCGCGGCGAGCTGGTCGAGGTAGGTCGTGGGCGAGAGCTGGATGAGGGCCTCTCGATCTTTTTTGGGGTCTCCGTACTCGCTGGCGCGCAAGATGCGGCGGTAGGGCGCGGTGTTCTCGAGGAAGGTCAGAAGATTGCTGATCCCGACGACGTTGACGCCCGCGTCGAAGGCGCCGGCGAACTTGGTCATGGCCATGAGCACGCTGTAGCCGCCGTAGCTTCCGCCGTGCGCGCCCAGCGCAGGCGCCTTGCCCCCTTTCTCGAACCGCTTCCGCGCCCACTTCGCGGCATCCTCGATGTCGGTGAGGACCGCGAGCCGCTTGGGACCGTCGTCGGCGCGAACCCACGACTTGCCGAAGCCATCCGAGCCTCGGACATTGGGCTCGGCGTAGATGAAGCCGGCGTCGACGAAGGCCTGGGCCCGCAGGTTGAAACCCGGCATGGCCTGACCTTCTGGACCGCCGTGGAACGAGACGACAACAGGGCACAGCTCGGTCTCGCAGCGCTTGGAGGAACGAACGAGCACGGGAATGGACGTGCCGTCTCTGGTTTCGTAGTGCTCGAGAACGGCGCGGGCAAAGACCGAGGTGTCGAGCTCTGGCACGCTGGGTTGGTGCCACTGCGAGAGCTTGCCCGTTTTCCAATCGAGGACATACGTGCGCTGGGCAAAGGTGCTATCAGAGACGCCCACCGTGGTGTAGCGGCCGTTGCGACTCGTCGCGCCGAAGACGAGTTGGTCTGCCTTGGGCAAGGCCGGCAGGCGCACAGGCTTGTGGGTTTTGGCATCGAGAGCGTAGAGCCTCTGGAAGCCCGCTTCGTTGGTGCCGTAGAGAATCCTCTGCCGCCTTCGGTCTACAGAGAACCCGTGGATGTCGTGGGGCAACTCGGGAGTCAAGGGACTGAGCGTGCCTTTTTTAAATAGATATAGCCTGCGAAACTCACCGAGCTTGTTCGTCAGCACCACGATATCGCCGCCACGGCCGTACGACGCTTGGTACTCCTCGGTTTCTCCCTGCCCAAAAAGCGGCGTGAGGGTCTTGGTCGCGATTTCGAGCTCGTAGTACTCGGCCGACATGCCGCCTGTGGCTTTGTGGAGGAGCAGCTTGGTTTCGTCGTCGGAGACGTCGGCTACGAACCACAGACCCGGCGCATTGAACACGAGCTCTTTTTTCTGTGTGGCGATGGTGTAGCGGTAGATGGCGTAGGCATCCTCGGCGATATCGTTTGCGGTGAAATAGAGCTGCTTGGAGTCGTCGGTGATCGCGGCGAGAGACGTGCGGACCTTGGGCAGGTGCTGGATCACCGTGAGCGGTCCACCTCCGACGTCTTGTAGGTAGAGGCCAGGGTATTCCTCGCCCTTGCGATCGCGGCTGACGACCACCTTCTCGCCACTCTGCAGGATCGCGACCAGGCTCGTGGCATCCTCGCCGCCCGTCAACTGACGGGGAAAGCGCATGGGTCCGTCCATGGTCCACACTTGGGGCGTGCCGGTGACCCGCCAATTGAAGACCAGTTTTTTTCCGTCTTCGCTCACGGCGCCGGTCGACGGCGGCACGAGATCCATCATGGCCTCAATGCGGCGCGCCAACTCGGGCTGGAGCCGCTCCACGGGATAGCGCGCGAGCACCGCCTCCGAGACGCTGCCTTGCCCGTGTCCCGCATAGCTCGCCTCTGCGGGCACAGGTCGCGCTTCGACGGCGCTGCCCGCGGGTGGCTGCGGCGCTTCGGACGGCGCCGTGGCGGGCGGGGGAGGCGGGGACGCCCCGCACCCTTGTAATAGCAGCACGACGAGACTCAACCCCGACAAACGAATGACCCAATGACCTCGATGATGTGTTTCCATGCCCTAGACCCTAACGGCTCTTAGGGTCGCAGCGCAATGCGTGTTCGACAAATCTCGCCGGCCTGTCATATTCGCGACAGTGGAGGCAAGGCTCGTCATGCGATTTGCTGATTTGCGAGAGAGAGCGCAGCACAAGGGCACGGCCCGGATCGTGGTGGCCGGGTGCGGCGAACCAGACGTGCTCGAGGCTGCCTTGCGAGCCAGGGATGAGGGGCTCGTGGAGCCTCTGCTCGTGGGCCAAAGGGATTTGACCGAGCGCGCTGCCGCTGACCGCGGCCTCGACCTCATGGGTTCCCCGTTTTACCCCGCGAACACCGATCAAGAAAAGGCCGTCCTCGCCTTCGATCTCGCCGAGCGCCATCGAGCCTCGGTCTTGATGAAGGGGCTCATCTCCACGTCGGCCCTCATGTCCGTGGGCCTGCGCAGCGGGCTGCGGCGCAAGGGCCGCATCGTGTCCCATGTGAGCCTCCTCGAGGTCGGAATTCTCGATCGCGTCTTGATGACCACAGACGGAGCGCTGCTTCCCTATCCGACGTTCGAGCAGAAAATCGACATCATCAAGAACGCCGTGGATGTGGCGCGAGCCCTGGGCATCGACCAGCCCAAGGTGGCGCTGCTCTCCGCGTCCGAAGAGCTCAATGGCAAGATCCCCTGTTCTCTCGAAGCCCATAAGCTCAGCGGGGAGGCCCGGCCCGGAGGTCGCCTCGAGGGCTACGGCGTCATCGAAGGACCGTATGATCTCGGGTGTGCCCTCGATAGTCACACGGCAACCCTCAAGGGCGTCACTGGTCCAGTCACCGGAGCAGCCGATATCCTGGTGGCGCCGGATATCGTGGCCGCGAACCTGCTCACCAAGGCGATCATCTACCTGGCCAAGGCGCCTGTCGCGGCCGCTGCCGTGGGCGGAACGATGCCCATCGCCATGGTGTCCCGGGCCTCGCCAGCCCAAGACAAGTACCACGGGTTGATGCTCGCGCTGGCGTGTCGCGGGAGCGAGCGGGAGCTAAAGGATCACGAGTGACGAAATTGAGAGAGCGGCTCCGGCGCACCGCCGGCGGGAACTTCAGGTTAAGAGACTCTACCACTAGAAGCCTGCTGGGAGAAAATACCAACAGAGATAGCCCCCATGCCGAACGATGTCCCTCCCATTCCCGTGGGGTGTGCCTTGCCGCACCGTTCGTCCCGCTGCTTCCCGTCCCCGTAGGGTGCCGGCTTGCCGCACCGTCCGTTCTGCTCTCGGATTATGTTGCGTCTACCGTGGGCCTTAGCCTGTGAAGACTCGGCGAACGAGCTCGAGCCCGGGGCTACCCTCTTCCGACGATGGCTTCATGGCGGCGAGCGCCGCGGCCTCGGACTGGCTGTCCGAGGTCTCGGCTGCGAGTCGCAGCAGCACGGCGAGGATATCCGCCTCGAGCCACAGGTCTTTGGGACACTCATGCTGCGGGGATTGCGCCCGCAACACGATATCCGCGACCGGCTCCAACCTGGGGATGTGGCAAAGCAGCCGGTGAGTGGCCAAAGGCACCTCGCGCAGCCGTTCCCGCTGGTCTTCTCGAAGCGGCGCGTTCTGCGCGATGGCCTGCTTGAGCTCGTTGGGCAAGGCCACGAAACCGATGGGGGACAGCATGGCCGCGAGCTGCAGCCGCCAGGGCTCGCGCAGCTCCGCCGCTTTGGAGACGCGCCGCGCATACTGAAGGAGCCTCTCTCCGTGGCGCAGCGCATAGGGATCGATGGCGGCGAGAAGGTCCATGCACAGCGCCACACTGCCGGTGACGGTTTGCTCGAGCAGCTCCTTCTCCGCGCCAAGAGCGCTTCTCAGCCTCACGGCCTCGCGCACGCTCGAGACCAACGCCTCGGCCGGACACGGCTTGAGCAGCAGGCGAAAGATCCCGGCCTGGTTCACCGCGGCCACGGCTGTCTGCAGGTCCGCGGCGCCCGTGAGCAAGATGCGAAAGGTGTCTGGGCGAAAAGCGGCAACCTTCGACAGCAGCTCGATGCCGTCCATGCCCGGCATGCGGAGGTCCGACACGATGACGTCGAACTCCTCTCCCTGCGTGAGCCGCGCCAGGGCCTGTGCGCCGCTCGTCGCGGTCGTGACCATGAGAGGCTCGCGGCAGAAGCTGCGCTCGTACCCGGCCAGCGCCTTGGGATCGTCATCCACAAACAATAGGTTTCCCGTCATGGGCTCCTCTTGTCGGCCAGCATGGAACGCACCGTCGAAACGAGCGCCGCAGGCTCCACGGGCTTTGAGAGCCACGGACGGTGCACGCTCCCGAGGAAGTCCTGGGCGCGAGCCGTGGAGGCGCCGCCGCTCATGAAGACGATGCGACTCGCGAGCTGCGGCCAACGCGCCAGCAGGCGGTCATGGAAATCCATCCCCGACATCTCGGGCATGTGCAGATCGCATAGCAGAACATCGAAGCTCTGGTCGCTCGCCACCAAGTCGAGGGCCTGGGCCCCTCCTGTGGCCAGCACGACCTCGAACTCGTGCCGGAGCACCCGACCCATGGCCACGCCGAGCGGCGGCTCGTCGTCGATGACGAGGATCCGCGGGCGCCCCTTTTCGGCTCCTTGCCCTGGGAGCAGGCTCTGGGCTCCGGGCCCCTCGAGAGGCTCGCTCGGCAGCTCGAGGGTAAAGGTCGTCCCCATGCCCACGGTGCTCTCAAAGGTCAGCCTTCCGCCGTGCTGTTCCTCGACGATGCTGCGGGCGATGGCGAGCGACTGCCCCACGCCTCTTCCCACGGGCTTGGTGGTGAAGAAGGGCTCAAAGACCCGGCCGCGAATCGCCTCTGGAATCCCGGCACCGGTGTCGGAGATGTTGATTCTGACATTTCGGCCATCGGTGCGAGAGGTGACGCGGATCTTCCCCATGCCTCCTCGCGGCTGGGCGGCGTCGGCCACGGCCTGGGCTGCGTTGACAATCAGGCTGAGAAAGACCTGGTTCACGTCGCCGAGGTTGCAAGAGACGAGGGGGAGCTCGCCCAGGTCGGTCTCGATCTCCGCCACGTACTTATACTCATTACGACAAACCGTGAGCGTGGTCTGAAGCGCGGCGTTGAGGTCAGCCGGGGCCCTGTCATGCGTGCCCTTTTGAGAAAAGGACTTGAGCGCTTCGACGATGCTCGAGATGCGGGCCAGGCCATCGCGGCACAGGGTCAGGCTCTGCGGCACGTTCTCCTCCAGGTAGTCGAGGTCGATCTCCTCTTCCAGCCTGCGCATGGCCGTGACAAGGGTCTCGTGACCGCCAGCCTCGGACAAGGCTGCCGCCGCGCTCCGATGCGAAGCCGCGAGCTGCTTCTGAGCGCCGCAGGCCTCCATGAGGAAGTGGAGGCTGTCGCTCACGTACTGCGCCGGGGTGTTGATCTCGTGGGCGATGCCGGCCGCGAGGCCGCCAATGGCCTCCAGCTTCTGCGAGTTGCGCAGCTCGGCCTCCTCCTGCCACTGCGGCGAAAGTGGAGGACCCTTGGCTGGGACCAGGGAAGGCGGCTCGCTTTCTCGCGTCTTTGTTGTCGAGCGGACGCCGCGCTTCGGCCAGGCCTCGGACTCGGCCTCGCTCAGGTGCTTGAGGTACACCCGGAACGTGGTCCCTTGCCCTGTCGCGCTCGTGACCGCAATGCCGCCGCCGCTCTGCTTGACGATGCCGTAGACTGTGGGCAAGCCGAGGCCCGTGCCCTTGCCAGGCGCCTTGGTGGTAAAAAAGGGCTCGAAGATCCGGGCCATGGTCTCCTTGTCCATGCCGCAGCCCGTGTCTGACACTGCGAGGCAAACATAGCGCCCAGGCTCGATGCTGGGAACAATCGAGCTCGCGGATTCATCGAGCTCGAGGTGGGAGGTCTCGAGCCTGAGCCGCCCGCCCTTGGGCATCGCGTCGCGAGCATTGACCACGAGGTTCATCAACACTTGCTCGAGCTTTCCTGGATCGGCCAGGGTGCTCCCGAGGTTTGGCCAGAGCGCCATTTCAAACTCGATGTCCTCGCCGAGGATCCGCCGCAACATCTTTTCAATGTCTGAAACGATGAAGTTCAACTTCGTAGGCTCTGGTTCGAGAACTTGCCGGCTACTGAACGCCAGGAGCTGCTTCGTCAGCGCCGCGGCCCGCTCGCCTGCCCGCTCCACCTCCAGGAGCTCGTCTCGCAGCTTGCCGCTTGTCTTGGCGATGGCGAACGACGTGTAACTCAGGATGATGGACAAGAGGTTGTTGAAGTCGTGGGCGATGCCTCCTACCAAGCTGCCGATGGAATCCAGCCGCTGCGAGGCCCGGAGCTGCTCTTCGAGCTTCTCTCGTTCCGCTTCGGCCCGTTTGCGCTCGGTGATGTCCTCGGAGATGCCCAGCAAATACTGAGCCGTCCCATCGGGTCCCTTGAGGCAGACCTTCCGGGTATGGAGAGTCCGCAGTCCCTTCTTCGCCGTCGTGATCGATTCCTCGGGGATGTCCACAAGAGCGCCTTCTGTCAGCACTTCCCGGTCCTTGGCCATGAAATGGGCAGCCTGTTCGGGAGGGAAGAGGTTCAGGTTGTTCTTGCCGAGCAAGTCCTTGCGGTCATAGCCCAAAAGCTCCTCGCCCGCCTTGTTGAATACGACGAACCTCAGATCCTGCGGCTCTTTGAGGAAGGAGCGGCTGGCCGCCGGCGTCGCGACACAGCGCCACGCTGACATCTACCCATACGACTGAGCCGTTCTTGTGCAGAAATCGTTTGGTGAAGCGCGTCGCATCCATCTCGCCGCTCAGGAGTTGGGCAACCTTCGCCTGGGTGAGTTCGATATCTTCTGGCAGGGTCAGCTCTTGCCAGGTCTTGCCTTCCAGCTCATGCCTCTCGTAACCAAGCAGGTCTGCAAAGCATTGATTGACGGAGATCTTGCCGCCGGGAGACGTAATGGATTTGCCGACGTTGGCGGCTTCGAAGACGTTCCTAAACAGGTTTTCGCTAACCTTCGCCGCCGCCTCGATCTGCTTGCGCTCGGAGATATCCTGGAACCCGCCGTGGACCTTGACGATCTTCCCGGCTTCGTCGCGAACCGCGTCGGCGCAGGTGCGCACCCAGACCCGCTTTCCCTTGGCGGTGATGATCTCCAGCTCTTCGTCGTAGGGCGTTCCGTCTTGGACACATGCCGAGAAGACCTTCGTGATCCTGTCCCTCCACTGCGGGGCATAGTAGTTGATTCCGTCCTCGACGAGGGGCGAGTATCCGGAGGGCTCCTCGTGGATTCGGGCAACCTCATCCGACCACGCGCACCGGTTCGTGGCGACGTCCACGCTCCATCCCCCGAAACGGGAGAGCCTGCCTGCGCTCTGCAACAAGGCGACGTTCTCCTTTAACGAAATCTCCGTGCGCATGCGATTCGAGATGTCGCGGACGATGGCCTGAATGTGCGGCTTGCCGCCCAAATCCACCCGGTGGAGACTGACCTCTGCGGTTAAGGGGGTGCCGTCAGCCTGGCAGTGTTCCCATTGGAAAGACTGCGGGCCCGTCGTGTAGGCAAGAGTGATGAGCCTTGCCGCTTCTGGCCCTGAAGGCCGCCCGTCGGGCTGCGTGGGCGGGGAGAAGCGGCTCGGATGTGCGCCCAGGATCTCTTCCCGGGTACAGCCAAACACCCTCAAGGCTTTCGCGTTGCAGTCGATCCACCGACCGTCGGCGAACAGCAGAATGGCTCCCTCCGCGGCCTCGAACAGGGCGCGGTATTTCAGCTCGTTGTCGCGCAGCAATTCCACCGCTCGCTTGCGCTCGGTCGTGTCTAGGACAAAGGGCATGAAATAGAGAGGCTGACCCAGCCCGTTTCGGACGAGGTGGATGCTCACCTCACCCCAGACCACCGTGCCGTCCTTGCGTACGTAGCGTTTCTCAAGCCTGGCGGCCTTCTTCTTACCCGCGACGATGGCGCCCATATCCGCCATGCCGAGGGCCACGTCCTCAGGATGGGTGATCTCGGCGATGGTCTTCTGCTGAAGCTCTTGTTCGCTGTAGCCGAGAAAGGCGCAGAACGCGGCGTTGCAGGTCAGGAAGCGCTTGTCGAGGCCGACCGTCGCGATACCGATCGGCGCCTCGTCGACGAGAAGCCGCCATTGAGCAGAGGCCTGTGCTCCGTGGGTGTCCTTCTCAATCTCCAACGTGGCGCTCCGTTGACGAAGGGCTTCGTTCTCCAGCCTGGCTCGTTCGCTGTTTTGCGCGTTGTCACTCATCGCTTAACCCCTTCGCGGTCGGTGAAGTCGCTTCTCAGAGCCGGCAGCGCGAACGTTCCGCTCCAGGAACTCGTGGTTGTGCATCGCTCCCCCTTCCCAGGGCAACATTCGTTCTTCGATACTTTATGTTATTCTAGACGCAGACCGCTAGCCACGCAAACACCGACCACAGGGGCATCACATTGTCCGGCGACGTTCTTCCTGTGGCCGTAGGGTGCCGGCTTGCCGCACCGTCCGTCCCACTGCTTCCTGTCCCCGTAGGGTGTGGCTTGCCGCACCGTCCGTCCTGCTCTCGTACCATGCGAAGGAGTCAGCGGTGCGCCGAGGCGCACCCTACGCCTCGCCATTCGCTCTCGAACCCGGGACTTTGCGATTGCCCTACACCGACCAAGACAAAACGCGATGTGGCGCTATGCTTTGAGTCACTCGCGGAGCCCACTCTTTGGAGGCACTTTTGGTCACGCTCGACGACACGTTCGAACCCCGCCTTGGCCAGTTTGACCGGGCCGCCCTCGACAGCTCGGCAGACAGCGTGGTCGGCCTGTGGCCAGATCTCACGATCGCCTACTGCAACGGCGGTTGGCACGCCTTTGCCGAGCGCAACGGCGCCGAGACAGCCATCCGCGACAGTTGGGGGCTCGGACGCCGCATCGTGGACGCGGTGTCTGGTCCCTTGCAGCGTTTCTACGAAGAGCGCTACCTGCGCGCCTTGCGCGGTCGCGATCCCTGGCACCACGACTACGAGTGCTCGAGCCCAGCGCAGTTTCGCAAGTTCCACAGCATCGCCTATCCGCTCAAGGACAGCGCCGGCCTCCTGGTCGTGCACGCCCTCGTGGAGCAGCGCCCCCACGAGCAGGACTCGGCGGTCGCGCCGCCACCCCGGCTCGACTGGTACGAAGACCACAACGGGTTCATCCACCAGTGCGGCCATTGTCGCCGCGTGCAGCGCCTGCGCGAGTCCGAACAGTGGGACTGGGTGCCGAGTTGGGTCGCGAAGTGTCCAGAGAACACGAGCCACGGGCTGTGTAGCCTCTGCCTGGACTTCTATTACCC
The DNA here is from genome assembly GCA_025453525.1 of Myxococcota bacterium. Lineage (GTDB taxonomy): Bacteria > Myxococcota_A > Polyangia > JAAYKL01 > JAAYKL01 > JALOQD01. The sequence goes on from JALOQD010000098.1 coordinate 18,940, forward strand.
AGAGTAAAGGAAGATCGCGCTCACATGCTGACGGCCAAGAACCAATTCCTCGACCTGCTCTTTGCCCTGGCGAGCATGCGCGGGCACTCCCTCCACGAGGTCGCGACGGTTACGTTGGAGCACGGCACCGCGGCGACCGGAAGCACCCTGGGGTTTCTCGGCTTCCTCTCCGATGACGAGCAGACCATGGTCTTGCACGCGTTTAACGATGCAGCCATGGCCGAGTGCCGCATGGAGGACAAGCCGATCGCCTTCCAAGTGTCCCAAACAGGCTGGTGGGGCGACGCGCTGCGCACGCGAAAGACCCTCATCGTCAACGACTATCGCGAGACGAGCCCGACCAAGCGCGGCCTGCCCACCGGCCACGTCGCCATCGAGCGGTTCATGTGCGTTCCCCTGCTGCACGACGGAAAGCTCGTGGCAATCATGGCCGTCGCTAATAGGCCAGAGCCCTACACCGAGGTGAACGCCGCGATGCTGGAGATGGTCCTCGCCGCCTTGTGGACGATCCGCGCGCAGCAGAGCGAAATCGACGATAAGGTCTCCCAACTCAAGGCGAGCGATGCGCTGCTCCAGGAGCTCGCGGACAGCATCCCTGGCGCGGTGTTTCAGCTGCGCAACACCCCACAAGGAGAGTGGACCGCGACGTTCCTGAACGAGCGGTTTCACGAGGTGTTTGGCCTGAGCACCGACCAGATCCGCCGCGACCCGACATCCATGTCCGAGGCCATCGTCCCGGAAGACCGAGCCAAGGTCCTCGCGGACATGCAGCGCTGCGTGGCCACGGGCACGGCCCAACACCTGCGGTTTCGCATTCGCGTCGACGGCGCCATCCGCCATGTGGAGACCCACTCGCTGCCGCGCGTTGAGCCAAACGGCGCCGTAGTGTGTAACGGCGTGTTCTTCGACGCCTCGGAGATCATGAGGCTCGAGGCCCAGCTCCTCTCGGCGCAGCGGCTCGAGGCCGTGGGGAGGCTGGCGGCGGGCGTGGCGCACGAGATCAACACGCCCATGCAGTACATCGGCGACAACACGAGCTTCGTCAAGCAGGCCAGCGCCGACTTGATGAGGCTGTCCGAGGCTTATCGAGGCGTGGTCGTCGCGGTGGAGCGCAAGGATCATCCGGAAAGGGCGGCGGCCTCGGCGCGGGAGCTCGAGCAAGAGATCGACCTTTCCTACTTGCAGCAAGCCGTGCCCGCGGCGCTCGGCGACAGCCTCGAGGGCATCGCGCGGGTCACGGAGCTCGTCAGCGCCATGAAGCAGTTCGCCCATCCGGGCCAGAAGCACTCCGAGCCCACCGACCTCAACGCCGCCCTGCGGACAACACTCGTGGTCAGCCGCAATGAGTGGAAGTACGTGGCGCAGGTGCACGAGGAGCTCTTACCGAACCTGCCCCATGTGCCGGCCCTGGCCTCGGCGCTGAACCAGGTGTGGCTCAACCTGGTGGTCAACGCAGCCCACGCCATCGGCGACAAAGTGAGGGGCACCAGCGCCATGGGGACGATCACGGTCGAGACCGCAGCCACCGAGACGAGCGTCCTCGTGACCATCCGCGACACGGGCCAGGGCATCCCTCACGCGGCCCGTCCGCGCCTGTTCGAGCCGTTCTTCACCACCAAGCCCGAGGGCAAGGGAACGGGCCAGGGCCTGGCCATTGCCTGGGACATCGTCGTCAACAAGCACCGCGGCAAGATCTGGTTCGAGACAGAGCTCGGCGTGGGAACCGCCTTTCACGTGGAGTTGCCGCTCCTGCGCCCCGAGGAGGGTGAAGCATGAGCGCCCATCCTTGTCGGTCATAGTGCGTCCCTCCGCAGCCGTCGTCTATTTCACACGGCGTTCCTTGGTCACCCTCAAACGCTTCTTCGTGGTTCCTGAAGGCAGGAAATTGTCACCCGTTACCACACTTTTCCCGGTCTTCTGCTCCAGGTCCAGGCGCGCTTTCTTTGCGATTCCTCCGCCCTTCTTACCCGCCTCGGCGTTTTCGGTCAGTCCGGTGGCCTCAGCACTTGCGGCGATCTGGCGGGTTGAGAGCTCGGCCAGCGCGGTGAAGATCAGCTCCGCCTCGCTCATGTGGTCGCGCAGGTTTTGGGTCTTCAATCCTTTGATGTTCTTATGCTCTTTGACCGTCAAGTCCGACCATTCCTGATGGATGATATTGGTCAGGATGGCGAATTCGTCCTCACTTTCGATCTCGTGGTCTTTCCAGTAGTCGGTGAGCTTGTTGCGAGTTTCCTGCCCCATCATCCGCTGTTGGATCCACTTTTCGCTGCGGCCGTGCTGTTGCCAGTATTCGCGGGCCCGGTCGAGCGAGCGGGCGGGATCGCTCATGTCCTGAATCCGCTCGTAACCGACCTTGGCCAGCCAGAGCTTGATAGGTTCCGCCTTTGGGCTGGGCACCGACTGGATGAGCCGGAGCAGTGTCTCGGGATCAGCCACATCGGTCGCGTATTTCTTCCCGTCCGCGGCTTCGAGTTTCAGTTGGTGACAATCTGTCACCGACTGACTGCCCTCCTGTTTGAGCCGCTCCTTCAATTTATTCCAGTATTTTCGAGCCGTCTGGTAATCAGGCTGTTGAATCAATACCGCGACGATATCCACGACAGAGAAAAACCAGGTTTCGGTTTTCTCGTCGTAAGTCCGGCGTATTTTAAAGTCCTCGAATACCGCTAAGGCCTTGTCGTCAGCCATGGGGTTCTCCCTTTTCTATTTTTTTGTCACTAGACATCTTCAAAGCCTGACATCATGGCAGATGAGTCAAGTTTCAAGCTGCCGTTTTGAGTCGTGCTTGGATACACATCTCTTCGATTTCCTTTT
>JALOQD010000099.1 GCA_025453525.1 Myxococcota bacterium
GATGAGGCTCTTGGGCGTTTTCTGAAAGCTTGCGAGCTGGGATATTTGGAGATGGTGGTGCTTCTTGCTGATACGGGTGTACCGCTAGACCAGGCAGGTTGCATCATTCCAGAACACCGCGATTCAGACGCAACTGGGCTGATGACCGCGGCATCCCTGGGACACAACACAGTCGTTGAATTTCTGATTGGAAAGGGCGTGACCGTTGACAAGAAAAAATCATGCGGCAAAACCGCCTTGATGTTTGCGGCCCAGGGGAACCACATCAAAACAGTTAAGCTCCTTCTCGACGCAGGCGCGGCGATTGAAGCCACGGACAACCAGGGGAGAACTCCGCTTCATCAAGCGCTGGAATGCTGTTCCCTGAATGCCGCGGGGTATCTGATGCTCCGCGGGGCTGACCCTTCCAAAATCAAGAATCGGACAGCAATAATGGATGAGGGCATTGAGCAGATACAGGAATACAGGGAGAGGCTTGAAGACAATATCAGGATAGCGCTGGAATCATCGAGTTGAAGTCCTGCGGGTGACGTTGTTCTTATCTCACTCCATGACCGGTGGGACTTCTTCCTGTCAAATGAAGAAATGAACGGACGATTCCTTGGCGTGGGAGAGGAAGGTGGCGACGCCGCAGTACTCGAGGTTCGGATAGTCGATGATCTCCTCGCGCTTGAAGCCCAAAAGGTCCATGGTCATCTCGCAGACCTGGATCCGCACGCCCAGGGCAGCGGCGACCTCGAAGAGTTGGTCCAAGGTGGGCGCGTTCTTCTTTTTCATGAGGTCTTTGAGCAACGCGGTGCCCATGCCTGCCATATGCATCTGGGAGAACTTCGTGTCTCCTCGACCATTGGGGAGCATCCAGCCGAACATGTGCGCTAGGAGGTCCTTGCCTGGTACTTTGGCACTCGGGTTGCGCAAGGCCGCTGTGCCCCAGAAGGTGTAGAACTGCACGACCTCCATGCCCATGGCCCTCGCGCTGGTGGCGATGATCATGGAGGCCAGCAGCTTGTCCATGTCACCGGAAAACACGATCATCGAGAGCTTGTTCTTGGGGCCGGGCGCCATGTGATCCACTTGGGACTTGAGCTCAATGAGCTGTGTGGCGAGGTCGGTGGGTGTCATCGTCTAGATCTCTCCTTCGAGCTTCGTGATGCCGCTCATATTGGCTTTTTGTTAAAGTGGCGCGTCGTTATCGTTTTCAAAGCATCCTACGAGCTTGCACAGCCGGGGCTCAGCCAGGCAATAGTGCATGGCGCCGTGTTCCTTGACCACTTCGACGAGGCCGCTCATCCGCAGGATGCGAAGCTGCTGGGACACGATGGCCTGCTTTTCGCCGAGCAGCTCGGCCAGCTCCCCCACGCGAACATCCCGCTTCACGAGCACGCTGACGATGCGCAGGCGCAGCGGGTGAGCCACGGCCTTGAGCACTTGAGCGATGCGTTCTGCCTGGTCCTTCTGGGCGATGAGATTGGGCATGGGTGACCGCCTCCTACTATTTGCGTCAAAGAGATATAGTAAAAAACAAATATCGCAAAATTGGTTCACGCGGGTTGTTCGAGTTGTTTTGTCCAGTTGCTCGAGGTTTGGGTGTTGTTTTTTTGGTCTTTGGTGGTCGGTGTCGTTTCGGTTGGTTACACTATCTGTTGGTCTGTGCCCATAAAGCTCCATCTGTTTTTCGACCACGCGGGCACGAAGGTACGGGTTGTGAACGAATGCGCCTCAAAGAAACAACAGCCGGAGTCAACAGCATGAAGTTGCGCGCTCAGTCGGTTTTCCTGTTCGCCTTGATCGCGTCCCTGGTGCTCGTCGCGTGTCAAGAACCGTCCACCGTGGCCGTCGCCGTGGATCCAGCCCGTCGTCCCAATGGGATCGTCGGAGGAACAGAAACAGGCTACAACTCTTGGAAAGGCGTGGTGGGTCTCTACTACGATGTCGCTGGTAGCTTGTGCACTGGCACGCTGATCGCTCCTCGCATCGTCCTGTCTGCTGGTCACTGCGTCTACTACAATGGGGAGCAGGGCAGCGCCTTTGACGCGCGGTTACACCCGTCTCATTTGTTCATTCTGGGTGGCGCTGACTTACTAGGTGGGAGTCAGATCCTCTACAGCGCCGCAGAGCAAATCGTGACCCATCCGCAGTGGACGGGTGATGTGTCCGAATCCGGTGACTCCGTCGATCTCTCCGTCATTCTCCTCGAGCAGCCCATCGAAGCCGTGCCGTATTACAAAGTCCGCCTGAGCCCCGAGGTCGAAACCTCGCAACCGGGCATCATCGTCGGCTATGGCGTCACAGGATGGGATGAGACCGCCTCCGCTGGCATCCACCGCATGGGCGATACGACCATTCTTTCCATCGATGGGGACATGATCGAGTTTGGTGAGCCGGCTGGCACGTGCAGCGGGGACTCGGGCGGTCCGCTCTTCACGCAGCAGGCAGGGCAGTGGGTGCTCAATGGCGTGGCGTCCTATGTGACCAACTATTGCGAGCCAGAGTGGGGACACTGGAACACCAGCACCGTCTACTACCGCGATTGGATCGACCAAACCGTGACCGAGTTGACCGGCACGGGGCTCGAGGCTCCGGACACCGACACTCCGACCGAGACCGCGGAAACCGATGCGACGGTGACCGAGACGGGTCAAGATACGACCTTAGGAACAGACACCGACACCAACGCGAACGAGGAGGTGGAGTGTCCGTGGAACACCGGCTATCCCTGCGCCTGCGCGTCCCAAGGCGGAACCTGTGCCGACGGCAGCGCGTGCATCCGGTGGTCTGATAGCGAGTATGGGGTGTGCAGCAAGGCGTGCGGGGGGCAGGCCCAAGATCCTCTCTGCCGCTTGGATGACTATGGCATTGCGATCTACGGCGGTGGCTTGTGCGTGCTGCGCACGGGCGCTCCAGCTGCGTCCCCCGATCACTGCCTCGTCTTGTGCGCCTACAAAGATCGAACCGCGCCGTGTCCAGACGACCTCGTGTGTCGGGATTTGACAGGCAACGGTCTGGGTCTGTGCGTGCCACCGTCGGTGGAAAACCAGGACACCGACGATTCTAGCGACTCGGAGGACGAGGGGGAGGGACAAGGGCAGGAAGACACCCTGAGCGATAGCGAAATCGAAGACGAGGCGCTCACCCCGGCCCATGGCTGCGGCTGCTCGATGCTCGGGTCGAAGGGGTCTGGCCCAAACCTTTTTCAGGTGATCTTTTTCGCTTTTGCGGCTCTCGTTCAAAAATGAGGCGGGACAAGGAGGTCGGCGATGCGCGGTTTTTGGCTCGCGGCAGGGATGGTCCTGCTCCTGGGGACGCTCATGGGGGGCTCGTCCGCTTGCGACGATGGGGGCGAGACAGACCAGGTCGCGGTGGGCCCAGGCTTTCAGGGTATCGTCGGCGGCAGCGAAACCGGTTACTCCACCTGGAAGGGTGTGATCGCGGTCTACGACACCGCGGGCTCCATGTGTACAGGCGCTCTGATCCATCCTCAGGTGGTGCTCACCGCAGGTCATTGCGTGTACCTGCCTGACGAGGGTATCAATCTTTTGAACAAGCCGGGACGCCTTCAGATCCTCGGCGGCGCGAACATCTTCACCGGCGCGATTCTTCTTTCCGGCGTCTCGAAGGTGGTCAAGCATCCAGACTGGAATGGAACCGAGGGCACGGATCTCTCCATGCTCAAGCTCTCGAGCCCGGTGACCGAGGTAGAGCACTATGGGGTGCGCACTGCGCCTCAGCCCAAGGTAGGCGACATGGGAGTCATCGTCGGCTATGGGTTGTCCAGCACCAGTCCAGACGAGGGCGCTGGTGAGCATCGAATGGGCGACACCACCATCCTGCAGAACACGGGAGACCTCATCGAGGTGGGGGACCCGGCGAGCACTTGCAGCGGCGACTCGGGCGGGCCCTTCTTTACAGACCAAAACGGAGCGTGGGTCGTCAGTGGCGTGACCTCGTTTGGAACGAGCTACGAGTGTCCAGCCAACCGAGATGGCTTTGAGGTCAACGTGCTGACCTACCGCAGCTGGATCCATGAAACGATGATTGAGCTCGTCGGCGAAGGCCTCGACGACCCAGGGGACACCGACACCGAGCAGACGCTGGAGTGCCCCATTGATTCGGGATATCCGTGCAGCTGCACCGGAGCGACCGGAACGTGCGAAGACGGCTCAGCCTGCATAGGCATGGACGGATACGAGGGTTACCTGTGTGCAGCCTCATGCGAGGGCGAGAGCGACAGTGCCTCGTGCCAGGACACGCAAGGGTACGGTATGGCGGCCGCGTGCGCCATTGGCGAAGGCAGCGGCGAGCCTCAGTACTGCCTGGTCATCTGCGGAATGCAGGGCGCCATCGCTGACTGCCCGCCTGGGCAGCAGTGCGTGGAGTTGCAGACCAACGTCGACGCGTGCGTGCCGGATGGAACCGTCATCGATACCAGTGGCGAGGGCGAAGGGGAGGGCGAGGGCGAAGGAGAGGGCGAAGGGGAAGGCGACACCGAGGACGAGGATGACGTTCCTATGGGGAGTCCCGGTGGGACTGGCTGCGGCTGCTCCGCTCCTGGCACGGGCCGTCCCCTCTCGCCTCTGTCTATTTTCCTGGCGCTCGTCGTTCATCCCGATGGGGGCTTTTTCTTCCACATGCAGGGTTGCGGCTCAGACCTTTTTGGGGGATAATTCTTTTGTAACAAATTTCTTTTTTCGCGCAATTACACCTATGCTGTGCGATTGGCCTCATGAAAACAGGAGCAAGAGCACATGGAAAAACGTCAGATGATGTTTTTGTTCCTTGCGGCAGCTGCAATGCCTGCTGTGTCTGCCTGCGGCGCTTTGCCGGGCGATGTTCCAGAGTTGGAAGGAACCGCCGCCTCGGACATCACCGCCAGTACTGTCTCGGACGAACCTTCGACGGCGATGGATCCTGACTCGGGGAGCGCGACGCATACGCACTCTACGGTCGGCACAGAGGCGGCCACACAGACCTCGGGCACGGACTCGACCAGCGATACTATCGTGTGCGAGCCCAATGTCGGGACCGCGTGCTCCTTCGATGGAAGACAGGTGGTGTGGATCGACTCGTGCGGCGGCGTGAGCGGCGTGGTGCAGACTTGCCCGGTTGCCGGCGTCTGTGTGTCAGATGACGCACAGGATCCGCCCACCGCCCGCTGCAAGTGCGCCCCTGGACTCGCAGAGCCGAGCTGCGAGGAGCGGTACTGTCTCTCGATGACGAGCTCCGTCAAGTCGTGCCAGAAGCCCACGGTCATCGGTCGCGCCCGTTTGCCCGCGCTGCTGACGGGCGATCTGGCCCTGGCAAAAAACAACGTCGATGTGGCCTGTGGCCCGAAGGCGCAAGCAGGCATGGATAAAGGGTTTGCCCTCTACTTGTTCCCAGGGGAGGTTTTCGTCGCATCCCTCGAGACACCAGCCAAGGCCGCGGAGCTGTCTCTGTCCGTCTTCGAGGTTGGCGAGACCTTGGCCTCTGCCGATTGCACCGTGGATAACTTAGCGGAGTGCAGCGACGGCCCAGGCGGGAAAGAATCTTTGTCCTACAATGTTCTCAAAGCGGGCTGGTACGTGGTCGTTTTAGATTCGAAGGCGGACGGGCCCGCGAACATAGCACAGTACGAGCTCACCATCCGCATCGAAAACCCCAAGCAGGGCGAGTGCTACAACAGCGGTACCAAACGCTGCATGGTGGGAGCAAGTGTCGAGCGGGACTGGGCCTCGGCCGCGATTTCCCCGCCCATGAAGCGCGCTGTCGCAAGCATTGGGGAACAATACTTGTACACGACGGTCGCTCAAAGCGGTACGGCCTCTGCGACGGTGACTATTCCCTGCGATGGCTATTTCACCATCGAGGCATGGGGTTGGACGCCGAATGTGGTGTCCACGGAGCTTCCGAGCACTTTCAACTTGAGTGTCGGCCCCTATGAGAACGCGCTGCTGGAGCTCGGGAGCACCGCAGGCAATTGGCAAAAGATCCCCTTCCCCGGGGGCCCCAATCCGGTGGGTTTTTGGCTCAGCGCTGGCAACCAAAAACTCGTCGTGCGAGGTGGAGAGTCCAAGGGCGAATACCCGACCGAGCACCCGGGATTGGGCCCCTTGACCTTCTCCTCGACCATTCCCTGAGCCCCTCAATGAAGCCAGCCTTGCGATTTGCCTTGCCGTGGCTCCTTTACCTGGCCTTGTTTCCAGGGTGCAGATGCGCGGGTGACTCGTCACTCGAGCCTGCCCAGCCGGTCCCAAAAAGTGGCGTCTTCGTGCGTTGCCCTGTCTGTGGGCTCGAGTTTGACCAAGCCGAGGCCATCGGCACTGTTGAGCACCAGGGAAAGACCTACTATTTTCTTCTTCAAGATCACCTGGAGGCGTTTCGCTCTCAAACTATTCCCAGCACGCGTCGAGGGTATAGTTGGTGATTCTCCAGAACTCATCATCAAAGCAGAGATATATATCGTCGAGGAGCTCACACGGAAGACCGTACTCATCGACAATTTGGACGTTGTAATAGTCGCACTCGAGTAGATCGATGGTCATGCTCTCGCCAGAATAGAGGATGTCTCTGCCCAAAAGGTTGGGTCCCCAGTCGTAGGTATCGACCGGCGTGAGGTATATCTCGTAAATGCTGTAGTCGCTATCGTTGATAATCGTGAATGTGGAATGAGGATCGTCATGGATGAAAATGCAACTCATCGAGCAGGAAAAAAAGAGCGCTGTGATGAACAACCCAAATCGCTTCATTGTGTCCTCCGTTCTGCTCCTTGGATGTTTCCACGACGGGAACTATTCAAAGTGCGCCTCGACGTTGAAGCTCCCTTCCATTCCGACAGCGGCTGGACCAAGGTGAATTTCAGCCAGTCGTAGGCGATCGTTCCAGAGTCGAGCTGAAGTTGGATCGTGTTTGGACCTCTTTGCAGTTTGAGCGTGCCATCGAGCGTCTGTTCGAAATATTGGCCCCAGACACTCCAAATATCTCCGCCCTGTACGGGGAGAGTCGCCGAGCACACCGACGCGTCAGCTTCGAGAGCGCGCACAGAGACAACCCCGCTCAGGTACTGGGTTGCGTATCGAATGTCACATCGATACTCGCCACTGGTTTCGACGTTCACCTCGTAGGTGTGCGTGTTGCCGGGTAAGAGCAGAGACGCGGCTGGCGTGCTCTGACCCACGGGGATGCCACCCTGTCGTTCGTTGGCGTTTTCTCCCTCGATGACCCCTGGAATCGCATGGACGGCGGCGACTTCGTAGACCGCTTCCAAAACAACATCGTAGCTCGGAACCGTGACCGTGGTCGCTTGCGCCTTGGAATCGGCAAGCACCTCGGTGTCCCCTTGCCAATGACTGAAAGCGAATTGACTATTTGCTGGGACATCGGCTTGGATAGTTGTAGTCGCTCCCGGCGTATAGTAACCGTCGCCAGTGCCGAAAACGACATGGACCAGCTTCTGCGGGCGGGTCGCGGCTCTCCCGTTGAGCTCCGTGGCCGGGTCGCCCCACAGATGGACCATCTCCTGGTTAAACGCATAAAATGGAGTGCCATCGGTGTTGTTCATGTCGAGGCATTTGATCTTTCCCAAATGAGCGAGCTTGCCCACCTGTGACACACCATCGAGCAGGTGCGAACGGAAGATCTCGTGGTACATGGGCTTGTCGTAATGCCCGCCGTAATGGGAGTTGGCCAGCATGGCTGCGGCCATGGTGCTGCCTCTAAAGACCATGGCCTCGGTGAAGACATCGTTTTTAACGGTCTTGTCCAGATACCAATTGCCTGTATTGCACGCGCCGGTGAAGGCCAGCGGATAGACAGTGTTCTCGACACCAGATTCGAGGGCCCAGGTCGCCCATATTCCGACGAGCCCTGGAGGGGCGCCATGGCCGTTTAGGTAGAACAGACGCAGCTCGTGCTCGAGGAGTTTGACAAATTCCGCCGTGGTCTCTTGTTGGGTGGCTTCGTCGAGCACGTGATAGGCAAACGAGGAGTATCCGGCCTCGCTGACCATCGGCGCCCATTCCTCCACCAACTCCCAACCCAGAGACATGAAAAAACCTACGTTTTTGGGGTTGCTGTAACCGCTTTCTTCGGTTTCCTTTATCTTTCGAACAGCATTGTCGACCTCGGTCTGGCTCAGCACTGAGAAGAGCCCCAGGTAGACATCGGAAATAAGGTCGTCGCCTGCTAGGTACGAGTACCAAGAATAGGAAGGGATCTCGGTATTGCCGCTCTCCCAAGTGTAATAGGTTGCGCCGTTGTACCAGGGAATCGCCATGCTGCGGTTTTCGCCGCGATACATGGCGAGCAGGAGGTATTCCGGGCGAGTCCCGACGTTGTCGTACTGCTCCTGGATGTAGGCTTTGATGGCCTCTTTCGTATTGCCGATCTCGGCGGTGTCTGCAACCCGTACCGTGTAGTCCAGAGAGCGGTACTCGATGAGCTCGTTCAACCACGGGATGACCTCCGGGTTGGCGACGATCAGGTAGTTTCCGGTATGCTCAGGCATGATTCGGCCATGCGCGCCTTGGGGAGGCACTTCGCTATCGGTATCGGTTTCGTATTCGCTGGTGGTAGAGCTTTCAGAATCCGTGTTCGTCGTGTTTCCTGGATCGTCCGAACCATCGTCGAGGCCACCGGGCAAGTCCGCCTCACAAGCAGTTAATAAAAACAGTGAGCAGAGTGACTTGGCAAAGGCGGCTTTTTGCATGTCATGTCCCTTTCTCGACTCGGTTGGGTCATGGGCCTGTTTTTCTCATCACAGCCGGGGGCAGAAGCCTTGTTGATCATAACTACGAAGATTGTAGAGGCAATGTGAGCGGCTACTTTGGGGCTGGCTGGTCGACGAGGATGCTGCGCGCCATGCGGTATTCGAAGAAGCCCATGAGATCGGAGTCCAGCACTCTTTGCAGCTTGACCCTTGCATCCTCGCGCTTGCCGCCAGCCAGATCGAGGAGCGCGGAGTAATACTCTACTTCGACTTTTTGACCTCTGTTGACGGCCTTGGCTAGCAGCTCGTCGACGGAGAGCTTGCCGACGAAGAACGCCGCGAGGTTGTCCTGCCAGGTCTTGCCGTCGCTCTGCTCCAGGTAGGCGCGGGCGAGCTCGGAGCGGCCGCCCGGCTTGGCGCGCATGGCCAGGCCCTCGACCCACATGGAATAGTATATTTTCCACATTGGTGCGATTTGGTCTTGATTGTAAGCCAGGCGATAGAAGCCCTCTGCGTCGTCGAGGCGTTGCCGCAAGACGAGAAACGACAGAATGTCGGCGTAGGTGCCGCGACTTTCGGGATCGAGTCGGATGGCGAGGCGGAACTCATCGGCCGAGGCGCGTGGATCGCCCAGCCTGTCGAGCAGAACGCCCCGCCGCAGGGCAGCCGTGGACGCATGGTCGGACGTTCGATCCACCGCGCGCCAAATCGAAAGAGAGCGACGCCAACTGGCCATGGCATCCTCTTTTCGACCGAGCGCAAAGAGCACGTCGCCGCGCCGTTCTTCGAGGCTCGCCTCGAAGTATCCGTTGGCGTTCTTGGCTTGTTTCAGCTTCGCGGCAGCCTGCTCCACGAGGGTCAGAGCGGCTTCGGCTTGGCCCCGCATGAATTGGATTTCGCTGATTCGCAGCAGCGCTTGGCTGTCTGGGAGCACTTTGTGAGAGGCTTTGTAGTGGCGCAGCGCATCATCGATTTGACCGTCGTCGAACTCCACATCGCCCATGGAATAAAAAAAGCTCGCAACGACGAATGGCATGGGAGAGCTGTCGTCGACTTTTGCGAGCATGGGCCGAGCTTTTTCGACCATGGCATCGCCCACCTTGACTGCGTAACGCGCAGCTTGCGTTTTTTCTGCAAAGTGGACGCTCAACATGGCCCGGCGGGCGAGCTCCAGGGCTTTGGAGAGAAGATCCTCGTCGTCTGGGGCTAGCCGCGACACCTCGGCGTAGAAGTCCGTGGAGCATTCGGGCAGTTCGAGGATGTCGAAGAGCTGGCCGATATACAGGGAGTAGAGGGCGTTTTCGGGATCTTCGGCGCGCGCCAGGAAGGCGGCCCGCAGAGCGGCATTGCGATCCACGAGCTCTATGAATCGCGCCAAGTCGTAGTAGGCCGAGGCGATATCGATGCGCTGGTAGACCTTGTCGAGCAAGGTGAGGACGGAGTTTTCCACCGTGTTGCCGACAAGGGGTTCGAGGAAGCGACGGGCGCCTGCCGGATCGCCGACCAGGAACATCGCATGAACGACGTAGTGCGGCGTCAGAAACATTCGCTGCATCAATTGGTCATCTGGAATCTGACCCATGTCGAAACGCCCGCGATTGCGTTCGCGCACGAGGAAGGACAGCTCTTTGTGTTGCCGCACGTAGAGCTCGCAGAGCTTCACCGCGATGTCGCGGTCTGGCACGAGCATGAGCATTTGGCGGTACAAATCGATGCGGGACGCGTCTCGCTCTGCCGGCGATGCCATGGTTTCGCGAGCAGCCTGCGACCACTCGCTCAGCTCGAAGTAGCGCTCCTTGTGCTCGACCTTGCCCGGCTCGGCCAGCATCAGGAACCGCAAGGCCGAGAGCACGGCCGGCTCGTTGCCCTGCTTGGCTAGGTGCTGCGTCACCCAACGGGCCATGGGCATGGCAAAGGCGCTGACGCGCTCGGGAGCGAAATCCGCGGAGGCGTGGACCAACATGGCCCCTTCGAACAGCTTCATGCGGCCTATGACGTCCTCATCTTGCGCAGCTTGAAACTCCGCCGCGTAGGAGCGCACGAGCGCGTCTCGCAGCTCGACGCGTTGGGGGTGCTCCACGGGCAGCTGCAAGAGAATCGGCAGATAACGATTGCGATTTTCGGCGTCGACTTTTTGCGGGATTTCGACGCGAATCGGCTCGACCTTGGCCTCACTCGGGGTAGTCGGCGGCGCTTTGGATCCGCCACACGAGGCGATGACGAGGCTCAGGCAGAGGAAAGGCAGTGAGAAATGACTCGATAAACCCTTGGTCGTTGGCATGGCTGCAGTGTATGGGTATCGAGAAGGCGGCGCAAGCTCGAGCGCCGGTTGCTTGTTTCGATATGAATAAAACAAGGTCAAAACTGCAAAATATCGCTGTGAATCTTAGGGCTCGCGCTGCGATTATCGAGGCCCTTCGAAGGCATTTTCGCGACCAGGGTTTTCTCGAGGTGGAGACTCCCAGCCGGCTTCCCTTCCCGGCTCCGGAGCGCCACATCGATTTGGAGCCCAGCGGCGACTGGTTCCTCATGGCCTCACCGGAGCTTCAAATGAAACGCCTCGTGGCCGCTGGCTTCGACAAGGTGTTTCAGCTCTGCCGTTGCTTTCGGGCAGGCGAGCAGGGTGCGAGGCATCAGCCGGAGTTCACCATGCTCGAGTGGTACAGGCAGGGCGCCGATCTCGACGGACTCATGTCCGACTGCGAACAGCTCGTTTCGGCCTGCGCGGCGGCTGTTGGCCAAAGGGACAGCCTGAAATACCAGGCCGCTCGCATCGATCTGAGGACTCCTTGGCCGCGGCTCGAGGTCAGGGACGCTTTCGAACGCTTTGCCTCGTGGCGACCAGGGGCGCACCCCGACCCCGACCGTTTTGATCTCGATATGGTCGACAAGGTCGAGCCAAACTTGCCCGTCGATCGCCCTGTGTTTCTTTTCCATTACCCAGCGGCCATGGCCTCCCTGGCGCGTCTTCACCCAGGGGATCCGGCCGTGGCTGAGCGCGTTGAGCTGTACATCGGCGGTTTGGAGCTGGGCAATGGCTTCGTCGAGCTCGTGGATGCCAGTGAGCAGCGCACGAGATTCCTGGAAGAGACCGCCTATCGGAAGAAACTGGGTAAGCCCTCGTGGCCGCTCGACGAGAAGTTTCTGGCGGCCCTCGAAAACGGCCTGCCGCCCTGCGCTGGGCTCGCCTTGGGTGTCGATCGTCTCGTCATGTTGCTGTGCGATGCGGCGACCATCGACGAGGTGATCGCTTTTCCCGTCAGCGAGCTATAGGGTTGAACCATAAACGCCCCCTGGGCTGACCTTTTCTCTCCTCTTCTATCCCCGTGGGAGTTGTGCTACTTAAGCGCCCGGTTTTGTTTTTTTTATGCGAGGTGCTGCTCATGACACAGGTTCGCGTTCGCTTTGCTCCTTCTCCCACCGGCGTGCTCCACCTGGGCGGCGCGCGCACGGCGCTGTTCAACTGGCTGTGGGCTCGACACACGGGGGGAAAGTTCCTTCTGCGCATTGAAGACACGGATCGGGAGCGCTCCACCGAGGAGTCGGCCCGCGCGATTGCGGACGAGCTACGCTGGCTGGGTCTCGATTGGGACGAGGATCCGGTCATTCAGTCGAGCCGTCTGCCCGAGCACATCGCGGCCCTCGAAAAGCTCATCCAGCAGGGGCGCGTGTACAAGTGTTACTGCACGCCGCAGGAGCGCGAGGCCATGCGCGAGCAGGCGCTCGCCGAAAAGCGCACCGTGCTCTACGATGGCCGCTGCGACGGCAAGCCCGACGATCCGACCCAGCCGTTTGTATGGCGGTTCCGCATGCCCAGATCGGGCGAGACGGTCTTCGACGATTTGGTCATGGGGCGCGTTGTCACGCCCAACGCGGAGATCGAGGACATCGTCATCGCGCGTTCGGACGGTTCGCCTCTCTACAATTTTGTTGTGGTCATCGACGACGCGTTCATGGGCATCACGCACGTGATTCGCGGCAAGGATCACCTGACCAACACGCCCAAGCAGATCCAGATCTACCAGGCCCTGGGCCTTTCGGTGCCGCAGTTTGGGCACCTGCCGCTCATCCTCGGGCTGTCCAAGCGCCTGCGCTCTGCCGGCATTGGCGCGTACCAGGAGCAGGGCTACCTGCGGGACGCGGTGAACAATTACATCGCCCGGCTGGGCTGGTCCCATGGAGACAAAGAGATCTTCAGCCAAGCCGAGCTCGTCGAGCTGTTCGACCTGGCGAACGTCAATCGCTCCGAAGGCGCCCTCAACCTCGAAAAGATGGAGTGGATCAACCAGCAGCACCTCCAGGCCTGCACCAAGGAGCGCCTGGCAGAGCTGACCCAGCCGTTTCTCGCTCAGAAGGGAGTCGAAGCCAGGGCGGACGCGCGCCTGGCCGCCGCCTGCGAAACGCGACGCACCAAGTGTCGCACTCTGGTGGAGATGGCCGACAGCGTCGCGTTCTACTTTGTCGCGGACGAAGCTCTAACCTACGAAGAGGCCGCGGCGGCCAAGCATCTCGTGCCTCGAGTGAGGGAGCTCCTCGCCGGTTTGGGCCAGGCTCTGTCGAGTGTCCCGGATTGGAGCGAGCCCGCGCTGCAGGCCGCGGTGAGCGGATACTGCGATTTGGCGGGGATCAAGCTCAAGGAGATCGCTCAACCGGCGCGCGTGGCCTTCACCGGCTCCGAGACCGGTCCGGGTCTCTACGAGATGATGGTCGTGCTTGGCAAAACCTCTACTGTGGCACGCCTCGAGCGCGCCAGCCGCGCTTAGCCCGCTAGAATACAGTGGAGTGGCGCGATCTCCATCCCAAGCGGTTCTTTCTCGAGACCTGGCGGCAACTCGATGCGCAGGTTCACGGCCAATCTGGCGAGCGCAAATGGCCTGACTCGGTGCTCGCTTGTGTCGTGTTTGCCTCAGTGGCGGTTTCCATGATTTGCCAAGAGTACCTCGGCGATCGAGAGGCGTTTCTGTCGCTCGTTTCGATGGTTGCCACTCCCGAGGCGCGGCAGTCCCACCCGCTCCTGACCTGGGCGTTTGGACTGATGATCCCCGGACCAGAGGAGACCTTTTCTCGCGAGGTTCTCTTCGGCGGTTACCTCGAGCTGTGGGTGCTGTGCTATTGGGCCCTGTGGCGCATCCTCGGGTTTGGCCTGCTTCCCGCCCTCTTGTGGGCTGTTTACCCAGCCTTGAGGCAAGAGGGGCTCGGCCTCTCCTTCAAGGGATTTTCTCAGCATGCCTGGGTTTACGCGGTGCTGTTCGTTCCGGTGTTCATCGCCGTGGTGGCGGTTTCGTTTCTCGAGGAATTCACGACGTACTATCCCTTTTATTCCCAAGCTCATCGGAGTCTGTGGGAGTTCGCGGTTTGGGACTCGTTCTACCTCGCGCAGTTCCTGTGCCTCGAGCTTTTCTTCCGTGGGTTCATGTTGCAGCCGTTGCGCAAAGTCATGGGCTCCTCGGCGATTTTCGCCATGATGGTGCCGTATGTGATGATCCATTTTGGCAAGCCCATGCTCGAGTGCTTCGGCGCTGTCATCGCAGGCATCGTTCTGGGCACTCTCGCCATGCGCACTCGTTCGATCTGGGCGGGCTTTGCGCTTCATGCCGGTATCGCGCTGTCCATGGATCTGCTCAGCATTTGGCAAAACACTTTGCGCTAGGGCGAGGGCTTTATGGCGCTTCAAAAGCGCGAGTCGATCATGGTAGAGTGGCAACAGCGCATCGCGTGTTGAGGGGCAGGCGGTTCGGAATCTTTTCCTAGCAGGAAGGTGCAGCTCATGTCCAACCGGGTTTCGTTGAAGATGTTCTGTGTTCTATTGGGTCTCGCCTCTGTTTCTTGCGGTGAAGCCAAGAAGGTCGAAGTGACAGACACGCCCACAGCGGCGCCTATTGCCCTCGAGCCTGCCGACGCGTTCATCGCCGCCATGGAGGCCTACAATAGGCAGGATCTCACCAAATTGCTCAGCGCGTTCCACAAAGAGGTGGTCTGGTCCAATATGACGGCCTCGTCGAGCAAGCTCTCGGGGCGCACCACCCTGGCCAATCAGCTGCTCGCGGAGCGCGGCGTGTTTCCAGACTGCAGCGTCGGCATCGAGACCGTGCTCGAGTCTGAGCAGAAGCTCGCCGCCGTTGGCGTATTCAAGGGAACGCACCGCGGCCCCATTCACGGTTTTGCCGCGACCGGCAAGGAAGTGCGGTATCCCTTCATCTACTTCTTGGATATGAACCAAGGGCAGATCGCCAGCAATGTCGCCTACTTCAATCCCGTAGCCGCGGCCCGTCAGATCGGCGCGGTCAAGGCCAAATCGGTGCGGGCGGCCACCATGCCGACAGGCGCTCCCAATATCGTGCGGGGCGTGGCATTGCCCGAGGTGATGGGCGCGGCTCGTCAACTGCTGGCTGCCATGCAAAAAGGCGACTCCGAGGCCATGGCCGCTCTGCTCGTGGACAACGCCGTGCTCATCGATCCGTCCCTCGAGAGGTTCGAAGGCAAGGAGGCGGTCGCAGGGGCGCTCGCCCGCGGCTCGTCGGCCTTCGAGGGACTCAAGATACCCGTAGACCAGATGGTCGCGGCCGGCAGCTTTGTCGCCGTGTCCCTCGTCCTGCAAGGCACCTTCTCTTTTGCGGGCAAGGACCCACCTGTTCGCAAGGCCCTCGATATTCCGGGTGCGATGTTCGTCGAGGTGAAGGAGGGCAAGGTCGCGTCGGTCCAGCTCATCACCGACGAAATGCAGCCCTTCCAACAGGTGGGAATACCGCCCAAGGCTGCCTTTGCGGCCCTAGGCGATGGGGCTGGGTCCGAGGATACGGATTCCGGCGCCGCCAGAGCAGCCGCAGCCTCTGCTGCGGACAAGACCATAGACCCGGCCAACGCGGCGTCTCACTAGCGCTTTTGAACGTGCGGGGCTAGCCAGAATTCACCGCGACGTTACACTATACCTCCATGGATGACGGCAGGAACAAGAGCTCCAAAGAGCTGGAGGCCCTTCTGGAGATGGAGTTTAGCACCCAGGCCGCGAGCCTTGACCGGCCGCTGCCGAGGATCGTCGTGGTCGACGACGAGGAGAGGATGCTAGAAACGCTCCAGCTCTTTCTTTCGGACCAATACGAGTTGCGCGTGGCGGCCGGCGCAAAGCAGGCACTCGAGGTGATCAACGAGGACACCCATGCCGTGTTGCTGGACATCAAGATGCCTGGGAGAGATGGATTCCTGGCGTTTCTGGATATCAAAGATCGACATCCCTTCCTGCCGGTCATCTTCCACTCGGCTTTTCAAGACCTCAAGGATCCCTACGAGATCATGAACTACTATCGGCCGTTCGGTTACGTGACCAAGTCGGCCAGCAATGCTGTGCTCCTCGATGTCTTGGCCAGCGCCGTGGAATACTCCCGCCAGACTCTGCACAATGCTCATCGCGTCGAGAAATTGCAGGCCAGGGAGTGCGACCTTTTGCGGCGCTTGGCCGAGAGCACCGGCGAGGTCGAGCGGCTCCGCAGCGAATCCATGAGGCTCAGGGCGATCGACGAGCTCACGGGCCTCATGAACCGGCGGACCTTTTTCGAGAAGCTCACAGAGGAAAGCCATCGCTCGCGGGAGAATGAGGCAAGCCTCAGCATGGCGCTCGCGTATTGCAGGCGCTCGCCTCGATTCTGCGCAGCGACAAGCGCTTTTGCGATCTGTCGGCGCGGACCGGTGGCGAGGAGTTCGGGGTCATTCTGCCCGAGACCGATAGCCGCGGAGCACTCGTGTATTGCGAGAGAATTCGAGCCCAGATCGAGACGTATCCCTTCCCCGTGCGCCGAAGGGATGGGGGACCGGATTCCCTGCATCTGACCGTCTCGGTGGGAGCCTGCCAACTGCCTTTTGAGCGCAGTGAGCTTTCGGTCGAAGACGTCGTGAGCCAGACGCAGCGAGTGCTCCATCGAGCCAAGGAGCAACGAGGCCCCAACCTGTGCC
>JALOQD010000100.1 GCA_025453525.1 Myxococcota bacterium
CCGGGAAGCCAAAGCCGCGGGCGAGATTGGTCATCCCAATATCATCGAAATTTACGATGTGGGCGTCGAAGAAGACGGCACCGCCTACATGGTGATGGAACTGCTCAACGGCATCTCCCTGGGGGAACTGCTCTTGAAGTGCAAAACCCTACCGGCGGGAAAAACGGTAGCCATTGTCGTCCAAGTGCTGTCCGCCCTACACGCGACCCACGAAAAGGGGATCATTCACCGGGATCTCAAGCCGGACAACGTTTTTCTTTCCGTGGATGCGCGCATGAGAGAAGACGTGAAGCTCCGGCCGGGGACTTTGATTCGGTCAAATTGACCAAACCCGAAACGGTCCTTGGCACGCCGCATTACCTTTCTCCTGAGCAAGCCTCCGGGAGTCGCGACATCGACGCCCGCATCGATATTTGGGCCATTGGCGTGATGATGTATGAGATGCTCACGGGCCAGGTGCCCTACGACGGGGAAAACTATAATGAAGTCATCAGCAATATCCTGATGAATCAGCCCCCCCCGTTGAGAGAGCTCGCCCCCCTCGTGTCTGAGGAGCTGGCACAGATCGTTTCCAAGGCAATGTCCAAGAATCGAGAGGATCGTTACCGGAGTGTCGCAGAGTTGATGCATGACCTCGGGCCTTTGAACGACAGCTTAATGCAAGCAATGGGCACAGATGCCGCCAGAATGGTGAGCCAGTTCATAGACGCGGCGAAAAACGCAGTTTTTTTGAATACGCAGGAGCTCCCGAATGCGAACAGCCTCCTTTTGAGCTCCTACGCCCCTGCCACGACGCTGACCGGCACTGCCGCAAATGTAGAGGAGAAACCAAAAAGTCGATGGCTCCTCCGGCTCGTCGCGGTGATTCCAGTTGGGATCGTGATAGCGCTCGCTGTGGTGGTGAGGCTCCATTTTCTCGAGCAGGGCGAGGCTCCACGAAGAGACGCGTCCCCCGCCATCCCTCTGCCTTCACTCGAGAGCCCTTCCCAGCCCAGCCCGAGCGGAGACTCGAGTCCGAAGGGCCTTTTGGCAAAGGCGTCGGCAGCAGCAGCGTCCACCGCCCCCAAGGAGGGGGCTCCAGCGCTCTTTGCCCAGGCGAAGAAACCGCCAGCGAGCTCGAGAAACAAGGTCACCTTGGAAATCACAAACCTACCACCCGAGGCCAGGGTTTTCTTGGGTGGAAAGAGCATTCCCAACCCCTACAAACTCAAGAGAAGCTCGGCTGAAACCACGCTCCGAGTCAACTGCCCAGGCTACCTGCCGCATATTCAGAAAGTGACGCCCTCCAAAGACTTAGCTTTCGCAATACATCTGAAAAAGATCCCCACTCGGGGATCTGCCCAAAAGGGAGGTCGGATCGATGCGTCCAGCAAAGGGCGGAAGGACAATCGTTGGCTGGCGGAACCATAATAATACCGACGCTCGGACGCGTTCAGGTCGTTCCATCGACGGTGCCCGAGTCAGTCTCCGTCTGCTGATCGCTGCCTGTGTCCGTATCTGCGACAGTATCTGTGTCAACGACGTCGCCTTTGGTGGTCCAGAATCGAAGCACTAGAAGGTCCCTCTCAAGACAAGGCCGTTTCCGCTCGGAACAACCGCTAGGCTCGGCGCTTCTTTGCTCTTTCCGTCGACGAGGAACAGAACGATCCCCGCTCCGAAGAAAACGCCACTCGCAACAAAGGATGCAATGGCCACCTTTTGGAATGTGTCGATATCCTGTTTCGCTTCCAAATACTTCCCGTAGTCACGGGTCTCGGAAGTGGTCTGCTGAGCCGATGCGGCCATGGCCTGAAGAACGCCACCCGCAGCGAGCGCGGCGCCTCCGAGGACAGAGACGACAACCCCTGTTTTCCACAGGGCGGAGCGGCCGCTCATTGTCTCCGGTGTTGGTGCGATGGGGTCCTCAACAGGCGCAATCCTCTTCGCGACCACCGGCGCCGGCCTTTCGGGCTCTTCTTCCTTTATCGGTTCGCGCTGCACGGGTGGTAAGGATGCGAGCAGGTTCTGAACTTCTTTTTTCGTTTTTTCGTCTGTTGAGAGCGCGAGGACCATGTTGCCCAGCTCAACGGCTACGTCGTCCTTTTTTGCCAAAAGAGCGGACTTGAAGGCGTTGTAGAGCGTGTTCTGATGCTCGATAATACTGTTGGAACAAGCAAAGGCGTCTACCGCGGCTTGGTATTCCTTGTCCTCCACATGCTTTTGTCCCTTTTTGAACCATGTGTTTGCCAAGGCGATCGCCGATTCCTCGTCGACTGGTTTGGGAGGACAGGTGTCAGGCACTTCGATGGCGCTAGCCTCTGCGCAGATGCCCACAAACAGAAAGATAAAAAGCGTGTGTCTCATTGTGCTTCCAAAATGAACTGTTTCAATTTTAAGGCCGAGTGCAAGGTTCTCAACCCGTTTTGGCGCGATATTTCGTCTGACGCTCGGCTGTTGCGTTGCGACATGGAAACCCATCGAGCCCTTTGGGCAGGGCTCTAGCGAGTGCCGAAATTCGCCGTACTGTAATCGCCATAATTCGAGGAGCCAAGGAAGGTTCCAATGCCGATGTAGTAATAGTCGGGGCTCATGATGGCACTGCAGTGGCCAGGGCTGGCCATCCAGTCGGCAAACTGCTGCTCGGGGCTGCCCTGTCCTGCCGCGATGTTTTCGCCCACTCCACCCTCGGTAAAGCCTGCGCTGATGGCCCTATCGGTGGGGTCTTGACCCTCGGGGTTGATGTGGTCGAAGTAGCTTCGGGTGTCCATGTCCATGCTGTGCAACCTGGCAGCACAGACCAGCGACGGATGCGGTTTGTAAGGGTGCGTAGGGGGGTAGTGGTCGCCTTCGGTGCAGTTGGCGCCCAAGGCTCGGGCGTAGTTGATGAGCTCAAAGATGCGGGACTCCCAGGCCAGGGTCTCGTCGGGCCAGTCGTCCACGTCGGAGCAGTGCGGGTTATCAGGAACCTTTCCGGTGTAGACATCATCGACACAGCCGGTCAAGAGACCGGTGACGAGGACAAACCCAAAGGGCAGGCGCTGCAGGTTCATGGCCGTTCCTTCTGAAGAAAAAGGGTGAGCGTCAAGCCAACAGCCAAGGCAATGCTCGATGCCTCGTCGACGTTGGGCTGCGTTGAGCAGATGGTTTTGTTATCGCCAGTCGTAGAGCAAAAGCGCAGGAACCAACCTTTGTACAACCAAAAGTCAGCTCCCATGGCGAGTCGGCTGGGGAGGAGGTAGCGATCGATGCCAATGCCCCAGGCGAGCCCAATGGCGCTCCCTTGAATTTCATGGGTAAATCCATCCGAGACGACCAGTCGTCGCCGATGCTCGTAACCAAGGGCCAATCCGGTCCAAAGGTCGAATTCCTTGAGCGGCAAAAGAGCGCGAATCTCGGGCCCCACAAAGGCGTCCCACAGCTCGGTGCGTGCCCCTTTGTTCTCAAAAAGCGGTCCGTTGAACAAGAACGCCGTGTGAAGCCCTGCGGCACCGTATTTTTGAAATCGGTAGAGCAGATGCAGGCGGACGTGAACCATGGGCGCCATGTTCTGACAACTGGAGCCGGTGCAGCCATTGAGACCCACGGAAACGAGGGCCATAAAACCCTGCTTTCGCTCTTTGGTCTTTTTGTCCTGCGGCGCCTTTGGCTCGACGGCAGGCTCGGGCTTTTTGAGGTCCTTCTTTTCATCTGTCGGGGCCTTGGCTTTTTCAGGAGCAGTGGGCTCTTTTTTGGTTTGGCCTTTGGGTGGCTTTGCTTTTTTGGGTGTGGGCTCCGGCTTCTTTTTCTCCTTTGGCGCTTTGGAGGTCTCGGGTTTTGTGGGCGCGCTGACCTTTTTCTTTTTGTCCTTTGGCGCGGTGGTTTTCTTGGGTGCGGGCCCGGGTTTCTTTTTTCCCTTTGGCGCTTTGGAAGCCTGCGCCTTTTGTGCTGGGCTGTCGGGCTTCTTTTTATTCTTTTCTACCTTGGGCTTGTTCGGTGCACGTTTGGGCTGCTCTTTGTCCTTTTGCACCTTGGGGTCAGAAGCCTGGGGTGCCTGGCTCGATTGGGCGAACGCGGGCGCAAAGCAAAGGGCGAGAAGCGCAATACACGCCCATGACGCAGGCCTTTTCATTGAAGCCATCCCAAAATCTCAGGTATCCCTTGATTGTCCTTGCCCATGGACCCTGGGACGGTCCTGCGATCTTTCACTTGCCAGGGACGGTGCTGAGATTGAGTTCGCCCAGGGTTCGGGTGAAGACTGTCCACTGCTCCAGCCATAATGCTCCGTCGATAGGTGCCGTAACCTTCCACTGCTGTCCCATGCCTCGGCGGCCATGCACAAAAACGATCATCCCTTCCGGTGCCATTTGACCCAGTAGATGCCCTCCCGGGGATTCCCGTATCGAATGATGTCAGGCTTTATTTCGATGATCTTGAAATTGATGCCTGCAGGAAGTTCTTTGATGCCCAGGTTTTTTAATATTTTTCCAATCCTCATCTTCTTCAGGGCATTGTTGAACTGCTCTGGATTGTTTTTCCGGCTGTGTATTTTTGCCGTTCCCCATGCCTGTAACCCCTTGAATGCCCAGTAATCATCCTCGGAATTATACGGCTCGGCAATGGAGAGCGCGACCTTATTGTTTTCTTTCAGATTGGCGAATTTACCGCCGCCCTCCGACAGAATAAGAAAGGTGAGACCATCACTCCGGTATTCGAGAGGCGTAGACCGCGGCGTATTGCCTCTGCATGTGCTCAGGTGCAGCACATGATTTCTTTTCATGAATTTTAGAAGCTCTTTCTCAAACGAGCTTGCCGAATCAAATTTCTTGAATTCAATTCCCGTTTTCTTTAAAGCCTCAATTGCCTGTTTTGGTATACGTTGCTGTACGATTCTTGGCATATTGTGCCTCCTGAAAAATTCCATCTTGGAATACATGGCACAGAAAAACCAAAGTTACCAATGAGTTCCTCAACCCAGAATCGGGAGCTCCAAATCTCGTCCATATTGACTGCGAAAAGATATCCTGTTGATCACAACCTCGAACTGGGGCAGCCTCCTTTGGCCATGACCAACGCTGACATTCGCACTTTCATTTTCCGCCGAAAGTGGCCCCTGTCAGGGCAGTTCGTGGACGTCATCGTTGGGGCGAGCCTGATTGTCTCTGTTGTCGTCATGGTGGCCCCCATCGCGCCATGGGTCATGGACGGGCTCCTCGGGTTCAACCTGGGTGGCGCGGTGGTGCTCGTGAGCCTCGCGCTCATGCTCAAACAGCCCCTTCGCTTTTCGGTCTTGCCTACGCTGCTCCTGGTGTCGACGCTGCTGCGCTTGGGTCTCAACGTGGCTTCGACTCGACTCATCCTGACTCGCGCGGATGCTGGACAAATCATTTCCGGGTTCGGTTCCACGGTGGTCGGAGGCGACATCGTCGTGGGGCTCGTCATCTTTTGCATTGTCGCGCTCGTGCTCTTTCTCGTGATTACCAAGGGGGCCGAGCGCGTGGCCGAGGTCGCGGCCAGGTTCAGTCTCGATGCGCTTCCCGGGCTTCAGGTCGCGATCGATGCCGAGGTCCGAGGTGGCGCGATTACGGCGCACGAGGCAGGTCAGCGTCGCGCCGAGCTCGATCGCCAGAGCCGCTACTTTGGCGCCTTGGACGGTGCGATGAAGTTCGTTCGGGGAGATGCAGTGGCGACGATGATCATTCTCGCCATTAACCTCGTCGGTGGGGTGGCTGTCGGAACCCTGCGCCATGGCATGGGTCTTTCGAGCTCGCTCGAGCTTTACGGCTCTCTCACCGTGGGCGATGGCCTGGTCACGCTGCTTCCGGCGCTGCTCACCTCCACCGCAGCCGGCCTGCTCGTGACCCGTGTGGGGCAGGGAGATGAGGGCCTGCGGCCGGGCGCGCAACTCGAACAAACCTTAAGAGCCGAGCCCCGTGCGCTGCTTTTCGCAGGACTACTGCTATGGTTGCTCGCTGCCGTGCCAGGTCTGCCAGCGTGGCCGTTTTTGCTGGTTGGGGCGGCTCTGTTGGTCGGTTTCTTCGGTGCTCGTCGCGGCAGCGAGCGCGGCCACTCGTCAGAGTCTCGCGCCATCTGTGTTGTGCGGCTCGGCTCGGCGCTCGCCGCGCGTCATGACGCTGTTCTGCTCGCGCGTCGAACGGTCGAGGTGGTGAGAGAGCGCATTGGGCCTTTGCTCGAGGATTCTGACCTGATGGTGGCCTCTGGGGAAGGGTTGTCACAGGCAGAGCTCGTGCTGGAGTTGTGGGGCAACACTGTACGGGCGCATATCGAGGGGCAGGACGAGCGTTTGTGTTTGGCGCGACCTTTGGCGCTTCGGCGCATCGGGTTGCCCATCGCTCGTCCGCTGGCCGGAGGATATCTTTTGAGCCGGCCAGATGCGGCCATCGCCATTGCCGCCGGGCTCGAGGTCGTTTCCGACGACGATTTTCTCGTGACAGTGATCTCCTCGTGGTTGTGCGAAAGGGCTGCGGTGCTGTCCACCGTGGAATCGACCGGACGCATCGTCGAAGAGCTCTCGAATCGAAGCCCACGGCTCGTCCGAGAGGTCGTGCCTCGCCGCATTGGCCTTCCGGCGCTCAGCCGCCTCTTGGGTGAGCTCGCAGAAGAGGGGCTCGGCGCTCAGCACGCGCTGCGCATCCTCGAAGCGATCGCCCATGAGCCCGGCGAGCTCGACCAGGATTTGGCGCAACGGGTGCGCCAGAGGCTCAAAGAGATCATCACCGCGGAGCACGCGGGCAAGAGCCACTCGGTCGAGACCCTCACTCTGGGTCCACAAACGGAGTCGGCGCTCTTTTCATCCCTCAGGCGCGGGGCGCAGGAGTCGCGTCTCGCGCTCAGTCCTCTGCTCACCCAAGACCTATGCAGCGCGGTGGACAGGGTTTGTGGAGATGCAACCGCTCCTGTGCTGCTCGTTTCTTCACCGCTGCGACGTCCGCTGCGCGAGCTGCTGCATCACGCACAGAGCGCGGTAAAAGTGCTCGCCCATGGGGAGCTCGAGCCTCACGTGGCCGTGCACCATCTTGGAACGGTGGAGTTATGACCTTTCGCGTTGGATCCATCGCGCTTTTTGCGCTGCTGCTCGGAGCCTGCGAGCCAGCGGGCTCGGACGTGGGCGAGATGTCGGTGTCCTGCCCAGCCTTTTCCGAGGGTGGCGCCATCCCCGTTCGCCATACGTGCGCCGGCGACAACGTGTCTCTGCCTCTCACATTTCACGACGTGCCCGCAGAGGCCAAGAGCCTGTGCCTCGTGCTGGAGGATCTCGACAGCCCCCAGGGATTGACCTCGAGGTGGGTCGTCTGGGGAATTCCGGCAACGACCGTAGCCGTGGATGCGGATGGCATGACGCGGATCCGTGGCGCTGTCGTAGGCAAGAACGACCTCGACCGCAACGACTATGACGGACCGTGCCGACCGGCCGAATCGAGCGGCTACGAGCAGCGGCGGTATCGAATCACCGTCCGCGCCTTGGACGGGCTTCCCACCCTTTCGCCTTCTTCTGGGCTGGCCCACCTGATGCGCGCCGTCGATGGTCATGTCGTCGCGCAGGGCTCTCTGACAGGAATCTACCTTTGGTAGTAGGAGAATGAACCCATGATTTCGACGCTGCCCTACGCCACGAACCATATCTCGGCCGTAGCCGGAACCATCAAGGCGAGCTACGAGGACTTCGTGGTCGAAGAGATCCCGGCGTACGAGCCCAGCGGTCAGGGCGATCACGTGTATTTTGGCCTCGAAAAGAGCGGCCTTTCCACGGCGCGCGCGGTGCGGGACATCGCCAGAGCCTTGGGGATCGCCCCTCGAGACATTGGGTACGCGGGGCTCAAGGACGCACGAGCCGTGACGCGCCAGACGATGAGCATCGAGCATATCGATCCCGCCGCGGTGGAGGGCCTAAGCGTGCCGCGGATGCGGGTGCTCTGGGTGTCGAGGCACCGCAACAAGCTCAAGGGAGGACATCTGCGGGGCAATCGCTTCGTCGTGCGCATGCGGGATGTTGATACTTCGCGACTCGCCGACGTGCGTGCCTGCCTCGAGCTCATGGCAGAAGCAGGCGCGCCGAACTACTACGGTGAGCAGCGTTTTGGCGCGCGCAAAGACACTGGGCTCATCGGCAAGTCGCTCGTGCTCGGCGATTTCGACACAGCCGCCGGGCTCATAGCCGGCTCGCCCGGGGGCTTGGACCATGGCCGCGTCAAAGAAGGCCGAGAGCTGTTCGAGCAGGGCCGTTTCGACGAGGCGGCCCGGGCCTTTCCGCGAGGGTATGACGAATGCTCGATGCTCGCTCGCAACATGGCCCGCAATAAAGGCGAGGCCAGGCGGTCGGTGCTCGGGCTCGACAAACGGGCGCTCGGCCTATATGTATCTGCCTTCCAGTCCGAGTTGTTCAATGAGCTGCTCGCGCGCAGAGTCGACAGGTTGCGCATTCTCGAGGGAGGGGATGTGGCAGTGAAGCACGAGAATGGAGCGATGTTCCTGGTGGAGGAGCTCGCGGCCGAGCAGCCGCGGGCCGATCGCTTCGAGATCTCGGCCACTGGGCCGCTGTACGGCGGACGCTTGAAAAAAGCGACGCTGGAAGTGGGCGCACGGGAGCACGCCCTGCTCGTGGCCCAGGGACTGTGTCTCGCCGACTTGCCAGACCACGGCCCATTGTGCTGCAAAGGCGGCCGGCGGTCCTTTCGCATGCCGGTGACGAGCCCAACTGTCGCAGCCGGGACCGATGAGAAGGGCGAGTACCTCGAGCTGTCTTTCTCCCTGGAGTCGGGCGGCTACGCGACGACCGTGCTGCGCGAAATCGGAAAGGACCTTTTGCGAAGCGGCGAGGAGCCTTCCTCGGTCGAGGGTGAGGTCGGGGAGGAAGGACCCTGACATCCGCATGAGGTGTGGTAAACAATACCGTCCTCGAGGCGCATCTACGAACGCCATAAAAATTTGAATTGCCGGCCATTTGAGCAAACGGGTGTCGAATCCATGCTCATTGGTCGATCATTTGACTGCCCCCTCAATAAGTGCTACCCAAATCTTCCAAGATTACGAAAAGATTGAAGCGATCCGAATAGGCCTCTTCCAAGGCCCAAGAGCGATGGGCATGGAACGATATACCAAGGAGTAGACGATGCGCACCAAGATCATCCTGCCGAACCTGCTCGTGATCTTCTTGTTGGGGCTGGGGACTTACTTCTACTTGCGGGACGATCTGCGCAACAGCACGGTGGAAAAACTGACGGCGCGCGTGATTCTCGATCGCGCGCTCTTCGATAGATCCGAAGCGCTCGAAGGCTATGAGCTGCTCAGCGCGATACGCAACTTCGCCATGAGCAAGACAGCGACGGCCGCCTTTGCGACCAACGACATCCCTCGTAAGCCCGAGGATACGGACGAAGCGTACGAGAAGATGGTGAGGGCCGCGTGGTTCGATCGGTCCGTGACCGCCGTGGCCGATATCAGCGAGCAATGGCTGACGAAGATGGGCAAGGCGCCGGACCTGCTCTTTTTGACCGATCGCAACGGCGTGGTCATCGCCCGCAACACGACGCCCCATGCCTGCCCCACGGGAAAACTCGTGAAAGACGCTATCCCCACGGTGCAGCGCGCCTTGGAAGGCGAGGCCACCTTCAGCCTGTGGTCGATTGCCGACTCGCCTTTCGGCGCCAAGAAAGCTGACCCTGCCTACTGCCAGATGCTCAACTCCGGCCTCATGGAGGTCGCCTCTGCCCCGGTGATTGTCGATGAAGTCATTCAGGGCATTTTGGTCGTGGGCTCAGAGGTCAGCAACGGCGAGGCGAGAAAGAACGCCCAGCTCCTCGGTCTAGATCTCGCCGTGCTCAAGAACGGCGGCGTTTACTCTTCGTCGCTCACAACCGACTCTCAGCGCCAGGCCTTGGAGCAAGAGCTCGCGCAGGCCGACGTGGTTGCCATGACCGCCGCAGCGGTCAGCTCCGGCAAGCCGAGCGAGACCTTCGAAATCGATGTGGAGGGCGAGTCGTTCATCGCGATAATCGCGCCTTCGGTCAGCGCGGAAAAGAAGGAGAGCATCGTCAACGTCGTCATGGCTTCCATCGATCAGGAGACCTCGTACCTCAACTCGCTCAACATGGTCCTGGCGCTCGTGGCCTTGTGCGCTCTGGCGGTGATCATCATCGGCTTCCTGCTGGCCGGTCACTTCCTCAAGCCAGTCATGATCATCGAAGAGGGTCTCCTCAAGATGATCAACGGCGAGACCAACTACCGCTTCGACGTGAAATCCTCGGAGCTCGGCGGATTGGGATATCGCATCAATCAGCTCGTGAGCTCCCTGACCGGCGAGGAAGAGGTGCCGGACGACACGCAGACCAGCTGATCGCCGCAAGGGCTGACACATCCTCCCATTGACACCCGCTCTCTATGGGACTAATCCATTCTCTTCATGGGACTTCTAGACATTTTCTCCAAGGAAAAGCGCCAGGCCAAGCGGCTCGTCAAAGAGATCCGCACGGCTAACAACAAGTACACTCCCAAGGACTACCGCCAGGTGGCCCTCAGCTACGTCATCGAAGAGGCCAAGAAGCGCGAGCCAGCGGCCATCACCGGCCTGCTGACACGGTTCGCCGTCAACGCTGAGCCTTCCACCGAAGACGAGAAGGAAAAAGACTGGGCGTGCGAGACGCTCGTCGAGGTGGGTCGCGACGCACTGCCGCAATTGCGCAAGAGCCTGGGGAGCGCTGAGAGCGTGACGTGGATGCACCGAATCCTTCGCCAGGTCGTCACGCCGGACGAGTACAAGGCCGAGCTGCTCCATGTTCTAGATGGCTTCGACACGGAGTACGAGCGCAACCCGGACCGCAAGGTTCAAACCATCGTGGCTCTGGCCGACGTTCAGGGCGCCGAGGTCGTCGCTACGCTCATCCGTTTTCTCGACGATGTGGATGAAACCGCGCGTTTCCAGACCGTGGCCGCCCTTGCCAAGCACGCTGACGAGCAGGCCCGAACGCCGCTCCTAGACAGGCTGGTCAAGGAAGAGAGCATCCGCGTTCGCAACGAAATCATCGAGGCCTTTGCCCAACTCGGCTGGAGCACCACGGGTTTCAAAAACAAGATCGATGAGCTGCTTCCCAAGGGATTCCGCCACGAGAAGACGGGCAAGATCGTCAAGCTCGGTCAGTAGCGAGGCCCCATGGACTTTCACAGAATTGGCGTGCTCCTCGGAGGGCTCTCTGCTGAGCGCGAGGTGTCTCTGAGAAGTGGACGCGCGGTGGCCGAGGGGCTTGCGCGCAGTGGCTTCGAGGTCGTCGAGATCGATGCGGGGCGGGATCTGGCTGCCAAGCTTCACTGTGCTCGAGTCGACGCGGTGTATATCGCTCTTCATGGCCGGATGGGCGAAGATGGCACGGTGCAGGGCCTCTTGGAGGTGATGGGCCTTCCCTACACCGGTTCGGGGGTGCTCGCCTCGGCCCTGTGCATGGACAAGATCGTCGCTCGCAATGTGCTCGCCGCTCATGGGGTTCCGGTGGCCCCGGGTTGGTCGCCGAAGGGCGAGGACGACGACGTCGCGCCACAGGAGCTGAGCCTGCCCGTGGTTGTCAAACCTTCGGACGAAGGGTCGAGCGTGGGCGTCACCATCGTTCGCGAGCCTGCTCATTGGAAGCCTGCCCTAACGCTCGCCTTCGGCTGCAGCCGAAGGGTGATCGTGGAGAAGTTCATCGAAGGCACGGAGCTCACAGTGGCCGTGCTCGATGGAGAGCCGCTCGGAACCCTCGAAATCGAGCCCCATGCCGCGTTCTACGACTACGACGCCAAGTATGCTCCCGGCGGCTCCACCCATCATGTTCCAGCCCGCATCGGAGAAGCTCGAACAGCTCGGGCTTTAGAGCTCGCCCAAAAGGCCTTTGCCGCCGCGTGCTGTAAAGGCGCCGCGCGCGTGGACATGATCGCGCCGCGGAGCGAGTCCGAGGATTTGGTCGTCCTCGAGATCAACACTGTTCCTGGAATGACGCAGCGCAGCCTCCTGCCCGAGATCGCCGCCGCGGCCGGCCTCGGATTCGACGAGCTCGTTACGCGCATCGTTCGCTGCGCTTCCACGAAGACTCGCGTGTGACAGCAGGAGAAGAGCACGAGCGCTGCTGAGCGCATCGAGGTAACGCCATGCACATCGGACTTCCGGGCAAACGGGCACTCGTCGTCGGCGGAAGCCGCGGCATCGGCGCGCAGGTGTCGAAAACCCTCGCGAGCTGTGGCGCGGAAGTGACGCTGACCTACGAGAGAGGAGCGGACGACGCGGCCTTGGTCGTAGAAGAAATCCTCTCTCGAAAAGGTATGGCTCGTGCCGTACAGGCAGACGCTGCATCTTGGGATGCGGCGAGACAGATCGCGGAGCAAGCCCAGCCAGACATCCTCGTGTATTGCGCCGGCGTGGCGCGCGACGCCATGAGCTGGAAGACGGACGAGCCCGACTTCGAACGCGTGCTGTCTGTGAACCTCAAGGGCCTGGCAGGCTATGTCAAGGCTGCGGCGCCCCTCATGCGAGCAAGGAAGCAAGGACGCGTCGTTGCCCTTTCGTCCATCAATGCGCAAAGGGGCAAGGTTGGGCAATCGGTGTACGCTGCGTCCAAGGCAGGGCTCGAGGGGTTTGTTCGCTGCGTCGCCATTGAGCTCGGCAAAACTGGAATTACGGCAAACGCCGTGGCTCCAGGATGGATCGATACGGACATGACTCGCGAGCTGCCCGAAGAGCTCCGCGGACGCGCTCTTTCGCAAACCAAGCTCGGGAAACTGGGCAATCCCTCCGATGTGGCGCCTCTGGTGGCTTTTCTGTGTAGCGACCTCGCAGGCCACATTACCGGCCAGGTGATCGCCGTCGACGGCGGACAACTCCTCGGTTGATGGAAGCGTTCCCTAGTCGCTCGCGAGGGCCAGCGCCAAAAGAGCTCGCAGCCCTTTTGATTTCTGCGCTCTCAAGTGGACCGAGGCGCCTGGTTCGGGCTATGCTGCCCCTATGTCAATGAAACGAACAAAACAGAAGACAGGCGGGCGAACCAGCTCGACCTCGAGTTTCGGAGGATTTGGCGCTGCCAAGGGAAAGGAGCCTACCTGGGCAGATGCAGTGACAGACAAGCCCGATGACGCCTTTGTCCCGCATTCCATGACCAAGCACTTCGAATCAGGGACGCTCATCAGTCACATCGTGTTTGGAAAGGGCCTTGTGCTCAGCGTGGATGGCGCCAA
This sequence comes from Myxococcota bacterium, assembly GCA_025453525.1. GTDB lineage: Bacteria > Myxococcota_A > Polyangia > JAAYKL01 > JAAYKL01 > JALOQD01. The sequence goes on from JALOQD010000100.1 coordinate 13,171, forward strand.
AATCGAGGTCTTGTTCCAAGACGGCAAGAAGAAGCTCGCCCACTCGCTCAGCTGATCGTTTCTTCTCGGGTTGAATTGGCGAGCAACGAGGACTACCTTTCAAAGGTGAGTGTTTTACGCGCCAACTTGCACGCCACGCTGTTTGCCGTGGTCTTGGGCCTCGCGATTCTCGGAGGGCCCCTGGAAGATTTATCTCGCTGCCACGGGCTCATCGACTTGGCGCCGCCGTGTATGGTCCTCTCGACAGACCAAGGGCCAGGGCATGGTTCACCTGTCCGCACCCCAGAGCCAGTGTTTTCCCCGGTGTTTTTTGGCGTGGAGCTTTGTACCTCCTGGCAACTCGATGGACCAGCGACGGACGCGGCCTTTGGCTGTCGCGTGGGACTGAACCCAGCCTCGGGGTTCGGCCGCCGTCTGGATCGACCTCCTCAAGCATAGGCCGTCACGATCCTTTCAATGGATGAGCCCGGCTTTGCGCAGCCTGTGGAGCCGCGGCAGTGACAACGCCTGTACGCGCCGAGTCGTTTCGGCGTACTGAGGAGAAAAAAGACCATGGCACAGCAACAACCCAAAGGCGAAGCTTCAAACAGCTCGAGCGCGCTCAGCGGCGAATCGAGCAAACAAGAAGAGCCCCGCACCTGGACCCAGCGCAACGGCGGCAACCTGATAGGCATCATCACCTTCGGCTTGCTCGCCCTCGTCACCTTCCTCATGTGGCTCTCCAACAGTAACTGAGGAAAAGGGAGCTTCCGTAGCGTCCCTGAGGAATCATCCTGGCTCGGCATACTGCCAGCCATGGACGGCGCAGGCGTGCCTATGGGAGCTTGATGAAGCCTTCCTTCTGACGCATGTCCATCTCGGAGCGAGCGCGGCAGATGGTGGTCTCGGCGATTTCGTAGGCTTCCGTGGGCGTGAGCTTGCGCTGCGCCACGCCTTGCTCGATGGCCTTCTGTCCCACGGCCACGGCTTCGCGCGGGAAGACCTTCCAATCGTCCATGGTGGGCAGCAGGCGCTCCTCGTGCATGCCGTCCTCTTCGGCGAGCGTGGCGAGCGCGCGCGCGGCCTCGATGCACATCTCGTCGGTGATGGTGGTAGCCATGACATCGAGGGTGCCGCGGAAGATGCCCGGGAACCCCAGGGAGTTATTGACTTGGTTGGGAAAGTCGCTGCGGCCGGTGGCGACGATACGGGCGCCGGCCTCCTTGGCCTCCCATGGCCAAATCTCCGGCACGGGGTTGGCACAGACGAACACGATCGCGTCCTTGGCCATGCTTCGAATCCACGCTGGCTTGACCGTGGTTGGGCCAGGCTTGGAAAGGGCGATCATGACATCGGCGCCGTCGAACGCGACTTCTGGCCCGCCCTGGCGCTTCTCCCCGTTCGTAATGTCCGCCAAGTGGGCTTTCCAGCGATCGTCCTTGAGGTCTGGGCGGCCTTTGTACAAAAGGCCCACCGAATCGGCCATGTAGCACAGAGACGGATCCACGCCGGCTTTGGCCAGCATGATCGCGATGCGCTGGTTGGAGGCGCCCACGCCGAGCATGCCGATCTTGAGCTTGTCCATGGGCTTGCCGACGATCTTGGCCGCGTTGATGAGGCCGGCCAGGGTTACGGCTGCTGTGCCCTGCTGGTCGTCGTGCCACACCGGGATCTCGGCTTTCTCGCGCAGGGTGTCGAGCACCTCGAAGCACTTGGGCTTTTCGATGTCCTCGAGGTTGATGCCGCCAAAGGTCGGTTGGATGCGCAGCACGAAATCGATGATGTCTTCTGCCGTGTCCGCGTTGATGCACAGGGGGAACGCATCGACTCCCCCGAGGTACTTGAACAGGATGGCCTTGCCTTCCATCACCGGCAAGCCGGCGGCAGGGCCGATGTCGCCGAGGCCGAGCACGCGGCTGCCATCTGAAACCACCGCGACCATATTACCCTTGGAGCACATCTCGTAGACCTGCTGCGGATCCTTATGAATTGCCTTGCAGGGGGCGGCTACACCCGGCGTGTACCAGATGGCGAAATCATCGATATTTCGAATGCAACATTTCGGAACGACTTCAATCTTGCCGCGGTAGTAGGGGTGGAGCTTCATCGACTCTTCTGCGGGTTTTTCAGCACGGGCAACGAGTTCTTCTTTGGTCAGCATGGTTCTGCAGTCGCTCATTGAGGCGCCTCCTTGGGGCATGCGCTCGTCTCGACGGGCACTTGTGAAAAAAAGCGCTACCGACGGCGCACGGAACTTATAGCATCGCGCAATAGCCTCTCCAAGAGGTCATATGGGCCTGTTCATCGAGTTTTTTTGGGGGCCGCGGACGAGCACCGAGGCGAGCATCACGATTGCAGCGCACAGAAGCAGCGTGGCGCTCCAGGGGTCGATCACGTCACGGGTGGACGCGAGCGCCTCGAGGCGGCTGCCAGCGACCGAGTACAGGGCGATGACCGGAAGATCGCCGATGATGGAGCCGACGAGAAAGTCGCGGTAGCGCACCCGAGACAACGCCGCGGCCATCGTGATCGGCCCATAGGGCAGAGTGATCATCAACCGCAGGGCGATCATGGACCAGATGGGACGGTGCGCCAGACGCTCTTCCACCCAGGCGAGCCGAGGGCCCAGACGATTTCTCACATATTCCCCGAGCAAGCGACGCGTCGCGAAAAACAGCATCGTTGTGCCCACGGCGACACCGCTGAGCGTCGCAACGCCAGAAAGAAGCGGACCGACCAAGGCTCCAGCGACGAGCGTGGCGACTCCTTTGGTGGGAATGCCGGTGACGCCGCTCAAGAACTGAGCCACGCCGATACAGAGCACCGCGAGCCCAAGGTGCGACTGCGACCACTGCCGGGTCTCGCGAGCCACGTTCTTGGCGTCCTCGATGGACACCATGGAGCCCAGGGTGATGGCGACGGCGATAAACCCGCCAACGCCTAGCGCCGTGAGCCATCGGCGTCGATCGCGGCTCTGAGGTGGGTTCGACATGTTGCGATAGTGCCCTGGCGGGCCGAGGAAAAGCAACGCCATAAACGGCTTGGCCTCTGCCGCGACCCAGTGGGACCACTGTCCCTCCTAAGGGTTCACGCAGGAATAAGTTCGCAGAATTGGGTGGCTGAGGCGCTCGTCCAGCAAGGCGCGAGGAGAGGGAATACTGGTGGTATTCACTGGACGAGCAACGCCGCTGGACGAGATGCATCGTTGTTTTTGCGTGAGCCCTAAGAGTAACGGAGCGACGCTTCGTGGACTCTGCACCCGTACCGGGGGATTGGTTCCTCCGCCAACCAAGGAGGAGAACCATGCCAAGGCTCATCAAATGGTCTACGATAACCGCTCGAGGATTCCTCGGGCTGGTCTTCTTCGTGTCCGGGCTCAACGGCTTTCTGCAATTCATGCCCATGGGAGACATGCCTGGCCCAGCTGGTAGTTTCCTGGCCAGCCTAGCGGCGACCGGCTACTTCCTACCCCTGCTCATGGCCACGAAGATGGCTGTAGGGTTGGCACTCCTTACCGGACGTTTCGTTCCACTCGCCCTGATCGTGCTGGCGCCCATCACGATTCACATCGCCGCGTTCCACCTGTTCCTGGCTCCGCAAGGAACGGTCATGGCGTTGGTGCTCGGGGCGCTCCAGCTTGCCCTGGCATGGGCCTATCGCGACTCCTTCAAAGGTGTGCTCAACGCCAGCGCCAAGCCGCGCGTGACGGATGCCGCCCAGAAATCCTCGGAGCCAGGGATCGTGCACAGCGCCGTCGCCTGACAAGGACGGGCCTAAACTGGGGAACGACGCGTGTAACCTTGCCCTGCTCGTCGAGCTCACTGCGCTGCAAGGTGGCGTTAAACCCGCCGACCGTGTACGTGCCGGGAGTCTTTTTGGGCCGCCGCAAGGACGAGGACAAGGCCCCACAACGAGTGGGTCTTCACAATCAGCCGTGAAAGCGGATGATGCCCAGCCAGTACCACGAGAGGCACATGGCTGGACATCCGGCAGTAGCCGAGAATCTGGCAGTCCAGTCCCGTCTGGCTCTGTCTCAATCATCTCAGGTCTTTTTCCCGGTCCGCAGGCCCGTCGATAAAGTACCTCTGCTCATGAAATCGACAGATGGCGTGAAAAACGCCCCCAGCGTAGCTAAGTCCTGCGGTTCGA